>NBMI01000110.1 GCA_002085445.1 Candidatus Parabeggiatoa sp. nov. 2
AGTTGGGCCACTTTGGCCGTTTTCTGTTTAACGGTGCCTTTAAGTTCGGCCACTTCGGCAGTTTTCTGAGTCAAGTCGCTTGTCAGTTGAGCTATCGTGCCTTTGTGCTGTTTAACGGTGTCTTTAAGTTCGGCCACTTCGGCCTTTTCCTGACTCAAGTCGCTTGTCAGTTGAGTTATCGTGCCTTCGCGCTGGTTTAGCGTGTTTTCAAGTTCGGCCACTTTGGCCGTTTCCTGAGTCAAGTAGGTGTCCTTTTTCTTGGACAGTTCGCCAAACTGTTTACCTAACTCTGCTATCGTTGCCGCATTTAACGCTTTGTTATAGTCCTGTTTTTTGGTTTGATAAGCCCCACGAAATGCGTTTTGAAATTCATCAACAAGCTGGTTATTTTCGCTCGGCTTGTTTTTGACGGCCGCCGATAAGTTGTTTATTTCTTCAGCTTGAGTTTTCGCCACTTGTCCAAGCATTTTACCCAATTGCTTTGGATCGGTTTCATTGGCAACGTTTTCTTGATTAGGAAGAGTAAAGGTAGAGGTAAAACCGCTCTTTACCAGCGACAACGTGTCTGGTTGTTTATTTCCATCGCCGCCGCGACCAAAAAAAGTGCCGCCATAGAATGCCAACAGAGCGGTGATAACGATTAGCAAAGTCGATATTCCCATCCAAATGAAAGCGCGCCGTCCAAAAAAATCCGCCCTGTTGGTGTTGCTATCGTCCGGTTTATAAACAATGTTTACGAACTGTTGTGGTAACTCGGAATCGGAAACTTGCCGCTGTGCCACAGTTTTTTTAGTAAGAGGCTTCGCTTCGTCTTTCGATTGGTTGATGACTTGGTTCTTATTATCGCCATAAATAATAGTTGCGCCCGGTTGTGGTAACTCGGAAACTTGCCGTTGTGCCACAATTTCAGTAAGAGGCCTCGCTTCGATTTTCTCTTTCAATTGGTTGATGATTCGGTTCTTGTCTTCAGGTACTTGTTTCTTGGCGTTTGTGTTGGGGGTGTTTGGGATATAGCTGTGACGCAACTTGTCCACTTCTGAGGAATTGCGTTGAGCCAGTGCCGAAAATAACGGCTTCACATAGTTTTGCATTACCGCCGTTAATTCGTTAGGCGGATTTGAGTGAATTTTTTTAACGGCCTTATTTAACGCGTTATTAAATTGGGGGCCATACTGACAGATTGACCAACACAGGTTTGTCCATAAACCCGCGGGCAAACATAAGTATAATGTTTCTAATAGTTTGGCACTGCTGGATTGGTGCAAAAAGTCTTCCGCGGCGTTTGCGGCGTTGCCGATGGGAGAAAAACACAGCGGCGGTACTTTGGCAGGTTGGGCAATACAGGCCGCTAGATAGGCTTGCACATTCTCCAAGTCGGAACCGGCGGCCGATTGAATGAGATCGAGTTGCGGTGTTTGTTTAGTGGCAACGGGTTGGAAGTCGCCATAGGTATTATTAATAACGGTAATAGACTCATAGCCTTCAACGGCTTTTCGTTTCTTGTCGGGTGGCGCGTTGTGAGGAAACGTTGAGTCCAGTATGTCTGGTGTTAAAAGGGTACGCAGCAGTGCGATTGGGTTGAGCGGGTGGGTGCGATAATCTTGTTCGGACAGGATAAGTATATATTGGTATAGCGCATTTCGAGATCGTTGGATTGTATCGGGGCGATTTAGTAGTAACGCACAGGCAATGGCGTTATGATCATTGGGTTGGTTTGGAGAGGTGTCGGGCCGCCAAAAGGCGAGCCCGGCGTCGGCCGGCGTGCCGTCGGCTTGCTTTGGAAATAGGTTACGCGCGGCCTGGGCGAGTTCGTCTAGATATGGTTTGGCGTTTAGTAGGTTTTCTGTACACCATTGTGGGCGGCCGGCTGAGACGGTTAAGAATAGGCGGGCTTGGGGCATGTGTTTGAGTCCTTGGGTGAGTACAGCGAATGACGTGGAGTGAGTACAGCGAATTACGCGGATAAACGAATTGTACAGCGACATAAGCGCGGAGTGAGTACAGCGAATGACGTGGAGTGAAATTACGCGGATAAACGAATTGTGCAGCGACATAAGCGCGGAGTGAGTACAGCGAATGACGTGGAGTGAGTACAGCGAATTACGCGCCTTGAGTACAGCGAATTACGCGGATAAACGAATTGTACAGCAATGACGTGGAGTGAGTACAGCGAATGACGTGGAGTGAGTACAATGACACAAGCGTGGATAAACGAATTGTACGTGGCGGAACGCCAATTATCCTTGAGTACAGCCGCAGTGGCGTGGCGTTGTACTCACGGAGCACATTCGTTGTACTCAGCGTCATTCGTTGTACTCACTGAGCCAAATTCGCTGTACTCACCATTCGTTTATCCGCGTAATTCGCTGTACTCACTCCGCGTAATTGACTGTACTCACCATTCGTTTATCCGCGTAATTCGCTGTACTCACTCCGCGTCATCCGTTGTACTCTACCTCTTATCACAATTGCTCTTCTGAATACTCGGAAAGAGCGAACCGAGTTCGCCAAGATAAACTTCAAAGAATGGGCGCACTTCCACATTAAGGAGCTTGTCATCCCAACAAATGTTATTGACAAATTCAATCGGCGCTTTATAAGAAGCCTCGTATTTGACGTTATCGGCCGAATCAACCGCCGAGAATTTAAAATAGCGCCTCTTTTTGGGTTGCCACCTAATGTCGTCACCGCTGTGAATTTCATCGCCGCCAAATAACACAATCAGTTTGGTATCCAGCCCAATAAAGGCCGGCGGTATCTCACCATGCTTAAACTTAAGCGGCATCCCGTTGTTATTCCAGTCGCTTATTTGGCGCGTGGCGCTGTGCAATTTGTCTTTGAGACAAACCAGTTTTTTATACTGAGGTTGTTGGGGTAGAGCGCCTTGTATAACCTTAACTTTCTCTTGTACTGTTTGCAAAGAAACTTGCTGAGAAAAATCAAGCGTATCTTGGCAGTTGTTCTTATTAGGCAAGCAGCAGTCCAGTTGGTAATGAAAATCAGGCTCCAACCGAGTTCTCAATTCGGCATACTTTGTTTTCAGCGCCAACCACTGTAGCACCTCGGAAATAGCCCGTTGCAACTGTTCTTGGATTTGACGAATCTCATCATCACTGATTTTTAATTCTCTTACGTTGGCGTGCAGTTTGTCCAACGCGTGTTTGATTTTAGCTTCGTCTGATAGCACATCATCTAGCTGAGCTTTTAAGTCGGTTAACTGTTGCCAATATGTTTGCAGTTGGAGCAGTTGAGAGCGATGTTGTATTCCGCCGCTGCCTAATATCGAGGCCCACCATTGAGTATACCCGTTTTTCCAAGTGTCTATGTCATTGATAATATTGGCATCTTTTAAGGCCGGGCCGATGTTTTTATTGAAGGTTTGGATAGGCCAACTTATCAAAACTAATACTAGGAGTATCAGAAAATGCTTGAGCAGCCCAAGCCGATTGATTTTGTGGCGCACAATTTGGCGCAGACACCATTCTACCGGGCCTTCAATGCCTTGCGGACGAATTTCCCGCGGGGGGCGCATTCTATGCGTTTCGTCATCCCAAGCCACATCGCCAATTGCTGAAACGAAAAAGACTTGATAGTCGCCCTTAATTTTACTTAAGTCCGCGAAGAAATGTTGATAGGTTTCAAACAGTTGCTGTAGGATGGGCGGCCAGCGATCATCATGATTTTTCCAAAACTCGCTTAGGGCTTGTGCGAGTTTTTGGACATTGCCGCCCTTAATCTTTTGGTATCCTTGCAAGTGATCGGGCACTAAAACGGTAGGGCGTGGGCTTGTTTGTCGAAACGGCGATAATTTGTCGGCCTTTGTTATCACCACTGCAATATTGGTAAATCGCTTTTTATCCAATCGATCGCCAATGTAATTCATCAGCGCAACGGCACGATCGTTGGCGTCTTGTTTATACAGTTTCATCAGTTCGTCTACGGTGGTGTCCAGGTTGTTGTCGTCGGCGTGTTGCATAAACCCGCTGATAACGTCCTTCATTCTGGAGAAACTGGCACCGCCTTGTTCTGGTAATAACTTGATTTGCAATTCATCACAGTGTTGCGCGATAAAAGCCGCTTGATTTTGTTCAAAGTCTTCCTGATTTTGGGCAACCGTTGACAGTAGGGCTTTTAATTTGACGGCCAATGCCACAAAATCAAAGTCATCGGGTTCAATCAGAAATAAGAGCGCGTCTGTTTTGTCCAAAAACGCTTCGACTTTTTTAACGACTTCGGCATATGCTTGTGGATTAACGGTAAATACTTCTCCGGGCGGATCGATGAAATCAACTTTTCTGGTTTGTGAGCAAAAAAAGCGAGATGGATCTAGCGTGATTTTAAAATCAAATCGCGTGGTGTCTTCTGTTCCTTGCAAAAACTGTCGCTCGACACCCGTCATCCAGTTCCATTTAGCCTGAAAGTATTGCTGCGATTTGCCAGCCATCATTGTCATCTTTTGGCACTTTTTGAGTACGCCGCATATTCCATAGAGGATGGTGAGGTAAACGGTTTTGCCGATACTGGGATAGCCTACAATACCAATTCGGCTTGGATTGAGGCCGAAAAGTTCTTTGATCCATTGTGCGGTTTTTCTAAGAAAGTTCATTGAGTTGTCTCGAAATATAAATAAATAGTATAACGGATTAGGGAATAAACGGATACTTAATAATTAATGATTAATAATTAATTGTTAATTCTTAATTTATGGCCCTCAAAATCGATAGCCCAGTAATTATTAATTGTTAATTGTTAATTTATGGCCCCCAAAATCGGTAGCCCAAATAGCCGACAAAAAATAGGTGAATAGTAGGGACATGCGTATCATGAGTCTGCCAAACTTACGTTTGGAGGACTGCCAAGATAAATCTTGGACTCCTGCCAAACTAAAGTTTGGACTCCTGATAAATCTTGGACTCCTGCCAAACTAAAGTTTGGACTCCTGATAAATCTTGGACTCCCCTCAAGTTTTGGGCGTTATTATGTCTATTGACAAAAACTGACTCAAGCAATTCGACAAGCAGGCCCTCAAAATGGCTTAATTAATCAAAGCGATACAGCCATCAAGTGTCATCAATTCCACAACCTGGCCCTAAAAACGGCTTTGAACACAATGAGAAATCCGATTTTTCCAAAAAATCCGATTTCTTTAATGAATCCTAATCGTTTGTAGTCGAATTATTAGGATTAATTATTTGTAATTCTGGTAGTGACAAATTGAATACACTATCACGAGAAACTAATACCAAATGATATTCTATTGCTGTGGCAGCAATAATAGCATCTGGCAATTTTAGTTTTTTAGTCATGCGGCGCAGTTGAATTACTCTGTTTACCACTACCTCGTCACAAGGGAGAATTTCCACCTGTGATAAAAATCTGTTGATTATGGCTTCTTCGTCAGGACTGATATCGGGATAACCCAACAATTCCATACGGGTAATTTCACTGACAAAACGTGGCTTATCCTTCATCTCGGTTTGAAATACCGCTTTTATTTTCTCTTCTCCTTTGAGAAAATCTAGCACCGCGTTGGTATCTAATAAAAAACTATCCATCCCATTCTTGCCTCATTTGTCTTTGCAATTGGACCGAATCACCACTAAAACGGGGTGAATTTTTAAGCGTCCCTGCTAATTTAAGCAGGGCTTCATCTTTGGAAATTTTTGGCGCTTTTAATGAAGGATGAATGACTAATACCACTTCTGCTTGCCCGACTGGGATATGGTTAGGTAACGTAAAACTAATTGTGTGATTTTTGGGAATATGTAAAGTTCTTGCAATTGTTTCCATGTTATTACCTTTTTTAAATAATTTATGGCCCTCAAATTTAGAAGTCCAAGATAAATCTTGGACTCCTGCCAAACGTTAGTTTGGACGACTGCCAAAATAAATTTGTTAGTGGTTTTTTTTCAAGTCCGTCAGTAATTCGTTATTCTGTTGTTGGAGCGTTTGAGTGTGTTCAATATAGGTAAAAGAGTGAGTCCCCAAAAGTCCAATGGCGATTACCCATAAGACTAACACTAGGGCCGCCCACCCATATTTGAGTAGCGGTACTCGCCTTTGTCGGTTTCCAAATGTGGCGCGTCCAATTTGTGATGCGCCGCGCGGTTGAATTTGTTCCCACAATATTTTGACTAAGTCATCATCTGGTTTGGCAAAACTTTTCGACAGGCCTTCTGGGATTTCTTCGAGGGTTCTTTTGTCAGACACGCGTTGCTCATAGTAGCGTTTTAGTAATGCCAAGCCTTGGCGGTGGCCTTCGACGATTGTGCGGTTAATGGCGTCCCAAGTATATCCCATGCCTTCCAGGACATTTGGTGCAGCCTGATTGTCTTGGGGCCGGTTTAATTCAGTTAATAAGCGTAGCGTCACCAAGAACATTAGTTTCCTAAGTGGCGTGTATGGTTTGATTTGGGCGGCATTGGCATCAAAAAGTTTGGGTATGTAATGATTAACCAAAACTTCGTTGTGGGTCATTTGATGCAAGTCAAGTGCTTGGAGCAGAGTTGAAAGTGTGTCACCGCCTTCATGCACACGGATGCCTTGATCAAGTTGAACCGCCAAAGGCGGAAAAATCAGATTGGCTAATAGGCTAGGTTGCTTATTGGGTTGACTAGCCACATCTTCTTGATAGATTGCCAATAGTGCCTGATCCAGTGATTTTACCGATACCTTAAGATCGGTGGCGTTTTGGATTTGATAAAAAGTCTGGCCTAATTCGTTAATGAGGGCCTCGATTTTGTTTGGATCAACATTATCCCAAGCCGCATTTAAGACGTTTTGATAGGCCGATTTAAAACGCATGTTTTGCTCCTCTCGTTTGTACGTTTGTACGTTTGTACGTTTGTACGTTTGTACGTTTGTAGTAGGCGATTTATCGCCTCACGCAATTAACTATAGATATTCAGAAAAATAATTTCAAAAAAGCCAATAGTGAATAAATAAATGTCCAAGATAAATCTTGGACTCCGGACGAAATCTTGTAGGGATAATTAACAATTAATTATTAATTATTTTGGACTCAGGACAAATAGACGTCCAAGATAAATCTTGGACTCCGGACGAAATCTTGGACTCAGGACAAATAGACGTCCAAGATAAATCTTGGACTCCGGATGAAATCTTGTAGGGATAATTAACAATTAATCATTAATCATTAATCATTAATTATTAATCCGGGCTTGTGTACACAGCCTTGCTTTTATTTCGTGTGCGCGTTTTCTTTCTTGGTATGCGCGTTGTCTTGTCTGTTGAACATCATCGTCAGTGCGTCGCTTGCGCTGATAGTCTATCCATTGTTTGCGGATTTTCAGCAGCATTCTATAGCTTTGTGATGTCCAACCGGGCGCTTTTTTGGCGTTTTCTGAATTCAAGCGCCGCAAAAAGTTTTTGGCGGTGTTGTTGTCAGCGTTGCCATATTGGGCCGGTTCAAAGACGGAATAGGGATATTTGTCTTTGTTGTTGTGCCATTTTTTAAGGGCCGGATAGTTGGCATCGTCGGTTTTTTGCCCGGTTTCAATAGCGAATTTCTCCGATTTTTGCCCTGTTTTAAAACCGAGTGTTTTCAGTTGATGCCATCTTTTATCTAATTCGTTGATGTATTGCTCAAGGTTGGGGTTTTGCTTAATCCAATCCTGTTCTGTTTGGGTGAAGGTTAGTAAGTTATCGGGTTTGAGGGTGCCGGCTTGGCTGCGTTTTTTAGCCGTGTTCAGTGCTTTTCCCGTTAAACCTTGGGGACAAGCTTGATGGGCCTTTCCACCGGTGCCGGGTT
Source organism: Candidatus Parabeggiatoa sp. nov. 2 (assembly GCA_002085445.1). Taxonomy (GTDB): domain Bacteria; phylum Pseudomonadota; class Gammaproteobacteria; order Beggiatoales; family Beggiatoaceae; genus Parabeggiatoa. The sequence goes on from NBMI01000110.1 coordinate 7,772, forward strand.
TACCGGGTTTTCCGTTGATACCGCTGTGCAGATTGAGTCGTAAGCACAGTGAATTGAGTTTTTTTATTTGGATATTAATATTGCCACCGGCCCCGCCTTGTCCGCCTTTGCCAGCGTTGCCGCCTTGCCCCGTCGGTATTGGGCAATGCCATTGGCGCTCGGCGCATGTCTTGGGAGCGCAATGGGTGTACACCAGTTTGGTGCGGCTAATCTTTTCGCACTTTTCTGTTATCCTAATGCAGTCATAACTGGCCGCGCCTGTGGCGCCGTTGCCGCCGTTACCGCCGTGCCCTCCATTTTGGCCTTGGTTGTTAATGGTTAACTTTCCGTAGGCCTCAACGGCTTCAATGGTGACTTGCCCGGCGTTGAGTCCGCGTTTTGCCGTTTTGCCGTGTTCGCCGCGTTCGCCGGTGCCCATAAAGCCGGCGCTGCCGTCATTGCCTTTATGGGCGGGTTGTTCAAACGCGATTATTTTGGCACCGTTTTTAACGTCCAAGCGCCGCGCATAGAGGTGAAAGGGGTGTTCGCCGTGAATGATTTTGGTGTTGGCTTTTAATAACACGTCGGTATTGTTAAGATTGTTTTTGTGTTGGAGTTTTTTCCATAGCGGGTGGTTTGCGTCGATTGTCCCTGCGATGTCAAGTGCTAAGGTAATGTGATTGGTCAAAAAAAGGCTGATGAGTAGGGCGATTTTTGTAAGCGGTTGAATAGACATTAATTTTATCCGTTAGGGGTATTGGTTATTGGTTAATTGGTCATTGTTGGTTCGGTATTGAGGGATAAATTCATGAGGCGTGAAGTTTTATTTTATCATTCTTTGTTGGGAATTGGGTGAGAGTACAGCGACACAAGCGCATGAGTACAGAGTACAGCGAATTACGCGGAGTGAGTACAACGGATTACGTGGAGTGAGTACAACGGATGACGTGGAGTGAGTACAACGGATTACGTGGATAAACGGATTACGTCTAAGTACAGCGAATTACGCATGCTGAGTACAGCGAATTACGCGGATAAACGAATTAGTACTAAGGTAACTCACAAAAATTAATATACCCATTTTTTTTATAAAAAACTTCTACACGACACAGCAGCAAATTTTTCTGAGTGGGTAAATTTTTCTGAGTGGGTATTTTATTTATTTGGAGTTGCCTAATCCGTCAATCCGTTATACTAATCCGTCAATCCATTGTACTCACTAACAGAGGCAAAGCGATGAACACAATACGAACTGCCATGACGGCGCTTTTCAAACTTGGCTTATTACTCGCTCTCGTGATGATGTCTGGCATAGAGGCGATGGCGGGGGAATATACCATTACTCTTGAGTCACTCACGGTTTTTAAGGCGGATGAGTTCACTCGTAAGTGGTGGGATAGGGAAAACAAAATGTACAAGGGATATTGCGACAGCGAATTTGTGGTTAAAATCACGCAGCGTGGCAAGACTCTTTTTGAGGAAAAACCTGCGTGTAACAGAAAATGGCTAAGTGCAATACAGCCTGTTGTTATTCCAATAAATAAGGAAGTAACAGTGGATGCCAAAAATATTTTTGTGGAAATTTCGGAAAAAGATGACAGTTATAGCGACAGACTAAGCCCTAGTGAAGATTTTAAGTGTAACTCAAGTGATAAATTTAAAATTCACTTAGAATCACATACTGGAACACAACTGAGGCAAAAATTTACAGGTTTCTCTTATTATTATGATAAAGGGGTTTTTAGCTCTGAATTCAAATGTAATGAAAAAAATCCTATCGAAGTTGAACTTACGCTGCATATCAAACCAAAAACCCTTGAATTGCAGCAGAAGTTCATAAACCAAATTAAAACATACATTCCTCAACAGGAACAGGTAGGTTTTGTTAAAGAATATGTTCGTCCCCACACCTATAGCGAGAATATAAAGATTATCTTTAGTCACAGTCGCCAACCAATAATAACGGGAACGACGACAAAGCCAGCGTTTGTTTATAAACTTAAGGCTCATAAAATTGTGCCGCCCTACCTAACATGGACTAATAAATGGGCTAACTCAAAAAAAGGCCGTGTGTATTTCCGTTTTCCCAATGGAGAAAGAATTAAAATTCCCCAAGGGAATACGAGTATTGCACTCCCAATCCTAAAATGGCTAAACGTGAAAAAAGGCGACGGCCTACTTGTTTTTGCCACAAATGAAGTCAAAAGACTATTTAGACTTTCCGAGCTTGTCAAATACAACCAGAGCGAGGACATGAAATTGCAGTGAGCACCTACAAATCCGAAGAAATCCTATTTTTTGGAAAAATCGGATTTCTCACCTGGCTCAAGAAATCCGAAGAAATTCGAGTGATTTTTTGGAAAAATCCTGATTGTAACTTGTTGAAATGTATAACTTGTTGAATTTTATTGATTATATCAATACCATACTTATTAACATTCAACCCCTACGGGGTTGGCGCGTTGGGGGCACATTTTCCACAGGTTGCACCTGTGGCTATTTACATTCAACCCCTACGGGGTTGGCACTTTGATAAGGTATCAACAAAATCCGTTAAAATCAGGAAAACTCGGATTTCTCACTTTAACTGATAACTGACAACTGAGTAATAAATGATTTTTGAAGAAATCGTCCTACACAATTTTGGCATCTACAAAGGACACCACGTTCTTAACTTAACGCCACCCTCTCCCCAAAAAACCATCATATTATTGGGAGGACTCAATGGCAGTGGCAAAACCACCCTACTAAATGCCCTCCAACTCACACTCTACGGCAAATTTGCAAAATACTCCAACCGCGGCAACATTAACTATTATGACTATTTACGTCGAATGATTAATTACCATGTCGATCCCCAAAACGGTGCCGCCCTTGAACTGCAATTTAAACATTTCAGAGACGGCAAAGAAGAATCTATTCGTATCCAGCGTTCATGGTACCCAAACGGCAAAAACCTCAAAGAAACGGTAGAAGTACAACGCGATGGCATTTTAGATCCCGTCCTCACAGAACGCTGGTATGAATATGCTGAAGAATTTATACCCGCCCGAATCTCTAGCCTATTTTTTTTCGACGGCGAAAAAATTGAAGCCCTTGCCGACACCGACAAAGCCGCAGAACTGCTTAAAACAGGCATTCACGCTCTATTAGGCTTAGACTTAGTCGATCGCTTATCCACCGACTTATTAACAATAGAACGCAAACGCAAAACACAACTCCAATCACAACAAAATCGTGATCATATTACCGTCCTAGAAGAAGAATTTGAAGCGCTAGAAAAAAAAACCAAGGAAATGGCACAACAGAAAACAGAGACAGGGCAACGTTTAAAACAATCCCAAAAAGAGCAAGAAAGGCTCAAAGAAGAATATCGGCGTGAAGGCGGAGAACTCTTTGAACAAAGGGCAACTATTGAGACAGAACTTCAAGCAGCCCAACAAAAACTCTCTCAGATTGAAGAACAACAGCGCGAACTCGCTACCGGGATTGCGCCGTTGATTTTAATACCAGACTTACTCCGCGATACAAAAAAACAAACCATTCGAGAGCAAGAAGCCAAACGTAATCGGACACTTCACGAAGAACTTGAAAAACGCGACGCTATCTTAGTTAAGTTGTTAAAACAACACGCAACCAACAGTGCTGCGCTGAAAGCCATTAAAGCTTTCATCAAAGAAGACAAAATAAAACGCCAACAATCTATTGAAACAGAATGCTATCTCAACCTCAAGCTGGTCGCTTTTGCACCACTACAAGAGAGCTTTCTTAACCAAATACAAGCCTCGGCAAGCACACTCATAGCAACAGTCGAAGAAATCACCGACGAGATCAACAACTATGAACGAAAACTCGCCAGTATTCCTGATCCAGAACGTTTAGCGGGCATCACAACACAACTTGAGAACACGGAAAAGGAAATTAAACAAGCCAAATCACAGATTAATACATTAGAACAAGAACAGAAACGTCTTCGCCATCAAACCGATCGTAAAAAAACTGAACTGACTCAGGCTTACAAAACAGAAGCAGAACAAATCTTTGCCAATGAAACCACCAACCGTCTCCTCAAACAATCTGAGATAGTCCGCAGCACCCTAAAAAAATTTGGGTTTACGATGACAAAAAAGCATATTCGGCAACTCGAATCACTGATTTTAGATAGTTTTCAACAACTTATCAGAAAAGACAACTTTATTCGCCAAATCGAAATTGACCCGACTAGCTACGCACTGACACTCTACACACCCAATCATGACAAACTACTCCCCGAAACTCTCTCGGCGGGAGAAAGACAACTGCTGGCGGTTTCGATTTTATGGGGACTAAGCCGCGCCTCTGGGCGGCCCTTACCTGCAATCATTGACACACCGCTCAGTCGATTAGATGGCAAACATCGCCAAAATTTAGTTGACAACTATTTTCATCAAGCGAGCCATCAAGTGATCTTGTTATCAACCGATGAAGAGATTAACGAGAAATACCACCGCAACATTAAAGCAGCGATTGGGCGAGAATATCACATTTTCTACGACGATAAGAAACAATCATCCATCATCAAGCCTGGCTACTTTTTTTAAGGTAAAAACCCTCCAAGGTTTGGCAAACTTATCGAGCAAAGCTCTGAAACGCAATGGCATAACTTGGATTTCCTGGGGCGTTGCCCCAGGCTATATTAATATCGCCCCGTTGGGGCTTGATGGTAGTTACTTATAGCATTTCCCGATTTGGTTAAATACAAAAAAGGCCAAAACCTGGTTCTTTTCTATTATCTCGCGTAGCGAGTTACTACGTTTCACATTCAACCCCGGTAGGGGTTGAGCACCCTTTGCAAGTTCCTATTTTATAACGGAAAAACCATGACAATTGAAACTATTCGACTTTCTGAAAAAGCCAAAATATATTTGGTCATGCTAAAACGCAAAACGGGGATTATAAATTGGAATGTACTCTGTCGGTGGGCATTCTGCGTCTCATTAAACGATTCTTCAATTCCACCGACGGAAAAGCTGCAAACGGATAGCTCGATAGAAATGACATGGAAAGTATTTGGCGGAACACACGCTGATGTGTATTTTGCCCTGTTAGTACAACGTTGCAAACAAGATGGATTTGAACAGTGAACAGGAGTCCAAACTTTAGTTTGGCTCACGCCAGCACACAATTTTTAATGAATGCTTGGTAAGGAGGTAACACTGATCATGGACTTCTCATGGATACTAACACCGTTTCGGCCATGCTCAGGCAAAACGAGAAGGTTTTGAAAACAGTGACACAAGTGATTTTTCTTCACGGAGGACTCTATGACAAAACACGCTGATATAACTGTCTATGATACAAACAACAATCTGCAATTAGTGGTAGAAGTCAAAAACCAGCCCGATGTTTCCGCACACTGGGCAACTCAAATGCGGCGTAACTTACTCAAACACGAATTCACACCCAATGCGCCTTACTTTTTACTCGTACTCCCAGAGAACTTTTATCTCTGGAAAAAGTTATTTAGACTACCTGATTTAGGGGCCATAAAATGTTACGTCGGCAAAAGTACAGCGAAGCGAAACTTTTGCCGACGTGAATGGTTTCAAATTAAGTTATGGCCCCCAATTGCGCCTCATTAGCCATACTTTTTATAGGTGAATTGCTGCGCGGATAAGCAAATTGACTTTGAGTTGGTTAATACTTAGTACAGCGTCGTTTTTAATCCTTTATTATATACAATCCTTGTAGTTGCTATAGTTCCAGAAGACTCACGATCTTTCACCTCAAGACGCTATAGTGTATGCTTCAGTTCTTGAGCATAAAGCTAAAAAACGAGAGACAAGCTGTTTTATCACTAACAATCCCAAGATTGAAAATGAACTTGCAACTTACAACTGTCGATTGTTGACTAAGTTCCGTCATGGCGTAGGCTATATTCGTAGCCGCCTATAAAAGACTGACTGTAGGAGTCCAAACTTTAGTTTGGCAGGACTCCAAACCTGAGTCAAAACTTTGCTCCAGTTTCGCGGAACTCGGCCTAAAGCTCGAACTATTGGCTTTTGCGTAATGGCATTGAAGGGTGTTTAGAGAGGGATTAGGGGTGTATGGTTCAACACCCCAGTTTGAAGGGATTAGGGGAGTATGGTTTAACTCCCCAGATCGAAGGGATTAGGGGAGTTTGGTTCAACTCCCGGGTTTGAAGGGATTAGGGGAGTATGGTTTAACTCCCCAGATCGAAGGAATTAGGGGTAGGGTGAGTAGAACGTAGTTCTCTTTGTTCATTTTTCATTTTTCATTTGATCGCGAGATATTCGCATTACCCATTACCGACTAGCGAGTTGTTCAAGATTAAAATCAGTGTTGCCGGCCTTGGCAATGGCCTCCTCAACACTACCCAGAAGCACAACATCAGTAATAATGTCAGGGCGGTAGAAATGCGCGCGCAACTGAGCCGCTGTGGCAGAATCAACCGCTTTATCCGCCCCACGAGTGAAGTACCAGTCCACCATATGAGCACCATTAAGCGAAGCGGTATAATGCCCCGTCGGCGTCCAAGCAACCCATTCGCCGTCAGCGCCATAAAACAAGGTAAGCAAGTTTTCGCGGCTTTCCACATTCCACACGCGCACAGTTTGGTCAGCACTGCCGGAAATCAACAGGCGGCCATCGGGAGAAACCACCACCGCCATAACCTCCATCGTATGGCCCACATAGTCGCCCAATTTCTTACCCTCGCGGTTGTAAGCACTAAGAACACCGTTCATTCCACCGCTGATGATGCGCTGGCCGTCGGGCGTGAAGGTATAGGCATTGTGGACATAGCCCGAAGTAGCACTTCGCTCAATGTTGGCGACGGTACGGCCTTGGTGACGGATTTCAAGAATGGATTGATACCAACGGCCCGCGCCATGTTGAATGCCTAGCGACCAATTATTCCATTTATCCTGAGCGCGAAGGAAATTCTCCTCTACTCCCTTCTGTGTGGAAAGCTGGGAAGGCTGCGAAATGGCCGGGTTAATGCTTGCGCCCCGCGACCGGGCCGAGCCAGTCCCCGCCTTTACCAAAACCGGCTTAGGCGTAGCTTCCATGTCAGTCTTTTGCAAAGAACCCGTCCCACCGTTTTCCAAAAGGGCTTTGGGCGCACCAAGAGGCCGATCAGACGTAGGAAAAGCGAAACTATATTCTAACGGGCCACGTTGATTTTGATTAATGCTTTGATTATCCAAGCTTTTTCCCCAAGCCAACGCCTTGCCATCCTTCGAGATGCCCACCGAAAAAGTTTTCCCACCAAGCCCACGGAGGCGCTTAAGCAACTTACCTTCGCGCAACGACCAGAGATGAATTTCGTTACTCTCGCCGCCACTTGTCGCCACCCATTGCCCATCTGGACTGACGACAGTCGTCTGCACAATATTATCATGACCTTGGTAAGTCACAACTTTCTTGCCAGACGGATAAGACCAAACATGGCAGTAACTATCAAGCCCATCGGCCGTACACGAGACCAGATAACGCCCATCCGGGCTAAAGGCGAGACGATTGGCATTCACTTCACTGTTCGCCAATATTTTGATATAGTCTCCCGTTTGACCATCCCACAAGTGAATAGAGTCTTCCCAACTACTAGAGACAATAGTGCCGTCTCGAGGAGAGATAGCCATCGCTACCACCTCATCGGTATGGCCTTCCAGCGTAGCAACCAGTTCCCCGTCCTGTACCTGCCACAGGCGCAAAGTTTGGTCAGAACTGCCCGTCACGACACGCTGATTATCTTTTGTGATAGCGGCGGCATAGATGTGGCCGGTATGTCCACTCAAAGTGTGCAACCGCTGCTGACTAGTCACATCCCACAGGATAGCCGTTTCATCAAAGCCACCCGACACGAGTAAACTGCTATCATGAGAAAAACCCAAGGTCTGGAGACAACGCCATTGCCAAAATCTTGCCCTCACTCCCCGCGCCGAGTGACTCGCGCAGAATACGCACCGAGCGCCCGGTCTCCAACTCCCAGACACGGATAAGTTTATTTTCTCCGGCAGAAATTAAATAACGTCCATCGGGCGTAAAGGCCATATCCATAATTAGCCCCTTATGGCCACCTGTATCTATTTGCAAGACAGGCGGACTTGAAGAATTTGAAGGCGCCGGCGTTTGTGCCTCGCCAAATGTCGGCCCAGTTGCGACCATCTGAGGAACCTTCGGCTGCACACAAGCCATCAATGAGAGAACGATAGTTAACAGTATAATAGTGCGTAATAAGTTCATGATAATTATTCCTTGTTGATTTTTCTTATTAATAAATATAGCAGAGCAAAATTATTGCCAACAATAAAATCAAGAGAATTTTCCTTGTTGACTTTCTTACTACTAAATATAGCAGCAAAAAGATTGCCAACAATAAAATCAAGAGAATTTTTGTTGTTGACTTTCTTATTACTAACTATAGCAGCAAAAAGATTGCCAACAATAAAAACCATAGATACAAAACAGTTACTTGACTTTTCACGCACTATCTGCTTACCGACGAAATCCAGCGCTGGAGTCCAAAGCTTCAGCTTTGGACTAAATCATTACAATTAATACGTCAATAACCCTTATTTGTGGGCCATCAACTGAAATGAACAGTTCGTTTGTAGTAGGCGATTTATCGCCTCAGTTGCTAAAGCAACTACTACAAACAGTTGCTAAAGCAACTACTACAAACAGTTGCTAAAGCAACTACTACAAACAGTTGCTAAAGCAACTACTACAAACAGTTGCAACGACTACAAACTAAAATAGATAAAGTTATTGAGTGATTGATAAGGAACAATGACATGCACAATTTTGAGAATTTCAAAGGCTTTGCAAAAGCCGAGCTTGAGTTATCCAAACCGTTTACGATACTTATTGGGCCTAATGGGGCCGGCAAAAGCAATGTGATTGAAGCGATTGAATTACTGTCGTTTATCGCTTATGGTGGCCCGTTGCATGAGATTACCGATCTGGGTAGAGGGAATTATGGCCTACAAATTCGCGGTAGTTTGTCAGCGTGCCCTCGTTTTGGTAAAAATGCTTTTTGTTTGCGTTTTTCGGATGAGTTTAGAAATAAACCCTTTTCCTATTTAGTGGAAGTGCAAACCGAACCTAGTCCGTTGATAAACCAAGAAAAGCTGGTTTACGATGGCCGAATCATTTTTGAAACGATTACCAAAAAAGAGATTTCAAGTGAGATTTTGGTTCGTTACGATAATTTTGCCCAAGGTGGAAAAAAGCCTCTCGTTTCCGTCTCAGCTAATCAATCCGTTTTGTCGCAATACCAAGACTTTGCTACTAAAAATAAAGAACGTGAGAAGTGTTTAAAACTCATTAAAGCGATAAAAAATTCGCTTCGTGCCCCTTTCGTTTTTGAACCTAACCCAAAACTTATGCGTCAATATGAACGAGTGGGCAATCGTGTACTCGCCAAAGACGGTGCCAATCTGTCTGCCGTTTTGTATGCCTTAGCTCAAAACAATTCTGAACAACACATTTTGGACCGATTACTGGGTTGGATAAAGCCCTTATCTGATCAATCATACCAAGCTTTTGATTTTGATTTGACTAAATACCATAACGTTATGTTTGGCTTAAAAGAAGGCCATGACAAACAATCAGTGGGTGCCAATCTGTTATCGGATGGAACACTGCGTCATTTAGCCATGTTGACGGCCCTTGAAACGGTAGAAGCTTCTTCGCTGGTGGTGATTGAAGAATTTGACAATGGCTTACACGCCAGTCGGGTTGAGTTGCTAGTCAAAGCGATTGGGGATGTTTGTCAACGTCGCAACCTGAAGGTTTTGGTGACGACTCATAATCCAGCAACGCTCAATCTCCTCGAACGGCCGATAGAACAACTGGATGGCTTAGTCTTATGCACTTGGGACGATGCCAAACAAGCCTCCAAATTGACCCGATTATTTGACTTGCCACGTTTTGAGGCTTTTCTTGAAAAAGGACAACTGGGAGATTTGGTGACACATCGCCTCAGTTGCTAAAACTCGCTCGTTTGTAGTAGGCGATTTATCGCCCTTAAAACAATTCGACAACCTGGCCCACTTTTGAGCGTTTGTTTGTAGTAGGCGATTTATCGCCCTTAAATTCGACAACCTGGCCCACTTTTGAGCCTTTGTTTGTAGTAGGCGATTTATCGCCCTTAAAACTAAGGCTTGTCAATTCGACAACCTGGCCCACTTTTGAGCGTTTGTTTGTAGTAGGCGATTTATCGCCCTTAAAACGACAACCTGGCCCACTTTTGATGTTCGTTTGTAAGTACTGAAGCAAAAATAAACCGGTATTTTCATTGAATATCCCCCTTTAACTTCGGTGCTTTATGAATTCTTTCATACCTGAAAACTTGTGCTTCAGTACTTACAAACTCAGGCGCTAAAACACCTACTACAAACTTAGGCGCTAAACAAATACTACAAACTTAGGCGCTAAAGCACCTACTACAAACGCAAGGCGCTAAAACACCTACTACAAACTTAGGCGCTAAACAAATACTACAAACGCAAGGCGCTAAACAAATACTACAAACGCAAGGCGCTAAAGCACCTACTACAAACGCAAGGCGCTAAACAAATACTACAAACGCAAGGCGCTAAAGCACCTACTACAAACGCAAGGCGCTAAAGCACCTACTACAAACGCAAGGCGCTAAAGCACCTACTACAAACTAAGGCGCTAAAGCACCTACTACAAACGCAAGGCGCTAA
>NBMI01000111.1 GCA_002085445.1 Candidatus Parabeggiatoa sp. nov. 2
GAATTTACCAGTCCCCTTTAGGGGACTTTAGCTTTGAGACAACGGCTTTACCAAAGGCTCTTTCTCGTTTATTTCTTAACTTAATGGCATTGACTTCTTAGCCTGGGGATAAATCCTTAAGAATAAAGCGCCAGGAACCTAAAGGTGACTGAAAGACTGCGCTTATAAACTTATATAGATAATTCAAGGTTATCAGAGGTCGTTTTTTAAAATCGATGACCCAAAAAAAATCGGTTGAATTTAGTCACCTTTAGGTGACTTGAGCTTTTAGCCTTGGAATTTATTCCAAGGCTTGGGGAAGCCTCGTGCGTAACATCAGTTATTTATCTAAAAAACTATAGTCAATACCGAAACAAATTTTTAGGCTAAAGACTTAAGCACAATAATGTTGTCGGGTGGGTAGAACCTAGTGAGAGGCCTTGTCAAATAAGGGAGGAGCGTGAAAATAATCTACCCATGCGGATTAAGGGTTGAATTAATTATTATGAAATCAAGGATTTATTTCATTTTGTGGGCCATGATTTGATTTGAAAACCTTCAAAATGTTTTATGGCCCCCAAATTAGGTCGAATAACCCATTTTTTCAGAGTTCACAGAGTGTCACAGAGTTATAATGCTAAGAATTAACGCACGCAAGTGACGCATGCATGCGCCGCGTTTATTTCTTATACATTAAGTCGCTAAAGCGACTACTACAAACTTATACATTAAGTCGCTAAAGCGACTACTACAAACTTATACATTAAGTCGCTAAAGTTGGCGGTGTTTGACGCGCTGTCCTATTTGAAAGTCGTGTGGTGTTACCGGCTTTTTGAATTGCGAAACGGGGTGACGCATGCGGATTTCTTGAATGAGTCCTGCAGGAATTTCGCTAAGAAATCGAGACGGCGTACAACGGTCACGCTTTCCGTAGTGGTAGCGGCTTTCGCTGTGGCACAGGTAGAGCAGTTGACGCGCGCGGGTGATGCCCACGTAACATAGGCGGCGTTCTTCTTGAAGTTTGGATTCTTCTAGGCTGTTTTGGTGGGGAAAGAGGCCTTCTTCTAGGCCTGCTAAAAATACCACTTGAAATTCAAGGCCTTTGGCCGAGTGTAATGTCATGAGTTGTACGCAGTCGTCAAATCGGCCGCCTTGCCTTTCACCAGCTTCTAGGGCAGCATGATCAAGAAATTCGCTTAAATCTTCCCAACCGGGTTTAGCCTCACCCCTTCCCTCTCCATCAAGGGGGTGAGGGAAAAATTGACGCGCAGCGTTGGTGAGTTCTTCGAGGTTTTCTGTGCGTCTTTGCGCTTCTTCTTTGCTTTCTTTTTGGTAGTGGGGCACTAAGCCGCTGGCAATTTTGACTTGTTCGACTTGTTCGTGCAGCGGCAAGTCTTTGACTTGTTCGGTAAGCCGTTCAATGAGCTGTAAAAAAGCGGCTAAACTGTTACTGGCTCTGGCTTTGAATTGTTTGCTGTTTATCGCGGTGCGTGCGGCTTGCCATAAGGAGAGGCCTTGTTGGCGGGCAATGCCGCGCAACACGGCAACGGTGCGATCACCGATATTCCGTTTTGGGCGGTTAACAACTCGTTCAAACGCACCGTCGTCGTCGCGGTGGAGTAGCAGGCGCAAGTAGGCTAACATGTCTTTGATTTCTAGGCGTTCATAGAAACGTAGGCCGCCGTAAATGCGGTATGAGATGTTTTTTTGCAAAAGCGCCTCTTCAAATTGCCGCGATTGTGCGGTTGTGCGATATAAAATGGCGAAGTCTTGGCGTTTGCCTTGCCAGTCTTGGATTTTTTCGGCGATAAATTGGAAAACGGGTTTGCCGGCTTTGTCTTGTGTCCAGAGTTTTTTGCCTAAGCGGCCTTGGTTGTTGGCGATCAGGGCGTTGGCGGCCGCTAAAATGGTGCCGGTTGAGCGGTAGTTTTGTTCTAAACGGATTAAGTGGGTGTCGGAACAATCTTTTTCAAGTTGTTGAATATTCTCTATTTTCGCGCCACGCCAGCCAAATATACTTTGGTCATCGTCGAAAACGATAAACAATTTGCCTTCGTTTCCCACCAGTAGTCGCAACCATTGATATTGTATGGTGTTGGTGTCTTGAAATTCGTCTACGTGGAGATGTTGAAAGCGTTGCTGATAGTGTTCTAGCAGCTGCGGATTGTCGCGCAGGAGTTCGTAGCAGCGCAGGAGTAGTTCGGCAAAGTCAACAATGCCGGTGCGTTGGCAGGTTTCTTCGTAGGCGCGATAGATGCTCAGCAGTTGGGTGAGCTTAACGTCTTGTTCGTCGGCAATGATGTCTTTGGGACGTAGGCCATCGTCTTTGTGGGCATTGATAAAGTGTTGCGCTTGTTTGGGTGACCACGTTTTTTCGTCAAGTCCTAGGGCCTTGATTACCCGTTTGAGAGTGCGTAATTGGTCATCGCTGTCAAGTATTTGAAATAGTTGAGGTAAATTGGCCTCGCGCCAGTATATGCGTAACAAACGGTGCGCGATGCCGTGAAAGGTGCCTACCCAGAGGCCGCGTGTGGGTTGGTTGAGCAACGCATCAATGCGTGAGCGCATTTCGTTGGCGGCTTTGTTGGTGAAAGTGACGGCCAAGATGTTGTGGGGGTAGGCTTGTCCGGTTTGCAGTAGCCACGCAATGCGATGGGTTAGGCATTTGGTTTTGCCGCTGCCAGCACCGGCGAGAACTAATATATGTTCTAGCGGGGCGGTAACGGCTTGGCGTTGTTGTTTGTTGAGGCTGTCGAGTAGGTGGGGAATTTCCATGAATTTTTTGGTTTTTTAGATCGTGGGGTGCTCAATTAAAAATGAAAAATGAAAAATGAAAAATGAAAAATGAAAAATGAAGAATAAACATTTTAGGAATGCGTCTAAGCTAAGAAATCCTTTTTTATATACAATCCTTGTAAATATATTTAGTACAACGAATTACGCGGATAGACGAATTTAGTACAACGAATTACGCGGATAAACGAATTAAAACCTTGGAAGTTTTCCATTAACAAACCTCCAAAATTTTACCAAGGTTTTGACTCTACTGATAACTGATAACTGATAACTGATAACTGATAACTGATAACTGATATGTCGCATCATCATCATCACCATGCCGCTTCTAATATCAAAGTGGCTTTTTTCTTGAACTTTTTTTTTACGTTGTTAGAAATCGTCGGAGGTTTGTGGACGAATAGTGTCGCTATTTTATCCGATGCGCTGCATGATTTCGGCGATTCGGTGGCGTTGGGCTTGTCATGGTATTTAGCCAACGTTAGTCAAAAAAAACGGGATGATAAATTTTCGTATGGCTACAAGCGTTTTTCGCTGCTTGGTGCTTTGATTAGTAGTATTATTTTATTATTAGGCTCTACCATTATTTTATTAGAAGCCATTCCGCGCATTATTCACCCAGAAAGCGTATATGTGGAAGGCATGGTTTTGTTAGCCATTCTGGGCGTGGCGGTGAATGGTATCGCCGTGCTAAGACTGCGAGGCGGCAAAACGCAAAATGAGCGAGTGGTGATGTTGCACTTGCTGGAAGATGCGCTGGGCTGGATAGCGGTGCTGGTTGTCGCCGTAGTAATGCTGTTTGTGGATTTACCGGTGCTTGACCCTATTTTATCTGTGGCAATTACCCTTTATATTTTATGGAATGTTTTTAAAAACTTGCGCGAAACCGTGAATGTTTTTTTACAGGCTATCCCATCGAGCATCAATACGGAGCAGCTAGAAACGATACTCACGGAAAAATTACCCATTCGTTCCATTCACGATTGGCATTTATGGACAATGGATGGCGAGTATAATGTGCTATCATTTCATGTCGTGGTGGCTGACAATATGGAGTCAGAAAAAATTGTCGGCCTTAAAAAGCAAATACGCCAAATACTCAAACAGCACAATATCCAGCACACCACCATTGAGATTGAATTTGAAAATGAGCTTTGTGAGTTGTGCAATTGCTGAGAGTTTTTTAGATAAATATTTTGGTGCTGTGCTTTGCACAAATTGCGCTTTTGTCATTTCGACTGAAGGGAGAAATCTTATTGCGGTTTGTAACAAGATTTCTTGTTCCACTCTTCCTGACAAGAAAAACTCAGTTTATGATCGAGGCTCGATCGGTGTTCAGTATAAAAAACTTCCAAGGTTTGCCAACGCTTTCCTGTTTGTGCGCGGATTTTTTTGAAAAGCGATGAGCTGTGTTCGTATTAAACAATAGACTTGTTCCTTAATAATCATTTTTTGAACTGTGATTTATGTGATTTATGTGAAAAATGAAGGGGCACTGATTAATGAGAGCCAGGGGCGTTGCTCCCTGGCTTTAATAACACGCCCCGATCGATCTCATAGAAAAGCCCCAACGGGGCGACATTAATATAGCCAGTGTATCTACCTGGAACTTTTTTAATGAGTTTATAGCGTTTATGGAGTTGATGGAGTTAATGCAACAACTCTAATCATCATTTTGGGCAACGAAATCAGAAAGGTGCTAAATGAAACAAATGAAACCAATAGCCTTTTTTCTTATAGGTGTTTTTTTCTTATCGCTGGCCTTGTTTCACTTTTTCGGTCTATTCCAAGATATTTTTAAACCGGTTTATGGGTTTATCGGTCCGGAAGTTCTGTATATAGGCGGCGTTGCCGCCCTGATTATTGCCTTGTTTTCATGGCTACCAACGTGGTTGAGTATTTTGCTATTTCTGGTGCTGGTATTCGGGGGTGGTTTTTACTTCAAAGACAATTTAGAGCCTGCCAGTCAGGCTGTCAGTAAGGCACTAACATCAGAAAATATTCCCGCCGCCGCTGAAGGAAATCCCGCTGCCGCTGAAGAAAAATCTGCCCCCTGAAGGAAATTAGGATTGACGACAAAATAATTTCCTCACACCCCCCTCAATCCCCTATAATTTGCTAAAAATCCGATGTCTTAAAGACATCGGATTTTTTGAAAGTTTATTTTTACCCGTGCGAAGTATACTTCAAATCCGTGAAAATGACAAAATGAACGGGTAAGAAAATTCATAGCCAAATTATCTACTTAGCTAAAAATCCGATGTCTTTAAGACATCGGATTTTTTTGAATTACCAAAAATATGTGGCAAAATGAAGTTAAGCGAGTTGCATTAGGCATTCGCCGACGAGTATTTGAGCATACTATCAAAAATAATGGCGGCTATTTAAGTCAAGCCTGCTCGTCGGCCGATTTCTTGGCAACGCTTTATGTGAAGACGATGAATTTGGGGCCGAGTATCGCGCCACCGATTCCGAGGCCTTTTGCTGGGCCGCCTAGTGCTAATAATCCTAACAGTTTTACTGGGGCAGGTTATCATGGGCCTAAAGGCCCTGAATTAGATAGGTTTTTTATCAGTCCGGCCCATTATGCTTTAGTGATTTATGCGGCACTGGTAGAAACGGGGCGGATGGCTGCCGAAGGCTTGGAAATGTTTAATCAAGACGGTGGCAGCGTTGAAATGATTGGCGCGGAGCATTCGCCGGGCATGGAAGTGACGACTGGTTCTCTGGCGCAAGGCTTGAGCATGGCGGCCGGTGTGGCGCTGGCAAGAAAGCTTAAAAAGGAATCGGGGCGCGTTTGGGTGTTTTTGTCAGATGGCGAACTTCAGGAAGGGCAAACTTGGGAAGCCTTTCAAGTCATTCGTCATTACAATTTGAATAATCTGGCGATTATCGTTGATGTGAACGAGCAACAGTGTGATGGCGCGATGGAATCGGTGCTCAGTTTGGGTAATGCGGCCGAGAAGTTGGCCGCTTTTGGTGCTGATGCCATTGAAGTGGATGGACATGATATTGAAGCGGTGCAAAAGGCCGGAAAAACGCGGCCCGAAAACGGGGCATTGGTTATCTTAGCCAAGACAAATCCTTGTCAATGTATGGATCATTTAGAACAAAGACGGCCGCGGTTGCATTATGTGCGTTTTAAGTCGCAAGAAGAGGCGCAAGCGTTGGAAGCGGCTATTAGAAAGCAGCTTTATTAATGCGAATTAAGGGTTAAAACGAATGATTTAAAATAAAATCATGGCCCACAAAATACTGTGACACTCTGTGGCACTCTGTGAAAAAATGGGTTATTTAGACGACCTAATTTGGGGGCCATAAAACATACGTCGGCAAAAGTACAGCGAAGCGAAACTTTTGCCGACGTGAATGATTTCAAATAAAATCATGGCCCACAAAATGAAATAAACGCAAAAGACGCAAAAGACGCAAAAGACGCAAGAGACAACCAAATAAACTTGCGCCTTAAGCGTCACTAGCTCCTTGATTTCATAATGCATATCTTTTTCCTATCGCTAATAATTGCAGGGATAAACGAATTGTTCGAGGCGGGTATTTCTTAATTCGTTGTACTCATGAATGGTGATAAATCCTATCACAGTTAACCATAACAATCACAGTTCAAAATAGTCTATTGATATATGAAAGCAGAACTATTATGACGACGCAAAATGATATATAAAGACGGTGCCATTTTGGAAATGGTACTTTAGAAATTGCCATCGGCTGATCAAGAACGTCCTCATGGTTTGAAGTACCGACTTTACTACGGGCTTGCAGATGGCACTTGTCAGGTACGTTATGACAATGAACGTGGTAAAGGCGATCACCGTCATTATGGCAAACAAGAAGAATCCTATTCTTTCACCAATGTTGAAACACTTATCGAAGATTTTATGAATGATGTCCATCGTTATAGAGGAGAAAAATAATGACTCAAAAAATATCAATCGCTTTAGGAAGTGCCGAAGATGCGGCTAAAGATTTTATCGAAGCGTGGCACTGTGCGGAACGTGGTGAAACTCATCGAGGCGCGATTGAAAAGCTCTATTTTGAAGATTTGGAAACGCTACTCAGGGTATTAAACCAACGCCGTTGGCAATTGCTTAAAACGTTACGCCTTGCTGGGCCGACTGATACACCAACTTTATCTCAAATGCTTCACAGGAATGATCAAGAAATACAGACGGATATTAATGAATTAGAACAAAGTGGGTTGATTTTGCGTACAGCAGCCAACCAAATTGCGGCCCCTTGGGATGTAGTTGAAGCACAGATGAAACTGGTGCCGTGTGTGTGAGTTGAGCCATGAGGTAAATCTCTCTGATGATGTTTGTCTTCAGTGCAACGAATCCCAGAAAAAAAACGAAGGGAACTGGGTTAATCCGTTGATTTATAGATGTTCATAAAAATAATTTCACCGGCGGAAGGTAGTTACACTGGCTTTAATAATACGCCCCGACCGATCTCATAGAGATTTTAAAGTCAGCCCCTTTGGTGCGAGATTAATATAAAAAGGGGCACCGCCCCTGGCAAGAAGCCCCTTTGGTGCGAGATTAATATAGCCTGGGGCACCGCCCCAGGAAGCCCCTTTGGTGCGAGATTAATATACCCTGGGGCACCGCCCCAGGAAGCCCCTTTGGTGCAAGATTAATATACCCTGGGGCACCGCCCCAGGAAGCAAGAAGCTGAGCCAAAGCTAAAGCTTTGGACTCCAAAAGGTGCCAAAGCTAAAGCTTTGATAAATATGACAAAACCTCCTGTCAAACATATGCGATTATAATGCTTTTCAAGATGATAGCATCTTTTTGGATATTTTCCTAAAGTCACTAACAGTAAAGAAAGTCTGCCAATGTTACAAATGACAGTCTCAACAATCTGAAAAATGATATCTAAAATGAGAGACTTAATAATTTCCCAAATGGCACTTACAATGTCTTCAATCATTTCTAAATATCCTTTTGCTGTTTGTTTACGAACAGGGCAAAAATCCGTATCGATTAAATAATCCTTGTAGTTTAGGTGCTATTAGAAAGTCAATGGCATTAAGGGGCAACCACAAGGGATTGCCCCTACAAACCGTCATATCATGTAGGGGCAATCCTTTATGGTTGCCCTTAACTTTATTAAGTTAATGTGAGCCAAAGCTAAAGCTTTGGACTCCAACTGAACTTAAATTATGAATATCGTCACTAAACCTTATGTCAATGCGTTTATCAATTTTGCCCAAAATAAGCCAGAGGTGCTTTGTTTGTCGGCCGATTTAACCAGTTCTTGTGAGGTTGATCAGTTTCGGGATCAGTTTCCTGAGCGGTTTTTTTCTATGGGGATGACGGAGCAACATACGCTTAGTTTTTGCGGCGGCCTTGCTATGGAAGGCTTTCGGCCGTTTTTCCATACGTTTAGTGTGTTTTTGTATCGCCGCCCTATTGATCAGTTGATTAATTCTGTCGCTTATTCTAATCGCAAGGTACGATTAATGGGCTTTTTGCCGGGGATTACTACGCCCGGTGGCATTACGCATCAGGCTATTGAAGATATTGCCGTTTTGCGGAGTGTGCCTAATATGACGTTGTTGGAGACGGGCGATGCTACCGAAGTGGAAACGGTTTTAGAAGTGGCCGATGCTGTGGAAGGCCCTGTTTATGTCAGGGTGTTGCGCGGCCTTGTGCCGCGCTTATTTGAAACCCCTTTTCGTTTCAATCACTTACGAACACTGAGCCAAGGTGAGGATGTGTTAGTGCTATCTTCTGGCATTACGACTGAGGAAGCGATGCGTGCTAGTAAGGCCCTTGTTCAAGCCGGCGTGAGTGTGACTCATTTACATGCTTCTACTTTGAAGCCGTTTGCTAAACAACAATTGTTGGAGGCCTTGGCTGATATCAAGCACGGTATTATTACTATAGAAAATCATACAGTCGTGGGTGGCTTGGGTAGTATTGTCGCGGAAATTCTGGCCGAAGAAGGCATTGGTAAGAAGCTGATTCGTTTGGGCCTTCAAGATACTTTCGCGCACGGAGCCAGTCGGCCTTATTTGATGAAGAAATATGGCCTTGATGCGATGGCATTGGTTGCCGCGATAGAGAAGTTGCTTAATCAGTCTACTGGCATCATTGAAAAAGATTTACAGGCCGTCCGATTGGATGAAGTCCATACTGTTGCCAAAGCAGAAGCCTTATAATTCAGAATGTCCGGAGTCCAAGATTTATCTTGGACGTCTAAATGTCCGGAGTCCAAGATTTATCTTGGTTTTGAAATTATTTTTATGAACGTCTATAGTACCAAAGCGATAAATCGCCTACTACGAACTTATATATAGTATTAAGGCGATAAATCGCCTACTACAAACGATAACTCGTCTACTACGAACCTATATATAGTATTAAGGCGATAAATCGCCTACTACAAAACTACAAACTGGAACTTGTAAGGATGTTTATGATAGGTGAGCGTTTTACCGTTGTTTATCGTATTGTGGGTGATGAGGCGGCGGCTTTGGAGAAGGCGAACGTGATTTGTCTTGAGCAAACCGTTGAAGTTGGCGATGAGTTGGTGCCAGACGGGTTTATCCGCGATCACGTTGTTGGACAACTTGAGCAATTTTCGGTTGTCGCCAGCGGTGTTTATGAAGCCCAAATCAGTTATGCGATTGAAACATCGGCCTTTGAGTTGACGCAGTTGTTGAATGTTGTTTTTGGTAATACGAGTATTAAGGCCGGTATTAAGGTTGAGCGTCTTGGTTTGGGTGAGGATATATTGTCGCGGTTTTCGGGGCCGCGTTTTGGGATTGCCGGGTTGCGAGACATTGTTGGTGTTTATGATAAGCCATTGCTTTGTACGGCCTTGAAGCCTATGGGTAAGTCAGCGGCCGAAATCGCTGAATTGGCTTATCAGTTTGCGTTGGGCGGTATTGATATTATTAAGGATGATCACGGTTTGAGTAACCAGCCTTTTTGTCCTTTTGATGACAGAGTGAAGGCTTGTGCGGAGGCGGTGGCGAAAGCGAATCAGAAAACGGCTAAACAGTGTATTTATGTTCCTAACATCACCGCGCCAGCGACGGAGATCAAGAATAGAGTTCATTTTGCTAAGCAAGCGGGTGCCGGTGGATTACTCATTTCGCCGGGCTTGATGGGCTTTGATACGATGCGTGCGATTGCTGAAGATGAGTCGGTGAGTTTGCCGCTGATTTCGCATCCGGCATTTTTGGGGGCGATGGTGACAAGTCCTGAGAATGGGATTTCTCATGCGGCTTTGTTTGGGCAATTGCAACGGCTGGCTGGGGCCGATGCGTCGATTTATCCGAATTATGGAGGCCGATTTGGGTTTAGTCGTGAGGACTGTCAGAATATTGTGGCGGGTTGTCAGGAAAGTCTGGGCCATTATGCGCCCATCTTTCCGGCCCCCGGTGGCGGGATGACTTTGGAGAAAGTGCCCGATATGTTGGCCCTTTATGGTAATGAGGTGATTTTTCTGATTGGTGGGGCGCTGTATTCGCGTTCAGCCAATTTGGTGGAGAATGCACAATATTTTCTGTCATTGGTTGGGCGGTAATTGCGAATTAAGAATGGAAAATGAAAAATGAATAATGAACAACAACTTATCAAATCACGTTCAATTTTAAAAAATCCGATATCTTTGAGACATCGGATTTTTAGCTTGTAAGAAAAGTTCAAATTATAGCCGTTTGCAGTATATACTAAAGCCGTTGTAGTTGTACAAAACCAAGGAGTAACAAACCACTATGAAGACAAATACCCGACCATTTTCTATCCATGCCCTCGAATTGGGGCCTGCGGCAAATTTTGTCTATATTATTCAAGACCATAGCTCAAAAAGGGCCGCGGTAGTCGATCCGGCTTGGGAAGTGCCTAAAGTGATTGCCCTCGCTAAACACCAAGGCTTCCAAATCACTGATGTTTTGCTCACCCACAGTCATCAGGATCATACTAATGGACTTACTGACGTTTTAGACACTTACGATGCACAAGTCCATCTATTAAAGGCTGAAGCCCAGTTTTGGGGACACGAACTCAATAAACCCACCCTACATCACGGTGGCGATACCCTTCGAGTTGGCAAAACCGAGATTGAAATTTGGCATACGCCTGGACATACGCCCGGCTCTTGCTGTTATTATCTTGATGGACACCTGATAACCGGCGATACCTTATTTGTATTTGGCTGCGGGCGTTGTAACTTCAGCGGCAGCGATCCGGAACAAATGTACCATTCCCTGAAAAAAATTGGGACAGAATTGTCCCCAGAAACAGTTATACACCCCGGACACCATTACGCCCACAAGCCCTCCTCCACCATTGCCGAACAATTAGAGGGCAATCCGTTTATGCACTTTGACAACGTCGCCGACTTTGTGCATTACCGAATGCACGGGCATAATCGCCAAACGCCCTATTCACCCGTCCAAAAAACCACCTAATACAATACCACCCAGAAATCCTATTTTTCAAAAAAATCGGATTTCTTTGACCGTTAAAGCGTGGCGAAGCAATCAGTTGGAGTGCAAAGCTGGCTTTGCAAGTCTCGCTAAGCACTCCTCGCAAGGTAATCGTTATGACACAAGAATGGACACAGTATTTATCTAAAGCCGGTGCCCAGTTTGAAAATAATACCGTTATTCATTTTGGGCAACTTGATGAAGAACGACAACAAGCCTTACACGGCGATGTTATCACTGACTTGTCGCATTTTGGCTTAATTAAAGTTACCGGCAGCGATGCCAAAACCTTTTTACAGGGACAGTTTACCAATGATGTGCGACAGGTGACTGCCAAGCTGAGTCAATTGAGTGCGTTGTGTAGTCCGAAGGGCCGTATTCTTTTCAGCTTTCGCTTGTTTAAGCGCGACGATGCTTACTATTTGCTGTTGCCGCGAGAGAGCGTTGAATCTATGCTCAAACGTTTGCGGATGTATGTGCTACGCGCTGATGCCAAACTTGAGGAAGTGAGCGAGAGTCTGTCCCGTATCGGCGTTGCCGGTGCTAATAGTACACAACGGTTGACGGATTGCTTAGGCTTTGCTCCCCCGATTGATGTTGATGCCAGTTTGACAGAAAACCAAGTCACGGTGCTACGCATTCTCGGCACGCAACCGCGTTATCTTGTGTTTGGTGAAACGCTGCAAAATCTGTGGGAGTGTGTCACTCAAACGGCGCATCCGGCTGGCGCTGCGGTATGGCAACTTTTAGATATTCTCGCCGGTGTGCCACAAATCGTGCCGGCAACCGCCGAGGAGTTTGTGCCGCAAATGGTGAACTATCAAGTTATAGGCGGTGTGAGTTTTAAAAAGGGTTGTTACACTGGACAAGAAATTGTCGCTCGGATGCAATATCTCGGCAAGTTGAAACGCCGTCTGTATCTCGCTAAAATTGACACGGCGACTGTGCCGCAACCGGGCGCTGCGCTGTATGTTGCTACCGGTGAGCAAAGCGTTGGTAAAATCGTTAATGCCGCGGTTCATCCCGACGGCGGCGTTGTTGTTTTAGCCGTCATTCAAATTAGTCGTGCTGAAGCTGATGAAATTCATTGGCAAAGCCAGCAAGGTGAATGCTTGCAATTGATAGATTTACCTTATTCATTATTAGAGTACAACTAATTGCGCGGATAAACGAATTAGTCTAGTACAACGAATTACGCGGATAAACGAATTAGTCTAGTACAACGAATTACGCGGATAAACGAATTAGTCTAGTACAACTCTAGTACAACGAATTGCGCGGATAAACGAATTAGTCTAGTACAACGAATTACGCGGATAAACGAATTAGGACAAACTAATATTGCTACTAAACGAATTGGGTTGAACCTACATCGACATGGCGGATAAACAAACTATTGTACTTACAAGTGTCGTTATACTTAACCTCATTCGTTTATCCGCGTAATTCGTTGTACTTAGCGTTTGTGTCGTTGTACTTAGCATAATTCGTTTATCCGCGTAATTCGTTGTACTTAGCGTTTGTGTCGTTGTCTTAGTATAATCAATAACCCTCAAACGGAGAGAATTAATCATGTCTCTATTACACAAATCCTTAATGCCATTTATTTTCGTGTGTTTAAGCAACACACTCACGGCGCTGGCCGAAGACGGGCCGCCTACGCCCTGCGAAACACTCTACCAGCAAGCGGTGGCGTTACAAAACACGCTAGTTGTTGCCGAGGCCTTGCGGCACTATGAACAACTCCTCGCGCTGGATTGTCAAAATCCGTCGTTGGTGGCCGACGCGCTACACCATCAGGGTGACATTTATTTTGATCAAGAACGCTTTGGCGAGGCCGAATCGGCTTATCAAAAGTCCTTAACTCTCAAAGAAAACAGGGCGGAAGACGAATCACTTGCCCTCACGTTAAACAGTTTGGGTTTGCTCTACTCTTATCAAGAGGATTATGTCCGCGCCGAACCCCTTTCTCAGCGTGCGCTTGCCATTCGGGAAAAAGTCTATGGGCTGGAACATCCCGAAGTTGCGGCCAGCCTCAACAATCTGGCATTACTCTACGAAACGCTGAACGATTATGCCCACGCTGAATCCCTTTATCAGCGTAGCCTTGCCATTAAGGAAAAAGTATTAGGGGCCCAACATCCTAGTGCAGGATCGCGGAAGTAGAAAGACCACCTCAGCCAACATTGTCTGAAAGCTCAAGTACCCTGAAGGGCACTAATCGAGTCAAACTAATTATTGGGTAGTCCCCTTTAGGGGAGAGTAGCTCTTAACCATGAGCTTGAGATCATGGCGGGTGTTCCGCTTTACTGCACTAGTGTGGCTACCACTTTGAATAATATAGCAATACTCTATGAGAACTTAGGCGACTATACCCGCGCCAAATCTCTGCATCAGCGTGCCCTTGCCATTCAGGAAAAAGTCTATGGCTCAGAACATCTTGATGTGGCTACCAGTCTCAACAATCTGGCACAACTTTACCAAGCACAAGCTGATTATACACGCGCTGAACCTCTTTATCAGCGTGCCCTTGCTATTTTTGAAAAAGTCTTAGGGGCCGAACATCCTGATATGGCTACCGGTATAAACAATTTGGCACGGCTCTACCTGAATCAAGGCGATTATGCCCGTGCCGAACCCTTGTATCAGCGTGCGCTTGCCATTTTTGAAAACAGGTTGGGCAGAGAACACCCTAAAGTGGCTTTCAGCCTCAACAATCTGGCCGTCTTTTACGCAACTCAAGGTGACTATAGCCGCGCTGAGCCGCTTTTACAACGCGCTCTACCCATTGCCACTGAGAGTGGTCAACCTAAACTGCTATGGGTGGTGCAAAACATTTTAAGTCAGTTGTTTGTTAAACAACACTCACTTCGTGCCGCTATCTTTTTCGGCAAACAAGCTGTCAACACTCTCCAAAGCCTACGGGCAAACATCAGCAAAATGGCAAAATCTCTTCAACAATCCTTCATCAAGGATAAAGCTGATGTTTATCAATACCTTGCCGTTTTACTCATAGAACAAGGCCGCCTCCCCGAAGCTCAACAAGTCTTGGCGATGCTCAAAGAAGAGGAATATTTTGATTTCATTCGTCGTGATGCACAGGCTGGTGGTAAGGTGCGGAGTACCAAAGCCACTTTTAACGACTTTGAACAAGCTTGGGCGCAACGTTATCAAGCCATTAACCAACAATTAGTGGCGTTAGGGCGTGAGTTGAGACAACTCAAACAGAAAGCTCTATTGGGCTTAACGGCCGCAGAAAAAGCTCGCCGTAAGCAATTACGCGCTGATATGAAAGTTGCCAAGAAGGCCTTTATTGCTTATTTAGAGGAATTAAGGAAGGCCTTTGAGCAAGCCAGCCCGGCTCGTGCCATCGCATTTGGCGAAAAAAACTTGGGCCGACTGAAACCGTTACAATCCACCTTGCGTCAATTAGGCGAAGGTGTGGTGCTGGTGCATTACTTGGTGACAGAAGACAAGTTACGCATTATTCTTACCACGCCCGATGTGCAATTGGCGCGTGATGCCGAGGTGGGTGAAAAAGAACTGAATCGGACTGTTTTTGCTTTCCGTGACAAGTTGCAACATGGCCCTAAAAAACCGTTAAGAGGAGCGAAGCGTCTTCGTACCAAAAGAAACAACCTCCGAAAAACAGGCACACTCGATTATGCCAAAGTGTTATATGATTGGATACTCAAACCAATAGAGGCCGATTTGGCACAAGCAAAGGCCACTACGTTGATGTTGTCTTTAGATGGTACTTTGCGTTATGTTCCTATCGCTGCCCTGTTTGATGGACAGCCTTAAAACATATAGGATACCACAAAAAACATCATACAAATCAACGGTTCTTGGCCTAGTTTGTTTCCGAAATGTTTCCAATTGGAAACGGATTTTCTCAAATTGTTCTCGACTAATATCACTTGGGTAGTTCTTTCTCATTTTCTTTTCTGTTGGTCAAAAAATATTTTTTATTCTAACAGCTTTTGGATATATTGAACAGGTTCTTAAGCTTTTAGATGGCTGTAGATGGTATGGAAACTCCCACTTTCCTGCACTAGTCGTCCAAACTAAAGTTTGGACTCCTTGCCAAACTAAAGTTTGGAGAACGTACTTGAAAAAAGTGCTGAAGGAAATAAGGGATTGAATTAGCAAACTAGCAGATAAAAAACTCAAATTTAAAATCCTAAAAATCCGTTTATTCCTAAAAGAAGTTGTACTTTCAGTATAATGCAATAAATATTACATCGGGTTATTGCCTTGGGGGCTTTTTTATCAGAAGTTGTGATGGCAACAAAAGCCCACACGACTAGTGCAGGAGAGCGGAAATCCCTAGGCCACCACTGGAGCGATCCAGCACTAGTGCAAGAAAGCGGAAGTAGAAAGACCACCCACAGCTTGTCTGAAAGCTAAAGTACCCTAAAGGGCACTGCAAGAGGCTCAGTAGGCTTTAGCCTACTTTCGCTTTTAGACAACGGCTTTAGCCGTTGGCGTTGGGGAGGTATGGATCCTTCCGCGATCCTGCACTAGTTTCTTCTTTCACCTAGCTCCTTTCTCCTACATCAGCCCTTTTTCAACCAAAGAAACGCAGTAACCATCTCCAATCACAAAATGGTCTAATACTCGCACATCAATTAACTTTAAGGCCTCCTTCAGCCGTTGCGTGATGGTAATATCGGCCTGACTTGGGTCTGCAATGCCAGAGGGATGGTTGTGTGCTAGAATCAACGCGGCCGCGTTATTTTGTAAAGTACGTTTAACGACTTCACGCGGATATACATTTGCGCCGTCTATTGTGCCATAAAATAGTTCTTCAAATTTTATAACTCTATGTTTATTATCTAAAAATAAGCATGCAAACACTTCAAGATCACGGCCGCTCAGTTCCGACATTAAAAAATTGCGCGTATCGTTAGGATTAGATAAGGCATCACCACGTTCTAAACATTCGCGTAAGTAGCGCCGACTAATTTCGACACAGGCTTTTAGTTGGACGTATTTGGCATCTCCGAGTCCTTTGGCTTGGCAAAATCGCTTATGATCTGCTCCCAATAAACTGCGTAAGTCTCCAAAGTCGTCTAATAATTCTTTGGCTAAATCCAAAGCACTTTTTCCTTTAATACCAGTACGCAAGAAAATGGCTAATAGTTCAACATTAGTCAGTGCTCCAGCGCCTCGTTGCAATAATTTTTCGCGTGGGCGCTCTTCTAGTGGCATGTCAGTAATTTTGACGGTTGCAACTTTGGGTAGGATTTTTTTCGCCGGTTGCTCGGTCGTTTTTTCAGTCACTGTGTGCTATTTCTCCTACTTAGACGAGTTAAAATTTTAAAATAGGCAAGTTTTAAACTATTGTTGTCCAAAGCTGAAGCTTTGGACTCCATTTGTCTAAAGCTGAAGCTTTGGATTCCATTTGTTAGGGAATCCCTAATATTTTATGCGTTTGTAAACTTATTCGCCATTGTGGGTGTTTTAAACAGTAGTGCAGGGCTTTTTGGGTATTCTTTTCGCGCTGGGGCCCGTCCAGTGGTTGTAAAAATAAATATTTAAAATCAAGGTGTTGAAAACGTTCTGGTGGTGCTTCGGCTTGTGGGAAGACTAATTTCAATTCGTCTCCGCTTTCTAACATCAATGGTGCGTTGGCTTTGGGACTGACGCAAATCCAGTCGATATCCGGTGGTGCTGTTAGTGTGCCGTTGGTTTCGAGGGCGATTTCAAAGTCGGCTTGATGAAAAGCATTAATTAACGGGGTATCTAATTGTAGTAATGGTTCTCCGCCGGTACACACGACAAAAGGGCGGCTTTGTTGTGTTGGCGGCCAAGTGGCCGCTACTTTTTCGACTAAAGCTTGGGCGGAGGCAAATTTGCCTCCGCCTTGTCCATTTGTCCCGATAAAATCGGTATCACAAAATTGACACACTGCTTTTGCGCGATCTTCGTCACGGCCTGACCATAAATTGCATCCGGCAAATCGGCAAAAGACGGCCGCTCGCCCGGTTTGCAGTCCTTCTCCTTGCAAGGTGTAGAAGATTTCTTTGATTGAGTAAGTCATCGTTGATAAATTGAAAATAATTTTGATAAAACAGGTTTTTGTTAAAAACGGGGTGTTGCATTAACTTTGGTGCATTTGCGTTTTTGCGTGAGCAAACTTCTTCAGTTTGCCAATCGTTGCTTCGCTATGCGAGATCAACCTTGGAGGTTTTTATTCTTTTGATTCGGTAAACCAAGTTTCGATAATAATTTTTGCCGCGACAGCGTCTAAATTCCCCCGGTCCTTTTTTGAAAATTGGGGGTTTTTCACTTTTCGGCCTATTTTAATTCCGCCCTTTGAAAAAGGGAGGTTAGGGGAGGTTACGGCGGCGACCGAGGAGAGTGTTTCATCAATGGTATGAACGGGCAATTGGTAACGCTTTTGTAGTTGCTGACAGAAACGGCGAACAGCGGGAGTGATGGCGTTATCTGAGCCGTCGGCGTGTTTGGGCAAACCGACTACAAGGGCATCCGGTTGCCATTCTTGAATTAGGCCGCTAATACGCGCCCAGTCGATTTGCTGGTTTTTGACGGGCAGAGTAACTAAGGGATGGGCGGTGGCTGTTAGGGTTTGTCCTACCGCTACGCCGATACGCTTGCTGCCGTAATCGAATCCTATTATATACATATCAGTTTGTCAGTATTTTGTAGGGTGGGCAATGCTTTTTTTGCCCACCACTCTGCAAAAAAATGGGGCCGGCAACCAAAAAAAAGTTTTCGACGCAAAAGTTTTTCGCTCTGCTATGCCAAAAAATGGGGCCGGCAACCAAAAAAACGACCGACCTGATCAGTGACTAGCCATGTCCTACTTCGCTGGAGAGTAAATTTAGGTCGATACCCATTCGAGCCGCCGCGGCATGCCAGCGTTGCTCAGGGGGCGTGTTAAAAATAACATGGTGATCGGCCGGGGTACTGAGCCAAACGTTGTCAGCCATTTCTTGTTCTAATTGTCCGGCACCCCAACCGGCATAACCGAGTGCAATCAATACATTATGTGGGCCCTTCCCAGTTGCAATGGCGCTGAGAATATCGCGTGAGGTGGCGATGCCTAAGTCATCGTTGGTAGTGATCACGGCTTCCCATTGCCCGGGGGGTTGATGAATTACAAAACCGCGATCGCGTTGCACCGGCCCTCCTTCAAAAATGGGGAGGCTGGTGGCACGGGAGTCTTGGGCTTCAATCCCCATATGTTTAAAAACATTGCCAAGATCAAGCTCCATTGGGCGATTAATGACTATTCCCATCGCTCCGTCTTCAGTGTGTGTACAGACGTAGGTGACTGTGTGAAAAAAGTTGGGGTCGCCTAAAGTGGGCATGGCAATCAAAAAGTGGCCTGTAAAATAAGTCGTTTCTAACATAGTTTTAATACCGGTACTGAGGATTGAGTGAAAATTTCCTACCCTTGTGGTTCCTCAAGGAGAGGGTACCTCCATACGTTTTGAACCAGTCTCACCTAGTACTCTGTTAATGTTCTATTGATGGGTTTTAGTCGTCGGCTAGTTTTAACGGGTGTGTCCCATTTATCCTACAGACTTTGAGTTGTCTTACCGCTCCAACCTTAAGGTTTATTTTGAGGGCCCGGTTTTCTTTCTATAGGTTTTCAGATAATTATTTTCAAAACCAGGGGGAAAAAGAGAACCAAGCACCGCAACCCCTTTGGAGTTGTGCTGTGATGCCAAAACCCACAGGTTTTCCTATTCACCCCCTTTGGGGTTGAGGCCTTTTTGGTATTGCTTTCCCCAGGTTCCACCTCAATGCCATTAAGTTAAGGAACTCTTTGATTTTTATATATTTTTATTAAAAAACGCCCGGTCGTGCCATATTTTTATCTAGGGGTGGGGTCGTAAGTCATTGTTTTTATTGAAAGTAAAAAATCGGGTACCCCACCCTAACACACACAAAAAATGATTAAAAATCAATAGGTTATATCTTATAGCGGGAAAATAGAAATGCGCCCGTTTGGACTCCTGCCAAATTCAAGTTTGGATGCATGATAACTGATTACTTATTACTGATAACTGATCACTGATTACTGAACAAGTCATCATACTACTTATCGACTGCTCAGGCTATTGTAACTAAATTCCCAAGTACGGGTGATATGTAGGATGTCGGTTGCCTTGCGGATATTTTCTGGAAAGGGGTCAAACGGCGCGGCAAGGCGCACGATGCGTAACGCGGCTTCGTCTAATATTTTGTATTTGGAGGGTTGTTTAATTTCAACGTTGTACACGGTGCCGTTGGAGTTGAGCGCGACATTTAAAATTAAACTGCCCGATATTTTTTTGCGGCGTGCTTTGTCAGGATAGTTGGCGTTGCCGATGTCTTCAATTTGTCGTCGCCAAGCATCCATGTAGCGAGCGTATTTAGATTCTTTGGCGCTGGAATTGATAAATTTTGTGCGTGGCCTTTTGGCATATTCTTCAAATTTTTCGTCTAATTCTGCCTGAATGCTGGCGAGTTTTAGGGCAAGGGCGTTGATGAAGAGGGTGTTTTCTGACATATATTCTTCAAAAACAGTTGTTTGCGAGGCATCCCCAGATTCGGCCGGTTCGTCGGGCGGGGTGATTCGTTGCTCGGACTCGTGTTGGGCCGGTTTGTCGGTTGTTAGTGTTTCAATTTGGTGTTCTTTTGGGGCGGCCGCCATTTGTGGCGGCGGTGGCGTGAAGACTTCTTCGGCGGTTACGTCTGGAAACGGGGCTATTGTGGGCGTGGAGGGGCGAACTTTTTGTTCGCTTTCACCGCCGCCTTCGTAGTTGACTTGTGCTAAATAGTCGGCCTCTTTTGGTGCTTTGTCGGTACTTTTTTGCACCAAAATAATTTCCATGGTGGTATTTGGAGATTGAACGGCTTTTGGCATGGCGAAGCCGACACCGTAGATGGCAACGACATGCACTAATGCCGCGATAAACAAAGCGGCGGCGAATCGCTCGGTATCGGGATCAATGTGTGTATCGTTAGTTGTATTCATTTGCTATTGAAAAATGAAAAATGAAAAATGAAAAATGGGTAATGGGTAATGAAAAATGAAAAATGAAAAATGGGTAATGGTTATGCGATTTAAGGGTTGAATTGAATCCTAAAAAATCAATGAGTTATAAAAACTTATGAAATGAAAGTGATTTCATCACTCTTTGTTCATTTTTCATTTTTCATTTTTCATTCTTAATTCGCTTTCAGTATAAGGGGTAACAAAACCTTGGCCGATGGTGGCTTTATCAAGGGTTCCGGTGTTAGTGACGGAACCGGCAAGGGTTCTTTTTCGTCCTCTTTTTCTCCCAGTTGGGCCGTTGTTTTTTGAATGATGTACTCGTTCATTCTTTCTAGTAAGCCGGCCATTTCGGCTATTTGGAGTTTGTCGCTACGGTTTTCGCCTGATTTTGAAATCAGTTGGTATTGCCAAGTAGGCTCTTTTGGCGTGTTGAGTGCGTTGGATTTGGCAAGCATTCTCAATAACGCTCCCTCGATTTTGAAAATGATGTGTTCACTGTAAAGGCACTGCCCATGGAATTGTATGGCCGTGCAATCTTCGTGTTTTTTGATGAGGGTTGTTGGTATGGATTTCTCGCCCTCTGGCGTTTGGTATTTCGCTTGGCTAAAATGTTTCCATCTGAAGTCACTCCCTGAGCCAGCGTAGTAAATGACGTTATAGACTTGGTAAGTTTTGGCCTTGGTTCTTTTATCAATAAAGCCCCTTAAAAAGTTGTCGTCCCAGACGACGTTGTGTGTGTTGTGCTTTTCTTGGAAGCCTTTGACGGTGGAAAAGGTGATAACGGCTTGTGAGGGATGATCCTTGATCGTTACCGTCTTTTTAAAATGCTGTTTTTCATCGCTCTTTGGGAGCGTGTCCAATGGGGGGTTTGTGACGCATCCCGTCATAAAAAACAGTAAAATAGCTGTAAGTGTCTGTTTTTGCAAATTATTTCTCCTATTTATCGCCAATCGGCTTTCATTGAACAATTGTGACACAAAACGTGGGAACGAGGAACTATATCATATTTGGTGGGCCTGTCCCTTCTTTTAAAATATCTATATATTAATTGATATATTCAATCAAACGATTTTTGTCCACTGTTTTATTAACACATCCGATGTTTAGCAAACATCGGAGGTGTTTTCCAAGTTATTGAAGAAGTTCTATCGGTATAGTTTGTGTAACGCGACCTAATTTCATTGTATCTCAATCGGCTATTTTGCCTTATGCGATTTGTTTGACAAAAACTCCCAAGGTTTATCGGCCCTTGGGAGTTTTCATTATGACGATTTTATCATTATTGAGTCTCAATCTGCTGTGTTGCTAAGTCGAAAATGTTAAGGAAATTCGATTGTTGAAGAAGTCGGCTTTCTAAGTGGTGTCAGTATAGACTAATTTTGTTCTGGATGCTATGGGGTGGTTAAGTGCCAGCCAATTGTGCAGAATAGTTTTGTCTGAGGTTCAAACGCCGGTTTTGAAAATATGGCAGTCTATTGGGCATTGACTTTGTCACTTTTGGAGGTTGTTTTTGAGGGCCATGTTGTCATTTTTATGAATGAGAAATCCTATTTTTTTAAAAAATAGGATTTCTTTGGATTTCTTTGGATTTCAAAGTTGGCGAGTGCTGAAGTAGTGGCGGTATAAGTTACATCGGGGCCGCACGGTGTTGTCGTGGAATTCGATTAGTCCAAAGCTGTGTCGTTTGGATTTGTGTTCGGCACCTATTTCAATGGGTTGTTCGGCGGTTGCGATTTGTTTCATAACGTTCTCTAAGTTGGCATCCTTTAGGATTAATAGTAGCCGATATAGGTGGTCATAATAAGGCCCTTCTTCGGTGGGCGCAATTTGCAGGAGTTTGTCTAAAGTGATGCGTTGACGGGCGATGGGATAGTTTGGTATTCCAAGTTAATCCATGCCGCTGTGATAAGTCTTGGACTTGCGCCAGTGTTAAGTCGGCCAGTTTAATGGGTAAGCCGACATTAAACGGAGAACGGTTAATGTTGCTGGGCGTGTATTCTTGTGAATGCACAATGATTAACTGGAGTGTTTGCCAATGGGCTTCTTGTTGGCCTCGATCATGCCAAACTCGTAGCATCCCTAAAAAGTCTTCTACAATATATGGGTATTTGAACACTTTATCCACGTCATCCAAGCCCAAGGTGAGTGGGCCGTTGATTTCGGCCAATATGTGTTTTTGGAAATATAGGATTTGTTCAAGCATGATTTCTCCTTCATCAATTGTCTGAATCAGAATTTTCTGAATTTGATAATTTTCAGAATATATTCATTCAAAACGTTTTATGGCCCCCAAAGCGTCAATACTTCTCTGTGCAACTCTGTGTAACTCCGTGTCTCTGTGTTGAAGAATTTGAATTTATAAGACTTAATTCGCATTGTCAGTGTTCAATTGACGAGTTTTAGTCGTCGGCCGGTTTTAATTTGGCACGGCCATTAACTCTCTGGCACTGCCAAACTAAAGTTTGGACTCCGATTGTTCCACTAAGTCTCGCAAGTATGCCAAGTCATTTTGGGCTTGTTGGTTGTGGGTATCTTGGGCTGCTAAGACTTCGGCAATGGCGAGGGCCTTTTGGTAAAGCGACAAAGCGGCGGTTGGTTTGTGCAAGGCTTCTTGAACTTGACCGAGTTTGTAACTGATGGACAAATCCCGCTGTGCTTGTGCATTGTTCGGGTCGGCCCCGGCCAGTTGTTGGCTCATTTCATGGCATTGCTGATAGGCCGCCAAGGCTTGTTCGGTGTTGCCCAGTTGCTGTTGCACGTCTCCAAGGTTGTCGTAACTGACGGACAAATCCCGCTGTGCTTGTGCATTGTTCGGGTCGGCCCCTGCCAGTTGTTGGAAAATGTCTAAGGACTGCTGATAGGCTTGCAAGGCCTTTTCAGTGTTGCCCAACAATAACCAAGCATCCCCCAGACGACTCAAGTTAGAGCCTTTTTCCCGCCTCGCTTCCGTTGTATTTGGATCTAGCGCATAGATTCTATCCAATAACGCCGTATTCGAGGCTAATATACGAGTCACAATCTTCGTCGTGCGCGGCAGTTGCACCAATTCATCCACCAATTGATAAGTCAACGCATTGATAGCCTCTAAAGCTAACGCTTTTTGCTGCTCAGCCGGTTTTTTCTGTTGTTCAGCCCGTGTCGCATTCTCCCATGCTTGTTGTTGTGCTAAATATCCCCAAATGGCAAGCCCTATCAGTTTGGTGCTCTAACCGCTCGCTGGCTTGTAAAAAGCGATAGTCTTCATTATCCAAGCTTTTGCCTTCCGCCCAACTGAGTGCTTCTTGCAACGCTTGCCCTTGTAATAACCGTGACTCGTCCGTTGAATCAGAGGCTATCCACGCCGATAAGGATTCGGCATAAGGCCGCAACGTGGCTAAGGCTTTTTCTACCCAACTCTGATTAAACACTAACGGATAAATTCGGTTGTAAGGTAATAACTGGCCCTCACGCTGAACCACTAAACCGCTCAGACGTAGTTCCATTTGTTCGACGGAATCGTCAATGGAGACTCCTCTAATTCCTATTTCAACCGGAGTGCTGGCTTCTTCAAGGCCTTCCGTGTGTGGGGGTTGACTTTCCTCTGAAGATGGACTAAGGCGGTGTTGCAAGACTTGTTGATACAAGCCTAACAATCGCCCGGTGCGTCGGCCGCCAGCCAATAAAATACGATCACGAATCGTCCTTAAATGGGCCGGCTCATCTTGGCTTTCCCAGTGTTTGACGAGCTGGGTTTGTACCACTTGCTCAACATAAGTGGCCTCCTTTCCGGCCGCAATTTTCTGCGCCTGTTTGGAAAACCAACGAAAACGGGCCGGTATCTCGGCCTTAATAACTAATTGACACAACTTTTGCGTTAAAAACGGCTGGCCGCCCGTCCAATGATCAGGAGTCCAAACTTTAGTTTGGCAATTTATAAACTTCACAATTTGGGGGCCATGTTGTCAAATTAAAATTCTTCAACACAGAGACACGGAGTTACACAGAGTTGCACAGAGAAGTCCTTGGGTTTATAACTCTGTGAAACTCTGTGGCACTCTGTGAACTCCGTGTTGAAAATCTCTACGCGGCTAAAACGGCGAGCCTTTCTCCAACAAACTCAATGGCTGAGTGGCTACCAGTCCTGAAACCAAAGCAATGAGAGCTAACACCAACGGCACTAATTTCATCAAAAGCGGTGTCTGGGCTACCAACACACATTTATCTGTCTTTTCAAAGGCTGGCTTTAATACCTTAATTATATAAGCAGCAGCCAATAAACTGCCTATCACTATGATGCCAATCCACCACCATTGTCCACTTTTCCAAGCGACAGTGAGCAACAACCAATTGCCTAAAAAACCGCCACTAGGCGGCAACCCAACAATACTCACGCCCGCCAGTGCAAAGGTAATTAAACTTGTTGGATAATGTCGCCCCAAGCCACGCAAACTGTCGAGACTATCAGTGCCCAAAACTTGCCAGATATTGCCGACTACCATAAACATCGCCGCTATGGCAAACGCATGAGACAAGGCGAAATAAATGCCACCCTTCCAAGCCGTCAGGCTCCAAGCTTCATTCGTGCCGCTGGCAAGCGGAAACAATAACAACAAAAAGCCGACTTGTGCCACCACAGAATAGGCTACCAACATCTTTAAGCGAGACTGTTGCAACGCTTGCCATGCGCCCAAAATCATAGCAATGGCCCCTAAAACACCTAATATTTGTGAACTCTGAGGCAATAACTCGGTGGGAAACACTTCAAACCATAAACGCAACAACAGATAAAACGCTGCTTTGATAACCAGCGCCGACAATAAAGCACTCACAACTGCCGGCGCACGGAACAGCGTAGGCGGTAGCCAAACATGCAGAGGAAATACGGCCATTTTTGTCAATAAGCCTAATATAATCAAAAACATAGCCATCCAAATGGTTGGCCCCGATTGAATTTCCAACGCCAACGACTTGACATCAAGTGTGCCAACCGCACCATACAGCAATACCACGCCCAACAAATAAAGCAGTGAAGCTGATAGAGCAACCAACAAATAGCGCATGCCGGCCCCCAAAGCGTTCGCGCCACCGCTTAAAATAATCAGTGGCACTGCTGCTAAGGTAACTATTTCTAAAGTGATAAACCAATTAAACAAATCGGCCGACAAAAATAACGCATTCAAGCCACTCCAAAGCAACAACCATAACGGCCAAAATAGGAATAGACTCCCGGCTTTGTCAAAGGGTAGGGAGGAATTTGAGGTTTCGGCCTCTTTGTTTGACGCTTCCACAGGTACCGGCAACTTTTCATCAGGAACCGGCACTAAGGGATATTTAAGGTTTTCTACTGCCTCAGGGGGCGATTTTGACTCTTCTGAAGAAGCCTCATGGGAGGATTTTTCGGGCGGCGGGAGTAATTTAACCTCTTGTTCTGAATCTGAAACCGGGGGCAAATCCTCCCTTTGCAAAAGGGGAGTTAGGAGGAATTTCGACTTAAGCGCATACAAAGTGATAAAACTACCCACTATCGCCGTCATCGACAACATAAGTACACTCAAGCCATCGGCATACCAGCCGATTCCCAACGGAGCGATCCACCCGCCAACGGCATATTCTTGCGCTCCCTTCATCCAAACCTGCGCCACCAACTTTGACACACTGATTAATATTCCAACCATCGCGGCAAATGCCAACAATGGGCCGCTACGACGGCCAAAAATAAAGATCAGTATAGCCGCCAATAGCGGCAATAGAACCGCTAACGCGGCCCATAACGGATGACTCTGTGCGTATATATCCAACGCGATTTCCAGTGGATTCATAACGACTCTCCCGTTTCCGTGTTAGAGTCTGGCAAACACATTTGCCCGGTTTCCCGATAAATACGCCGTGCCAACATTAAGGCTAACGCCGTAAAACTGACCATAATTACCATGCCAATGAGTACCATCGCATAAGGTAATAGATCAATGGCAAGTGGATAACGTGCCGCTAAGCCTATCAGCAACAAAAAAACGCTGCTGCCCATAATGTTGAAGGCCATAATTTTACGCAGCAGATGTGCTTCAACGAGCAGCACGTATAAACCGATGGTAAACAACCCCATCGCTATTAAAGAGAAAAAAATTGTTTGGGTCATTTTCAGTTATCAGCTATCAGTTATCAGTTTTTATCGTTTGTAGTAGTCCGTTTGTAGTAGTCGCTTTAGCGACTTTTTGTAATGCGGATTAAGGGTTTATGAAATCAAGGATTTTAACGCACGCTAGTGATGCATGCATGCGCCGCGTTTATTTGGTTGTCTCTTGCGTGCGTGCGTTTATTTCATTTTGTGGGCCATGATTTGATTTGAAAACATTTAAAATGTTTTATGGCCC
>NBMI01000364.1 GCA_002085445.1 Candidatus Parabeggiatoa sp. nov. 2
TAAATAAAATCAAAAATGAAATCCAATATTATGATTTAATGACATAGACTTTTTATTCAAAAAAATTCCCGTACCACCAGCCAACGGCTAAAGCCGTTGTCTAAAAGCTCAAGTACCCTAAAGGGCACTATAAGAGGGTTAAGTACCCGTCCATAGAGTCTTCAAAAATAAAGCCAACGGCTAAAGCCGTTGTCTAAAAGCTCAAGTACCCTAAAGGGCACTATAAGAG
Source organism: Candidatus Parabeggiatoa sp. nov. 2 (assembly GCA_002085445.1). Lineage (GTDB taxonomy): Bacteria > Pseudomonadota > Gammaproteobacteria > Beggiatoales > Beggiatoaceae > Parabeggiatoa. The sequence continues at coordinate 230 of NBMI01000364.1, forward strand.
AGCCAGTAGGCTTTAGCCTACTTTAGCTTTTAGACAACTGCTTTAGCTGTTGGCTGAGGCGGTACTTCCTGGCAATCCAATTAATTGGAGTGAAACCTATGTTAGCTAATAATATAAACCGTTCCCAACGCCAAGAACATATCCTAATCGTTGACGATGTGGCAACCAATATCCAGATACTCACTATACTATTGACTGAAAATGGCTATAAAGTGAGCTCAGCGCCCGACGGCTATACCGCCCTTAAAATGGTAGAATCCAACTACATAACGCTACCGATACAACTGGACGAATTCTTGGCCCGCGTCAAAACGCAACTCGCAGCCAATACCAAGCAAAAAATGACCCAAATGCTGGCCCAATTGAATACAAAAGTAGTAGAATTAATAAGAGCACGCCACGAAGTGCCAAACGAAACAATAGCACTAAGGCCGCTCATACCCCGTTACGCTTATCCTTGAACTTTTAGCAAGCGTACAAACTTTAGTGAAACGCAGTAACTCGCTACGCGAGATAATAGCCACAGGTGAAACCTGTGGAAAGGTATATAATATGTACCAACCCCAAAGGGGTTGAATATGAATAGCCTTTCAGGCAAAAGTTTCCGCAACGGAAACTTTTGCCTGAAAAGGTGAAACCTGGGGATTGTGGTAATTGAGAGGCCTCAACCCCAAAGGGGTTGAATGCAAGATGCTAAGGAGGAGTGCAAGGAACGATCACGCTCCTTCTAGCCCGTCGCTTGCGTACCATCCTTACCTCGGAAATAACGGACAACAATAATGACACATAAAAGAAAACGTCGGACACGAGAGCATATGATTGCCGATCTAAGTGCTAATCATTTGGAATATTTTGCGCTCAAAGCCGGCTTTACTGTTGAAAAATTTGACGCGGATTATGGCTATGATGCTGAACTTTATACCTATAACGACAAGGGTGAAATCGAAAATAGTGCGGTATATATTCAACTGAAAGCAACGGATAATATTGAATTTTATCGACTCAAATCCGGCGTTGTCTCGTTTCCTCTTGAAAAAAAGGACCTTGAACTTTGGTTGAAGCAAATTTTACCGGTTATTTTAGTGCTTTTTGATGCACAAGAGGAAAAAGCGTATTGGCTTTATCTGCAATTATATTTTGAGCAAAAGAGTATTTCTGTTGATTTGATTCAAACGGACAGTTTTTCTGTGCAGGATTTAAATGCCATCCGCAAGTGGCGTGACTACAAAAATGCTGTCCTCTCACAAATCAATGGAGGCATAAAGCGTCATGTCTAAGCAATTCTCTCAATTTTCTTACCCGCTCATTAAGCGTGTACTGGTAGAAAAGTTGGGTTTTAAAATGGTTGAAGTGCCGGGCAGTCATTATGTGTTTACGCACCAAGACTCCAATACCCTATTTCCGTTACCCATCTTACCTCATCAGAAAAACATCGCCCTGATGAATTATCGCACGATATACAATATCCTTGATAAAAGAGGCATTATAAGTAAAAACGCGTTTCAAGCCCTTTTGACAGAGGAATTGAAAACGATTTTGACCAAAAGATAGATAATTATGGAACGATTGGAAAGCGCCAAAGCCGCTTAAAAGAATAGGCAACACTTTCACTTGACGCTGACTAACGAAACACCACTCTTAAGTCAGCGTTATCTTGCCATTTACCATATCCGACAGCCCGTAGCCCGTCGGTTGGACTTTTACTCATAAATCCAACACATAAATCCAACACGAGCGTCTCATAACGGCATTCACTAAAATGTTGGAGTGGGTTTTGGCGATTGAGAGGCCCCAACCCCAAAGGGGTTGAATGTGAAACGTAGTAACGAGCGGAGCGAGATAATAGCTTTAGTGAAACCTGTGGAAAGGTATATAATATTTATCCATTCGTTGTACTCGAACACCACTCAACTCGTTATACTTTGTTATACATTTTATATAGGAAATTATTATGAAACTCAAAACATTATTTCTATCTCTCATTGGCGTGGCTTTAATGACATCGGTTGCCCAAACTGCGGCCGTCGAACCACAGCTAGAGTTAGCTAAAACCTATCTCAACCAAGCGGATCAGTATTATCAACAAGGACAATTTCAACAAGCGCTACCGTGGCTTAAAAAAGCCTTTCAGATTAGAACAACCATTCTGGGCGAAAAACATCCCAGAACACTTGGAACCCTTAATAATTTAGCCGAAATTTATCGGCAGTTAGGTCGCTTTTCTGAGGCTTTGCCGTTGTTAGAAAAAAGCTATCGCTTCCACAAAGCGGTGTTAGGAGAAAAACACTCAAATACTCTCCATAGTATGAATAATTTGGCCATGATTTACCAAGACTTAGGCCGTTTAGACGAAGCCTTGCCTTTGTATAACAAAAGCTATCGGCTTTCCAAAGCGCTGTTAGGTGAAAAGCACGCTTTTACTCTGTTAACGATGAATAATTTAGCCAGTATTTACAAAGACTTAGGCAGATTATCCGACGCCTTGCCTTTGTATAAAAACGGCTATCGTCTTTCTAAAGAAACGTTAGGAGAACAACACCCTGATACCCTCACGAGCCTAAATAATTTAGCGGGAATATACGAAGGCTTAGGTCGATTATCAGAGGCCTTGCCTTTGCGTAAAAAAGTCTATCGTCTTTCCAAAGACGTGTTAGGAGAAAAGCACCCCAACAGCATCATAAGCCTGAATAACTTGGCGATGAGTTACAACAGATCAGGCAAATTATCGGAGGCCTTGCCTTTGTTTGAAAAAAGCTATCGCCTCCATAAAGAAGTATTCGGAGAACAACACCCAAACACGTTTATCAGCTTGATTAATTTGACGGATATTTACCAAGACTTAGGCCGCTTATCGGAAGCCTTGCCTTTGCATAAAAAAGGCTATCGTCTTATAAAAAAGGTATTAGGAGAAAAACACCGTTTAACCCTCACGACTCTGAATAATTTAGCGAGTCTGTACCAAGACTTAGGCCGTTTATCGGCAGCGTTGCCGTTGTTTGAAAAAAGCTATCTTCTTCGTCTTGAAGTGTTAGGAGAACAACACCCATACACGCTTACCGGCCTCAATAATTTGGCTGAAATTTACGGAGAATTAGGCCGCTTATCGGAAGCTTTGCCTTTAGTTGAAAAAAGCTATCGTCTTAAAAAAGCGGTTTTCGGAGAAAAACACCCAGAAACACTGATAGGCATGAATAATTTAGCCATGAATTACCAAAACTTAGGCCGCTTATCCGAGGCTTTGCCTTTGCATAAAAAAGGTCACTTACCTGAAGCATTGTCCTTGTATGAAAAAAACTATCGTATCTCTAAAGAAGTGTTAGGTGAAAAGCACCCAAAGACTCTCTCAAGCCTGAGTAATTTGGCAAATCTTTACCAAGACTTAGGCCGCTTATCCGAAGCATTGCCGTTGTCTGAAAAAAGCTATCGTCTTAGAAAAGAACTGTTGGGTGAAAAGCACCCTGACACACTCGCAAGTTTGAATAATTTGGCTCACGTTTATACAGAACAAGGCCATGTTAATAAAGCCATCCAACATCTTGAACAATTCGTAGCCGGCGTGGAACAGCTACGAAGTGGCAACTTATCCGCCGAAAACCGCCAAGGCTTGTTTAAACAGTGGGTACATGGTTACTTTAAGCTTTCCCTGCTGTACACTCTCAAGTCGCGTTCCGTTGACGCGTTTCGCCTCGCAGAAATGAGCAAAGCCCGTACCTTCTCGCCTTTCTGAACAACCGGATTGCCAAAGCCCTAGAAGACAATCGCCTAGAAGAACGAATTCGTTTGGAGGCAGAAAAAACCCAACGGGTCAATAAACGCCACCAATTCCATCAACAACTAATGGCAAAATACCCAAAATACGCGCAACTCAGCAAAGTGCAGATTATCAGTGCTAAAGCCGGTGCCAAATACTTGCCGGCGGATGCCGTGCTGATTAGCTACTTAGTCAATAAAAACAAAGTATTAGCCTTCACCCTACAACCAAACGGCCAACTCACCGCGCACGACTTAGGAGAAATCCCTAACCTCGAAACCAATATAAAAGACTACCATCACCGATTACTAAAAGGAAGTAGAGGCCGGCCCATACGGCCCATACGGAAGAACAAAACCGCAAAACTCCGCCGTCAACTTGGAAAGCGACTACTAGAACCCCTGTTATCAGTCATCAAAGATAAACCACACTGGATTATCTCACCATCTGGGCCGTTAGCGTTAATACCGTTTGAAACCCTGCACCTAGAAGGACAACAACAACCCGTGATTGTCCAACACCAAATCAGCTACGTGCAATCGCTCTCCGTATTGGCACTGTTACAACAACGCGATCGCGTTTACCAACGTCTGCAAAACCGCGGCAGCTTATTAGCAATGGGTGCGCCGATTTACCAACCGACAATCCCCACTAACCCTGCTTTGCTAAATGGAGGGAATCCTAGCACGGCCGACTTCAACATCGCTCGCGGCCTCGTGCAAAGCAGTGATGATCCAAAACGATATGCCCGTGCCTTCAGGCAACTCAACCAAAACTGGGAAAATCTCCCCGGCACCTTGGCCGAACTAGAACAACTAGAAAAACTCTTTCAAGGCCAAAAGCCGCTTATCTACAAACTGGCCGACGCCACCGAAGCCAAACTACAACGCCTCAATCAACAAGGCCTCTTAGCCAAATACCGTTACATCGTGTTCTCAACTCATGGCTACCTCAGCCCACAAGTGCCGGCCCTATCTGCCATTGTATTAGGACAACTCAACAACCCACCTGGAATTGATGGCTATATTACCGCCGGCGAATGGCCTGGCTACGACCTAAAAAGCGACCTAATGGTACTCTCCGCATGCGAAACTGGCCGAGGAGAAATCATCGGCGGCGAAGGCATCATGGGACTACCTTACGCCTTCTATGTCGCTGGCAACAAAAACACCATACTCACCCTCTGGAAAATAGCCGACAACCTCACCGTCGAATTTATCACCAGCTTCTTTGCCAAACTCAACGCTGGGCAAGGACAAATAGAAGCCTTGACAGCCACCAAACGCGAATTTATCAACAAAGGCTTACCCCATAGCAAGCCCGCCTACTGGGCCGCGTTTATACTCTATGGCGTATAATATATAACAGGAGTCCAAGATTTATCTTGGACGTCGCGCATCGTGCAAAGCTTTTTAATCCGTTATTATAACGAATCCTTGTAGTTTAGCAGCACTCCAAGATTTATCTTGGCTCAATAAAAAAACTTTAGAGGTTTTCAAATGAAAGTATGGCCCCCAAGTCGCGCCAAATGATTAAAAACCACCGAAACCCTACAAAATATAATATAACAACTTAACCTTTAAATGCACGCTCCGAAGCCAAATACGCTATTTCTTCTGCTGTGCATATCCGGCCCAGAATCGCATTACGATGTGGAAAACGGCCAAACTCTTTGACTATCTCTTGATGATGTTCGGCAAACGGTATATTCCTCTCAAGCTTAGCCTGTTCCTAAAAAGTTGGACAAAGTTGGACATTTTTAGGTAATTCGCTCTCTGTTGATAATTCAATTCAATTGCAACTAGAGTCCTGGTTGAGCAGTCCCAACCGTAGTCGCTCAGTCCGTTTTAGCAAGATGGATTTGACTTTTTGCCAAAGTGTCCAACGATCTATCGTAGGAAAGTGAAGTCTCGCTAAAACGTTTCGCGCAGCATTCTCGTCAGCTTGTAACACCACCCCGTCGAAACAATGAAATGAATCTCCGCTACGTTTTCCTAGAAGGATCCCATAACGGCTATCCATTTGCATCGTTCCCGCGCTATTAACGAGAATGACCGAAGAACCTCTTCGGCGAGAAATCGTGTCTAAAGCGTTTGCTATCACACCTTTCGTCCAAGCGGATAGTCTTCTTATAACGTTTTTCCCAAATTTATTCGATTTAATAGGTGAGGTTAAATCTTCAGCCGCAATCAAAGAAGCTTTATTAACCAACTTGTGTGTTGCCTGACAAATTTTATCTTTAACTTGGCATTTTACCTTAATATTTTGGCGATTAAGCTTTTTTCTACCTAAATTATTTTCAATAATATTTTTCTGTTTATGAGATTTTTTAGTTATGATGGCTTTCAGCTTATTTCTAGCTTGATATTTTTTCTTGAGGTTATCTGAGTGTTTCGTTAATAACTCACCCAAACCTTCGCCATAATGTTCGCCATCAGAATCAACAAAAACTTCAGTGTAACCTTTATCTATTCCAATCGTTGCTTTACCACAATTCTGAGTTTCAGCAACCTCTATTGTGTAGTGAACCTCAACTTCACCGTCTTTTAAAATCAATCGCAAAGTGCCGGTCGGTTCAACCGTTGTGTTTAATGGGATCGCTATTCGTTTACCTTTTTGTAAACTGGGTATTTTTATCCAAGCACATCCACCTAATTGAAAAGTCGTATAATTATCAGAACGAACAACAATTTGGTTATGAGTATGATTGCGTCCATGTTTCCAATATTTACGCATCAAACGTCTTAAATAATTATCACTCGTCCAATTATCAGACTTCAGTTTTTTATAAAGTTCAAGACGTTTTTTCTCATCAGAAACTTGTTTGTAAATAATTTTTCTGACCTTCTCCTTGGCTGCTTCTCGGTTGGCTTTCATGTCACCAAAACTATCCCGTAAAGTTTCTTTCCAAGCATTAGCCGATACTTGGAATTGACGCTTTTTTGATAACCATTGGTCACGTATTTTTCTATCACTTTTAATAGAAACACCATTAATTGAACCATAAGAATGCCAAACTTCTGAACGAACTTGACCTAATCGTTTAGCTTGTTCTTCTAGTTGTTCATATTTACCACGATTAAGGTTTTTACTTTTTAAGATTCGAGTAACGATCATTAGTAATTGCCTTCTTTATAAGTCGTGTGGTCGATGTTTATTACCCATAATTTATCAGCCTCATTTTCGCTGTGCATAAACGGCAGATACAAAAACGACAATTGCTCAGCATCAATCTTCTTATCAAAGCCCCGCTTAATAGCCAATCTAACAATTGCTATTGCCTGAGTCCCGGTACTAAAACTTTTAGCTTTTCCACGAAACATATTACGAGGAAACTGATCTAACAAGATGACTAATGCCAAACACCCCTCCGGTGTATCACACCACCCATCCAACCTACCTTCCGACGCATCGCGCCATATCTGTGCGAATTGATTATAAATTTCCCTATCCAATTCAGGTGTGGAAGAAAACCAACACGCTCTTATCCGATCCGAATACCAATAGTCGATAATATCTCTAGGTGCTATCTTCATTTATATTTAACCACCGGTTGAGTTGAGGAATCATGCGATTTGAGGGCCATAAACTCATTTGGAAACATTCAAATTAA
>NBMI01000365.1 GCA_002085445.1 Candidatus Parabeggiatoa sp. nov. 2
TGTTAAGTTTTTAGCCGTGCAAAGTATAAATGGTAATTGGTAATTGGTAATGGCTCGAAAATAGCGATAAACGGGTTATTCAATAACTGATTGTTTTTTATAAAAAAATTACTTTTATACCTCAAACATTCAAACCCTTGTCCAAATATCTATCCTTATCTCTCAGAGACAGACACTGATCGGGCGACAACGCACGAAATGAGGATATCCCAAAAATCCGTTATACTTAACTTAGCACTATCACAAACTTCGTTACCGAGCTTCGCTACGATTGTGACGATGCAAAATCTGACTAGAGTTGTTCAAAAAAAATCTCTGAAAAGGGCAAACCACTTATTGATTAGCTTTTCATTAAAAATTCGTTGACTTCGTTCTCGGAGAGATCGTCACAATTCACAATTCACAATTCACCATTCACCATTCACCATTCATCATTCATCATTCATCATTCACAATTCACCATTCACAAACAAACGCTCTCAACAAAATGACGAAAAAAACCACCCAAAAAAACCGCGACACCGTCGCCAATGATTTGGCGATTTCCTTGGCTAACACTGAACAAGCAAATCCCGCCGCGGCCGATTTATTGCGCCTGTGTGCTTTTCTTCACTCAGAAAACATCCCAGAGGAAATATTAAAAGAAGGGATTAAAGATTTAGGGGGAAATTTTGAGCGCATTGCTGACGATGCCGCCGCATGGGATGAAGCGATGCAAGAAGCCTGTAAGGCCCAATTCCTGCGCCACAACTCCTCCCGCAAAGCACTGACGATGAACCGCTCTACACAAGAATTATTGAGACAAGGACAGTCAGATGAAGAGCAACGGAAATGGGCCGAACAAGCAGTACGGGCCATGAATAATGCCTTTCCTGACGTAGAATTTGCCAACTGGTCGACATGTCAACGATTACTGCGCTGTGCCCAAACTAGCACGGATTGGATTCTCAAATGGGATTTCACCTCTGAAGAAGCGGCCAATTTGCTCAGCGAAACGGCCAGCTACTTACATGAAAAAGGCCAATACGCCCAAGCAAGACCCCTTTATGAGCGAGCGTTAGCCATTCGTGAGCAATTACTGGGTAAAGAACACCCAGAAGTCGCCGAAAACCTCAACGATCTCGCCAGCTTATACCATATCACTGGCAAATACCCCCAAGCCAAACCCCTCTATGAACGTGCCTTGGACATTGTGGACGCGGCATTGAGCAAGGAAGAAGAGTCAGATACTAAGAAATTACACAAAAAACGGGCCACCAGCTTCAACAATCTAGGCAGCTTACATAAAGCCCAGAGACTGTTTGAGGAAGCCAAGCCCTACTATGAAAAGGCCTTGGACATTTGGGAAAACACCTTACAGGAGGAAAGCGCCAACCTTGCCGCCACCCTCAACAATCTCGCTGGCTTATATGAAGCACAAGGCGAATATGACATAGCCAAGCCCATGTATGAAAAGGCGTTAGATATTTGGAATGAAGTCGTTGAAGACGATCATCCCAACATCTCCGCCACCATCAACAACCTTGGCGGCTTGTACAAAGCGATGGGAGAAGATGACAAAGTTCAACCCTTATTGCAACAGGCGTTGGCTATTCGCGAAAATGCACTGGGCGAAGATCACCCAGATGTTGCCATCAGCCTTAACAATCTGGCTGAATTTTACAAATCAGTGGGAGACTATGCCCAAGCGAAACCCATGTATGATCGGGCCTTAAAAATTTTGAAAAAAACCTTTGAGTCAAACCATCCACACCTAACCATGTGTTCAAAAAACTATGAACACTTGCTGTTTTTGATGAGAAAGCCAAAAAAACGTCGTTCAAAGCGTCGTAAATAACGACAATTAAAGTTTGTAGTTTTGTCGTTTTGCCTACTACAAACTACAAACTATAAATGTTGTTAGGCGATAAATCGCCTACTACAAACAATAACTACAATTAAAGTTTGTCGTTTTGTCGTAACTACAATTAAAGTTTGTCGTTTTGTCGTTTTGCCTACTACAAACTACAAACAAAAACGGAGTAACTGTTTTGACCCATTTTTACCGAGGCTCAAAAGGTAACAATGATGTGACTTTTGAGCCAAAACCACACGAATACAAAATAGATAAAAATACTGGTATGGTAAAACCAACACATGGCATATCAGTATTCGATAACCCACATAGCCTTGAAAATAAAGGATTTACTCCAAATTTGCTTGATTTAGCAAGTGTCCCAAAGACGCTTCAAATAAAACAAAGAGGGAGTGATCCCCACCACTCTGAAATTATGCCGTTGAAATCCATGCAGATTGAACCATATAAAGAGGCATTAAGACAAATCAAAGTGAAAACAACAGATTAGGACTATAAATATGTCTGGATTACATGAATTAAAGCCAAAATATTGGGTAAAATTTCCTGATTATTACGAAGCCCTTTATCAGTTAGAGGTTGCCAGCAAGGGATATTTAACCGATGTTATTGTCCAGTTTTTAAATGGTACGGCGTACACGATGTATTTTGTTGATCTCACCCGTTTACAACAAGATTTCCAGAGCGAACTCGAATATGGAAACAACTTTTTTGCCGAGCCGAATATGGTGGTACTTTCAAAAGTCACGCCTGAAGACATCGAAACCGCCATCGAAAAACTGGTGGCTCAAGGTTTTTTCAATGAGCTGGGTGCCTGTCGGGCAGAGTGTGTTAATTAGCGCAGTTTTTTGGAATCCAAAGCTTTAGCTCGTTTGTGTTTGTAGTAGGCGATTTATCGCCTCAACATTGAGGCTCACTTGACCGGAATAGGGTTTGGCGGTGGGTTCAGGTAGTGGTTGTCCGTCTTGTTGATATATTTGCATACATTCTTCCACTGCTTCGCACAGCTCTGTGTAAACTTCAATCTCATTATCGCCATGCACACCTCCGAGCATTAATCCGGGGCAAGTTCCAATGTAACAAGCGTCTTGTTCAGACCATTGAACGATTTTTAAATAACGATCACTTTGTTTCATTTGGTCACCTTTTTAATTGCTTCCGAAACATCGCTTTCTTGATAAGGCTTTGCAGATTGTTGGAGTCCAAAGCTTTAGCTTTGGCAGATTGTCGCCCCTCTCCCCCAAAGGGGCCCACAAAACGTTGTTAGGCGATGAATCGCCTACTACAAACAAAACGTTGTTAGGCGATAAATCGCCTACTACAAACTACAAACTACAAACTACAAACTACATTTTCTTGTACAATACCTGAATCATAATTTTAGTCAATTTTAGAATAAAAAGAATAAACATAAGAGATAATAAACATAAGAGATAAAAAGGTTTTATTCCGAAAAGGTTTTATTCTGAAAATTCTGAAATTCTGAAAATTCTGATTCAGACAATTGAGTTTTTAAAAATGAAATTACTACAACGTTTAAAACAAGCTTTAAAAGCAAAGAATCGGCTCACAACTTCCCGATTTTCCATTACCATCAATGACAAGCAACCCGCGATGGCGCTGTTGGGAGAACAGGATTGCCTTGTCACCGGATTTGTGCCTTATGGAGATATACCCGTTGCACTCGCAACGGGAACTTGTCTTCACTTCAATTTAGTACCGCACAGTAAAATCATCACCAAAATACGTCTAAGAGTTGGGACTTATTGCCGCGTCAATCATTGCCATATCACGGTGCAACTCAACGACTTCACGCACCGTTTTAATGCCCATGATTTGGTGGACAATGAATATGTCGAGATTTCCTTGCCCACGCCGTTAACTTGTGTTGCCGGGCAACCGCTGGACATCCAAATTTATTCAGAAGACGCGACACAAGACAATCAGGTGGCAGTGTGGTGTGCCAGAAAACCGCCCACCTTTAAATCTTCCCTACCCCAAAAATTCTTCTTGGGATTTCGGGGGCTCGGAATGCGTTTCTCGCGAAACGAAAAACGCATTCTGAGAAAGGGATTTGCTCAGCCACAGCCGCCGCCGCGTGTCAGCATTGTCATTCCCGTCTTTAATAAAGCGTTATATACCTATAACTGTTTATTGACAGTGCAAGCCTGCGATCAGCCCATCAGCAAAGAAGTCATCATTATTAATAATGCCTCTAGCGATGAAACCGCCGCATTATTGGCGCAACAGCAAGGCGCGTTTAAAATCATTAATAATGAAGAAAATCAAGGCTTTGTGCAAGCATGTCGGCAAGGGGCCGAGATTGCGGACGGCGAATTTATTCTGTTTTTAAATAATGACACACAAGTGATGCCGGGCTGGCTGTCGAATAGGGTCAAAGTTATGGACGATCATCCCGAAGTTGGCATCACTGGCTCCAAACTCATTTATCCCGACGGGCGCTTACAAGAAGCGGGTGGCATTATATTTAATGACGCCAGCGGCTGGAATTACGGCCGTTTGCAAGATCCGACTAATCCTAAGTTCAATCAAAGCCGAGAAATAGATTATTGCTCTGGCGCGAGCTTAATGATTAGAAAAACGTTGTGGGAACAACTGGGCGGTTTTGATTTACGCTATGCGCCCGCCTACTATGAAGACACCGATTTATGCTTTGCTGCGCGTCAAGCCGGCTATAAAGTTCTTTATTGTCACGACTCCGAAGTCATACACCACGAAGGCATTACCGCTGGCACCGATATCCAAAGCGGTTATAAAGCCTATCAAGCCATCAATCATAAAAAATTTCAGGCCAAATGGTGGAATGTTTTATCGACGCATATGCCACCGCCACCGCAAACATCGCCAGAGGCGGCCGCTTTTCGGTTGATGGCAGCTAAAACAACCGCTTTTCGCATCCCCAATCACAAGATTTTAGCCACGCATTTATTAGCGCAAGGCTGGGCTGCCAATTTTTGGAGTTATTTAAATATCAATCATATTGATGAAGAACTCTATTTAATTCAATCAGTTGGCTTTAACACGGTGATTATCTTAGTGCCTTGGGTAGGCTTTCAAACCAAAGTCGATCCCATCACGTACCACGAAGACTATTTCACATTGTTTGAACAACTGCTTGAAAAAGTGCAAGCGCATGGCCTCCAAATTATTTTGCGGCTAGGTTATACCCATGACAACGGCCCTTACAGCGAGCCAGAAGGCTATTTGCGGCAAATCGTTGTGGGCGCAGATTCGGTAATGTTCAACGCGTGGTGTGATTACTTAGATCGAGTGTGGGCGATTGCTCGATTATTTCCGAATGTGCTAGGCGGATTTATTACATGGGAAGACTTCTTTTTCGTTATTTGGAAGAACACTACAGCCTAGAAGAAATTTCCGCCCGTTATAAACAACAACCGTTCGCTGATTATAACGAAATCCCGATTCCAGCGTTCAAATCCAGTGCGATTCATCTCTTTTGTGAATTTTGGGATAAGGTGCTGATTGATAGCATTTTTAAGGAGTCCAAAAAACATTTTCCACCCTTAACGATGGAAATAAGAACCGATTGTGATCCACAAGAAGACTCGTATATCTGTCACGACAGCACGTTTGATGTGACTTCAGACACTCATCTCACAACGATTTATTATACGCCAGCGTGGGGTGCGCCCAATGATGGTGGCTTAGAATCTGCGGAGAATGTCTTAAAACGGATGCACTATCTGTTTGAACATCTTCGCACCAAAACCAGTAATGTGATTTTTATCGATCAATTTAATTTCATTGACAACACGCCCGGCTTTGAGCGCCACACCGGCATTTTACCTAACGAAGTGCCTCAGTTTTTATCGGCGGTTGCCGACATCCTGCAACACAACACGATTGGCTATAGCTTATGGACACTGCAAGATGTTCGCGCTAACGCGTTGAAAAATGGCCTGTTTGAAAGAAACTATCCCAGTTGGGAAATAGACAAAGGCGAAATCGTTTTTGATTCGGTGGCTCAAAAG
>NBMI01000366.1 GCA_002085445.1 Candidatus Parabeggiatoa sp. nov. 2
ACGAAGAAAAATTAACTTCCCCCGTCACTGGATTTAGTGCCCTTTAGGGTACTTAAGCTTTTAGACAACGGCTTTAGCCGTTGGCGGAAGTTCCACCTTTTCAGGAAAATTTTTTTTGAGCACCAATTTTGCCTGAAAGAAATAAACAGATAAAGCAATCTCATTTTCCCATTCGTTGTTTTCCAAATTCGTTGTACTCTTTATCAATATAGAAACCAAACCAAATAACTAATAACACAATGAAAATTATCTCACTCTTCGCGGGTGCAGGTGGAATGGATTTAGGCTTTATCCAAGCGGGGCACCAAATTATTTGGGCTAATGACAATGATCCAGACTGCGCCGCGACTTATCGTCATAACATAGGCAATCATTTTGTGTTAGCTAATATTCAAGAGATTGACACCAATAAAATACCGCAAGGCGATATTGTTATTGGTGGCTTTCCCTGCCAAGGATTTTCGTGCGCCAATTTAAAACGTACAATTGGTGATGAAAGGAATACATTATATTTAGAATTTGTCCGTGTCGTACAAGCCAAAATGCCAGCTTACTTTATTGCTGAAAATGTACGGGGCATTTTAAGTTTGGATAACGGCAAAGTCATAGAAATGATTGTGAACGATTTTATTAATATTGGCTATAATGTCACTTATAGACTTTTTAATACTGCCGATTATGGCGTTCCCCAAATCCGAATGCGGGTAATTATTTTAGGCGTTAGAAAAAACATAAATTATAGAAAACACCCTAAATTTCCTGAACCGACACATTCAAAAAACATTGGGTTATTTAATCAAAAGCCTTGGATAACCATTTCTGACGCATTAAAAAATATTCCAGAGCCAGATGACAAAACGCACCCATTGCTTAACCATGTCTATTCAAAATATAAGGTGATAAATAGAAATTTTACTGGGCATCGCAAAACAAATCCAAACAAACCTTCGCCAACCATTTTAGCGCGTGGCAACGGTAAGGGGGGGGTAGTTGCCATCCAACATCCAAACAATCATCGACGAATGTCGGTACGCGAATCGGCAATCATTCAGACTTTTCCACTGGATTTTGATTTTTTTGGCAGCTTGGGTTCAATGTACCGACAAGTCGGTAACGCGGTGCCAGTGTTATTTGCTAAACAGATTGCACAAGAATTTGACGAAGATATTGAGTCATTACTATGAAAATTGTCTCTCTTTTTTCCGGTGCCGGCGGATTTGATTTAGGCTTTATTCAAGCCGGGCATCAAATGATATGGGCGAATGATATTTGGCATGATGCGGTAGAAACTTACCGAAAAAATATTGATAGTCTTATGGTTTGTAAAGATATTCGCACAATCAATCCCATTGACATTCCAACGAGTGATATTGTTATCGGAGGATTTCCCTGCCAAGGTTTTTCGGTAGCCAATACCAAACGCAATACTCGCGATGCGCGTAATTTTCTGTACCAAGAATTTATTAGAATACTTCAAGCCAAACAACCGCCTTTTTTTTTAGCCGAAAATGTCAAAGGCATTTTAAGCCTTGATAACGGAAAAGTTTTTCATAAAATTCTGACAGATTTTTCAAAAATTGGTTATCAGGTTAAACATGCCTTGCTAAACGCCGCAAATTACGGTGTACCCCAAACCAGAGAAAGAGTTTTTATTTTGGGTATACGTAAGGATATAGCTTGTGACTTAAAATTCCCGCCGATACCGACTCATGAAAAGCCAAAGGGTGCCACATTGTTTAATCAGCCTAAATGGGTTAGTGTTGGCGAAGCCTTAAAAAATATTCCCGAACCAACTCAACCCCACAATTTAGCCAATCATGAAGCCTCACAATATAAGTTACGATTTAATGGTTATTTAGGACATAGACGCATTGATCCTCACAAACCTTGTCCAACCATTACCAGTCGTGGCGATGATAAAGGCGGGGTTGTGGTTCATCATCACCCAAACAATCACCGTCGTTTATCGGCGCGCGAAGCTGCCATTATTCAAACATTTCCACTTGATTTTATCTTCGTTGGTACCAAAACAAGTGTCTATCGTCAAGTTGCTAATGCAGTACCGCCCTTGTTAGCTAAAGCTATTGCGAAAATATTTCCGCTATAAGGTTTTAGAAATGATAATTAAACCACCAACAAAACCGTTCGACGATTATAAATGGCGCTGGGCTGAATACACACCGACTGAAACACTTAATCAACCCGCTTGTTTTTTGGGTGTCTTGCGTACTCTTTATGAACATCAAGGGAAGTCTTCAAGTGATTCTCTCATTTTGAGAAGCCTTGAAAAAGTAGAAACTGAAATCAGTCAGCTCCTTGATATTCGTGTGAGATTAGCGAGAACAACAGCACGTAATTTATTAAGGAGTTCAGGACGTTACTGGAAAGCTTTGGGCGTTTTAGAGGAGAGTCGTATTGTAAAATTGACCTCCTTTGGTGAAAAAGTCGCATCCGGTATGATTACGCAATCAGAATTTGCTATTGCGGTTATTAAATCTCTCACTCTGCCTAATCGACATATTGACTCAAATATTACGAAATGGGAAAAAGCGCAATTAGAAATCAAACCACTTGAAGTCATTATAAGTATTCTCAATCAACTTGCTGATTACTCAGAAAAAGAAGCTTTTCTCACTCCGTTTGAACTGGTGAAAATTGTTATTCCATTGGCGGGGATTAAAGCAGATATTGAGGAATACACGACAGCACTCATAGCATTCAGAAATAATAAGCTCAATTTAGCGAATGCAGAATTGCTCAACAAGAATTGAAGAATGAGCAACAACAGTACTTTCTACAGACTGACTATGCTAACGAAGCGACAGAAATTTTAGAATTAGTGAGTGATAGCAATATGGACAATATTGTTCATCTCGTAAGAAATACGCCATCGATTTTCGATTCAGAACGTCACAAAGTTTTGACTGAAGTTTTAGCTCGTCCACAACAAGCCAAATTTCGCCAACAAGTTTTAAAAAAATACAACTCAACTTGCTTAATGACTGGCGAACAATTAAGTCCCGTTTTGCAAGCTTGCCATATTATTCCGGTTAAAGACAAAGGAAGTGATGACATTTCAAATAGTTTGTGTCTTCGTGCTGATATTCATATTCTTTTCGATCTTGGGCATATAAGGATCAAGCCGGAAGGCCATTTAAGATTTTCAGAAACGATTAAACAAAGTGTTAGTTATTCAGATTTACCTAACACGATTCAGATTCCTGATTTTGTATCATCTAAAGCGATACATTGGCGTTGGATGTATTATTAAGCCCATTTCCCAAAATTCAGTCGTTGAGAATGGCCCCGTCAAGGCGAGCAATCACCTACGACGAACTGGCCCACTAATTCTACTTTGTCACATTACGTCTAAGTAATTGATTTCTATAGATAGAAGGCCCTTTGGGGCCATTCTTTTGAAATCAATGAGTTACTTTAAATCTGACAAAGTAGAACTAAACGCGTTCAATCACCTACGATGAACTGGCCCACTAAAGGCAGGCGCATTCCCAAAAAAAGGGTAATTATTAATTCTCTTGAGTACTTAGGATGACGGGCCAATAAACGAATTAAAAATTAAAACCGCCCCGGCCGGCTTTATCCGTTTATCCACGTCATCCGTTGTACTTACCCGAGCCTTTTGCTAATGTAGTTGACGATTTTTAGTTGGTAGTAGTCTCTCCACATCCCTTTATACAGGCAACACGTTTAAACCCTAAATCAGATTAGATAAAAGGATTAGCCGCTTCTTGGCGCAAGCGAGGTGTCTTAGGTTCTTTTGGCTTGTCATCAAAAGCTTCTGGTTCTTGACTGCTGGCTTGCACGGCCCGATTTTTTGCCCATTTTCGAGTGGCTTCAATCACTTCTTGCATGGTTTTGGACAACGGATAAGAATCCTTGATGGCAGCAATCACATCTTCTGCATTGATTTGTCGTCCTTCATCAAACGCACGAAATAGGGCTTCTTTGACCGCTTCTTCTAGTTCCGCGCCAGTATATCCTTTAGCCGCTTGGGCAATACGCGCTAAATCCGGTTCTGAAAATTCCCGTTGACGACGGCGTAAGTGAATGCCAAGAATTTCTTGACGGGCTTGGCAATCAGGCAAATCAACAAAGAAAATTTCATCAACCCGCCCTTTGCGTAACAACTCTGGTGGTAATTGGCTGATGTCATTAGCCGTCGCGAGTACAAACACGGGTTTGTTTTTTTCTTGCATCCAAGTTAAAAAAGTCCCCAATACTCTTGAAGTAGTGCCACCATCGGTGGCACCTGAGCTTTGTATGCCAGAGAGTCCTTTTTCAATTTCATCTATCCACAAAATACAGGGAGCCAGTGTTTCAGCAATGCCAAGTGCGCCACGGATATTTTGCTCAGACTGGCCGACAATACCGCCATAGATTTTGCCCATGTCCAAGCGTAATAACGGAAATTGCCACGCGTTGGAGGCGGCTTTGGCTGCCAAACTTTTACCCGTTCCAGGCACACCCAGTAGTAAAATACCGCGGGGCTGTTCCAATCCATATTCCCGTGCTGATTCTGAAAACGCGTTGCTACGACGGTTTAACCATTCTTTAAGTTTATCCAATCCACCCACATCCTCTAAGTTTTCTTGGGGATGGTGATATTCTAAATAACCACTTTTACGAATAACTTGCTCTTTTTCGGCCACGATTAACGGAATCTCACTTTCCGTCAGACGGCCATTTTCCACAATGGCTTTCGCAAAAGCCAGTTCGGCCTCCATAATGGTCAATCCCAGTGCCGCCTCTAATACCGGCAATGTCTGTTCGTACTGGCTATCCTCCAAATCAAACCGCCGACAAACAGACGCAAGAACCACTTTGAGTTCATCCACCGTTGGCAATGGCATTTCCATGAGTTGGACTTCTTTTTCCAGCTCCACCGGTAAATGACTCACCGGTTGCGCTAAAATGATAGCCCTATCAGTATATTTACGCAGCGCGATATTGCGAAGGCGGCGGATGATATGCGGTTGATTTTCAGTCAAATCCGGATGGAAGTCTTCCAAAATCAACAAACTGTTTTCAAAATATTCCTGTTCAAACTGTTCTAACACGCTTGAGGCCTCTCGGCTGCAGTCGGCCTCATCTTCCACAAACTCACCGTTTTCCCATTTTTTGATGCCCTCAATACGATTCCAACTAAACCAACTGCGTCCCAATTCATCGGCGGTTTTGTTAACAACACCATGAATTCTTTGCGTTTCATAGCTAATGATTTGGATGAGGGAAGCACCGGCTTTAAGATAATGCAAAAAATCTTGTTCAAATTTTATTTCCATTGTTTCGATAAATTTTCAACAGAGTTGGTAGAAATCCGATTTTATTGTCAAGAAATCCGATTTTTTTGAGCAATCGGATTTATCAATGATGCCGTCATTCATAGTTAAATCGACGCGGTTAAGCGTAAATCCGCCTTGAGCGGAATCGTAAACCAATCTTGACGCAAAAGGCGCGTTGAAAAAAATAATATCTCCAAGTTTTCAATCTCACCGGTATCGGGATTTAAACGAGTAACGACTTCATCATCTAATTCTTCTGACGCTTGTTCAGGATAGGGTGGCACTTTATCTATATACAAAATATCAGCCCCGCGATCATATTTAAAACTTAGAGCCGTTGCCATATTATGTCTCCTTTAGACATTCTTCTACTTAGGTGGGCCGTAATTATCCAAGGGTGAATATTAGGCACTGTGTCTGTTATAACACTGATGACAACATAATGACCTCTTCGTATTTCATCAAACCAACGAGAAAATAACAAAGCATTGTTGGCACGACGACTGCGACGCATCAGTAAAGGCTTTAACAATGTTTCCGCAAGATACTGTTTATATTGAGGCAGTAAATCAGGATGACGTTCAGTAATATGTTGTTCCCGTTCAAGCGTTAAAATGACTTCACGTTGTAAATAAGGACAAGGAAAAAGTGT
>NBMI01000112.1 GCA_002085445.1 Candidatus Parabeggiatoa sp. nov. 2
CAGGGTTTAAATTCGTTTATCCGCGCAATTCGTTGTACTTGGGCTTTTTTAATTCGTTTATCCGCGTAATTAGTTGTACTTAGTCTTGTGTCGTTGTACTTAGGATTGTTGAAAGAAAATAGCCACGCTCGAACCATTGGCTTTTTGACGGGATTATCAATCAATGACAAACACGCCAAGCAAGCCGGGTTTAAATTCGTTTATCCGCGCAATTAGTTGTACTTGGGCTTTTTTAATTCGTTTATCCGCGTAATTAGCCACGCTCGAACCATTGGCTTTTTGACGGGATTCTCACTCAATGATAAACATAGAGCACTTGATTTTTTTATACCAGTTCCTATATTAAACACTGTTAAAAAAAAGATGTATCAAAGACAGCGGATTTTTGGCAAAGCTCGTATTTCACAAACCTAATAGAGGAAGAGCATGATATTAAAACAATTACCACGAATGTTAACCCTTTCGGCCTTAATGGGGCTGACTATTCCAGCCCATGCCGTTCAAGCCTTACAAGAACCTTTGGAAGGCTATGTGATGGACAATACCCAATCCATTATCGAGGCTACCGAGGCTCGGAAAGCGTTACAACGGGAGATTCAACAGTTGCGGGAAGAAAATCAACAATTAAAAGCGACTGTGGATCAATTAGTGACTCGTTTGGGTCAGATAACCCAAGCCTTAGAGCCGGTGAAAACAGAAAATGCGGATAATCGCCGCAGAGCGGTTCAAGCCCAAAACACGGCTTCTGATGCCAGAACTAAGGCGAATCAAGCCCAAAACACGGCTAACTCGGCGGTTTCTAAAGCTAACCGTGCTCAGACGACGGCTAATGACGGTGTCTTCAAAGCCAATAACGCCCAAAACACGGCTTCTGAGGCCAGAACTAAGGCGATTCAAGCCCAAAACACGGCTAACACGGCGATTTCTAAAGCTGACAGTGCCCAAACGACGGCTAATGACGGTGTCTCCAAAGCCAATAACGCCCAAAACACGGCTTCTGAGGCCAGAACTAAGGCGATTCAAGCCCAAAACACGGCTAACTCGGCGGTTTCTAAAGCTAACCGTGCCCAGACGACGGCTAATGACGGTGTATCCAAAGCGATCCCGGCAAGAAAGGCGATCCAGGCGAGAAAGGCGAGAAAGGCGATCTAGGCGATCTAGGCAAGAAAGGCGATCCAGGCAAGAAAGGCGATACCGGCGAGAAAGGCGATCCAGGCACTAGTTCATGGGTTGATGGAAGTGGTAAGGTAACAACACCCGTAAACGTCGGCATCGGCACGACGGCTCCAGGGGCGAAATTGGATGTGGCGGGTAATTTGATTAGAACAATTGCATACGCCACAAGTAACGGTCCCAATGACGGAACAGATGTCGGTCAAATTAAGAGTCGTGTTTTAAGTTTTAGTAAAGCAAAAACCGATACGACGATTACGCTTCTGGGAATGATAATACTCACAGTAGTCGTACGGTTGCAGGTTATTGCTCAGGTGTTGCTGCCGGTTCACATACGATAGGGATTTGGGTGGGCAATACACCTGGATATTCTGGTTCTGACTGCTATACGGGTTGGAGCAGTTCCACCTGGGTTATAGAGGCGGAAGAGATCAATTAACGGCGGCAGTCAGAAATCGGATTTCTTTGACACGCCCCTTTCTTGCTCATAGAAAAGCCCCAACGGGGCGACATTAATATAGCCAGGGGCATCGCCCCTGGGCTTCTTGCCAAACTAAAGTTTGGACTCCTGTCTTATACTTATTTATACTCTTCGTAATAAGCCTGTAATTTCCTTTTGGACTCTTCAAGCAGTGCGATTGCTTCTTCTTGCTTGTAAACATCATCTGGCTTCCAATAGCGGGTTTGTAACCGATAAGGGCGCAAGCCATTTTCAGAGTCTTGTGAATCACAGAAAAGTTCTATGATAGAGGGCTTATTAAGCCAGGAATCACCTAAATTACTTTCTAAGGCAATATACCATAGCGCAAAATGTTTGATGCGATCTTCATCAAAATAGCCAACGGGCTTCAAACTTTGTATGAACTTTTGAAGTGATTTATTTTGACAATATCTAGAATAATCAACCACATAAAGGCTCTCTGACAGAAATAAAGGCGTGCCGTGTAAAACGAGTCCTTTCCTTCTAAGCGTATTGCCCGTTTGAACAATCTCAAGTCCAACACAGCCCACTTCTGCTTGCATAACGGCATCTTCAACATCTTCTACTGGGGTGATTTTGAGAGTCGGATAAGCCGCATTTACAATGCCGGCATATCGGCCTTTAACAAAGACTCGTCGGCCATGTGTTGATAAATGGACAAACAAATCAAGAGGAGAGTTTGGTTCTGGCTTCTTATCTGAATTGGGTTGAGGCGGTTTGGGTTTAGAAATCAAGAAAAATCCAACCATATCTTGGACATCTTGACCCAAGACAGGACTATAGCGCGTCAATTGTGCAGAACCTGCTATGCGGATGCCGGTAGGTTTTTTGGGATCGAGATTGTAGTTGTACATTCCCCATTTTGTGACTAATGTTGGATCCTGTAAATAATACTGTGTCATGGTTAAAAGTTCATCCAATCCCACTACGGCACAGTCTATCTCATCAAGTCGAATTAAAGAAGAACCATTATGAGGTTCCTCGCCTTCTATTCGGACACAAACACCGCCTATCAGCCACTCATATCCCAAAAAACCCACGCGATAAGGGCGTTTATTGCGTTTCCGGTCAACAAACAAGCCGAAGCAAGGAAATTGCTGTATCGCATCTTGGTGAAATTGAGAAGCTTCCACAAAATCAACCCTGCTTACCGATTTACTTTGTTTGGAAACTTGTAAGATTTTATCTATCTCGTTTGTATCGACACCAAGCGTTTTCAACTTGGTTAAAAAATTTTCAAATGTTCTGCCAGTTCTAGGAATGGCACAAGTGACTTTAAAATTTGGTTGCGAAGTTTCCATTGTGCTTGATATGGTCAAGTATTTTCTCTTGGTACTGGACATTTTAGTTTCAAGGGCCATCAATAAAATCAATTCGCCAACATGGCCCTCAAAAAAATCGCTTTGGAAAGATATCTTAAGTTTGGACTCCTGCCAAACTAAAGTTTGGACTCTTGGGCGGATAGACTCTTTTTCACTTGCTGAACCATATCTGTGAGAGGGCATACAATCGGTTCACCCGTTATCAAGTCTTTTATTTGTACCGTGTTTTCTGAAAACTCATTTTCTCCGGCAATAATCGCTATTTTGAAGCCTTTTTTATCGGCATACTTTAACTGATTGCCAATACGTGCTTTTTCGAGATAAACTTCAGTAGGAATACCGGCGTTGCGGAGTTCAGTTCCCATACGCAGGTAGTCGCTTGTACGGTTTTCATCCATAGAGGCCACAAGCACCTGTGCGACTGTCGCGGCCCCCTTTTTTAGTAGGCCATCTTCAATTAATTGAGACACTAACCGAGTAACACCAATAGAGAGGCCTACACCTGGGAGCTTTTCATTGGTAAAAAAGCTTGCGAGATCATCGTATCTGCCACCAGAACAAATACTACCAATGCCCGGATGTTCTACTAACACGGTTTCGTAGACAGTACCTGTATAATAATCAAGTCCGCGTGCAACACTGAGATCGATTTTAAAAGACGCTTCCGGAACGCGAAAATTCCGAATACCTTCAACGACACTGGCTAACTCTTTGACACCTTGAGAAAATTGTTCGTTGATTTGGCTCATGCTATTTAATTGGGTTAGCATGTCATCCGTTTTGAGTTCATTTCCCAAAAAGTCTATCATTTGTTGAGCAGTGGCTTTTTCAAGCGCAGTCTTATTAGTCAGTTCGCTGACGACTTTTTCTGTGCCCATTTTCTCCAGTTTATCAATAATCCGCGTGATACCGTCTATCTGATCGGCTTGGATACCTAAAGATTGAAAGTAGCCCTGAAGAATCTTACGATTGTTGATTCTAATCACAAAAGGGCCGATCTTCATTCGACGAAATATTTGATAAATAATACTGGGAATCTCGGCATCCGTTAAAAGACTGAGAGAACCTCGGCCTATGACATCAATATCACACTGATAAAATTCACGAGAACGCCCTGCTTGTGATCGCTCACCACGCCAGACTTTTTGAATCTGATAACGACGAAAAGGAAAGGTGAGCTTGTTTTTATGCATAGCCACGTAACGTGCCAGTGGTACGGTTAAATCAAAATGAAGTGCTAATTCTGTGTTTGGGTTTTCACCTTCCCCAGCGGCCAGACGAGAAAGCGCGTAAATTTCCTTCTCATTGCCACCTTTTGAAGTCAACACTTCTTTTCGCTCGACAGCCGGCGTTTCAATGGGCGAAAAACCGTAAAGTTCATAACCCTCACGGATAATATCAAGCACCTTTGCAAAAAGAATTTGCTCCGGCGGTAAAAACTCCGGAAAACCACTAATAGCTGTTAGTTTTGTTTTAGCCATTTTCTTAATTATAATTGGTTAAGAGTCATCAGGTAGAATTTTTTTTGAACAGTATGGTAAACTCAACCCTGAAGGGGTTGAATGTGAATAGCCGCAGGTGGAACCTGTGGGTTTTGGTATCAAACCCGCCCCGATCCTCCCCAGGTTTCACCTCAATGCCATATCGTACCGCTTTTGGATGAGGGCAACCATAAAGGATTGCCCCTACATTACATGACGGTTTGTAGGGGCAATCCCACGTGCAAAGCCCTTAACTTTTCCTAAGGGAGATGGACAAGGGGAGGTGGTGTCCAGTCCGAGGCGAGGTGTTGAGCCACGATTGTCGTATAAATGCCGCCACGCACATTAAATTCGGCCCGTAAACGCATAAAGCGTGGCGCAGAGGTATGCACGAAATCATTGAGAATTTTGTTAGTGACCGCTTCGTGAAACGCGCCTTTATTACGATAGGACCAGATATAACTTTTCAATGATTTGAGCTCTATGCAAAGTTTATCGGGCACGTAGTCTAAAAATAAGGTGGCGAAATCGGGTTGTTTGGTTTTTGGGCACAGGCAGGTAAATTCAGGAATACGGATATGAATCGTATAATCGCGGTCACTATAAGGATTCTCAAAGGTTTCAAGCTTTTTACTGGGCCGGATTGGCATTTAGATAAACTCCTGCTGCCAAACTAAAGTTTGGACGACTGCCAAACGTTAGTTTGGACGACTGTCAAACGATTTTCAATTTTCAATTTTATGTATGGCTTGCCGTTGTAGTTCACAAAACTCATCAGCCGCATTGTAGCCTTGCATTCTTAGACTGTGGTTGCGTACCGCACATTCAAGTAGTACAGCCAGATTACGCCCCGGCGCGACGGGTAAGCCGATTTCGGGGATGTCGACATCAAGGACACGGCGGACACGGTAATCGCCTTGTAAACGGTCAATGTTTTGTAAGCGTTCCGGTGTCATCTGTTCTAGTTGCACAATTAGGCGTAGGTATTTGTCTTTTTTTATAGCACTGTCGCCAAACAGGGCTTGTACATTTAAAATGCCTAAGCCACGTACTTCTAAAAAGGCATTCATGCTTAAAGGAGAGGCCCCGCTGATTGTTTTGGGCGCAATTTTGGAAAATTCCGGGGCATCATCGGCAATTAAACGATGTCCTCGACTGACCAGTTCTAACGCTAATTCACTTTTGCCGGTGCCACTGTCGCCCATAATCAAAACTCCCATGCCTAGCACGTCCATAAAAACACCGTGTAGGGTGATACGTTGCGCGATTAGTCTGGCTATGGTGGTATGCAGATAATTAATAACACTTTCACCGGACAGTAGTGAGGTAAATAGAGGAATCTGGTAGTGTTCGGCCGCGGTGAGCAAATCTTCAGGAACATTCGGACTGTCAATAACAATAATGCAGACCAGATTCTCGTTTTCAAACAGTTGCTTGAGGTAATCTTGATAGACGTTTCTGGCAAGGCTATCCAAGTAGGCGAGTTCGTAGACGCCGATGATTTGAATTTGGTGAGGGTGAATCAGGTTGAGGTAGCCAACATTGGCGAGTTTTTGGTCTTCTGCCAACAACAAGGTGCGATGACTTCCGCCCCGCCCGGCTACCCAAGCTAATGCCAAACCGTCGGCGTGATTTTTAATCAGTTCTTCAAGACTGAATCGGGTCATAAAAAATCAGGTGCGGTGGGCCGCCAGTGGGTTAAGAGGTTAAACTTTTCCCCGCAGTCTTGGGTGTTCCGCAGTTTGTCACGAAACTCGTTTTCGCTAAACATCTGAGCCAATAGGGCAAGAATTTTTAAGTGTTCTTCTGTTGACTTTTCCGGCACCATCAAGGCAAACAGTAAATCGACCGGTTGTTTGTCAAGCGCGTCAAAGTCGATACCCTTCTCTAGTTGTACAAAAGCGGCCAAGGTGATATCACATTGAGCAACTCTGGCATGGGGAATCGCAACACCTTTGCCAAGGGCAGTGCTTCCTAATCGTTCACGCACCAATAAGCTTTCAAAAATGTTGTGGCTCGTCAGTTCAGACGTTTCTGTTGCCAGCAATTTACTGAAGTATTCAAGGACACGTTTTTTGCTGGTTGCCTGTATATGACAAAGCATCCGATCCGGGGTAAGTATATCTGAGATTTGCATGTTTTGGTAATTGGTAATTGGTAATTGGTAATGGGTGGCAAAAGTGGTTTTGCCTCGTCCCCATTACCCATTTCCAACGGTGTACTTTCTATTTCAATGATATTAAGTGGCGAACGCTTAGGAAAGCCCCTACATCCCCTGAATACGCGAGGTTTGGTAGGGGCAGACCACCGCGAATGCCCTTACTTTCTCCGAAAACGACTCTATTCCTTTTCTTTTTTGATGTCTTCGGATAGGCTCTTAATCGGTTGAGCTTTGAGACCACCCTCAGATTGACGATGGTCTTTGAGTTTTTCTTTGTGTTTTTTAATCTGTCTGTCCAGTTTATCAGTCAGGGCATCAATGGCAGCGTACATGTCTTCATGTTCCGCATTAGCAAACAGGTTAGCACCACTCACATGTAAAGTCGCTTCCGCTTTTTGACGCAGTTTTTCCACACTGAGAACCACATGCAGGTTGGTCATAGACTCAAAGTGACGTTCTAAACGTTCCATCTTGCTGGTGACGTAGTTACGCAGGGCGGAAGTAATCTCAATGTGATGACCGCTAAGATTGAGTTGCATATGTGTGTTCCTTTTTTTAGTGAAGATTTATGCCAAGCGTTTTCTCTCGTTGGAAGGCGGTATAACCATCGCTTCGCGGTATTTGGCAACCGTGCGTCTGGCTACCTTGATTCCTCGTTCAGATAACAGGGTGGCAATTTTACTGTCACTGAGTGGTTTTTCGGTATTTTCAGCCGCAATCAATTTCTTAATTATGGCGCGAATGGCGGTAGAGGAGCATTCTCCGCCACTTTGAGTGGCGACATGACTGGAAAAGAAATATTTGAGTTCAAAGATGCCTAGGGGAGTATGAATATATTTTTGGGTGGTGACGCGAGAGATGGTCGATTCGTGCATTTCCAACTCGCTGGCAATATCATGTAATATCAATGGTTTCATGGCCTCTTCACCGTAGTCAAGAAAGGCTGATTGATGTTTGACAATAGATTTGGCAACTTTCAGCAACGTATCTTGACGACTTTTGAGGCTTTTTATAAACCAGCGGGCTTCTTGTAAATGATTTTTCAGGTTCTGATTGTCGGCACTCTTGTTATTCCGTGAAATCAGACCTGCATAGTAGCTATTAACACGCAGCTTCGGTGAAACCTCAGGATTAAGATCGACTTTCCATTGACCGTGGACTTTTTTGACATACACATCAGGTATCACATAAGTCGTCTGCGGGGGTTCGATTTGGGCACCGGGGCGTGGGTTGAGGGATAGAATGAGCTTGACCACTTCTCGCAATTGGTCACGAGTCAATTTCATGCTTTTGCTTAATTGGGCATAGTCGTGTGTGCCCAAGAGAGCTAAGTGCTTGCCGGCAAGAATTTTGGCTTCTTTTAGCCAAGGGGTGTCGGGAGCCAATTCTTTCAATTGTAACAACATGCATTCGCTTAAATTGCGTGCGCCCACACCCAGTGGATCAAAATGTTGAAGCCGACGGAGTACGGTTCCTATTTCCTTGGTGGAGGGTTTGGGGTCTCTCCCTATAGTTTGTGCAATCTCTGAGAGTTCGGCACGCAAATAGCCGTCGCCGTCTATGGCATCAATGATGGCAGTCGCTATGGCGCGATCTAAATCGCTAAAGGGGGTCAAATCCAGTTGCCACTGCAAATGGTCTTGTAAAGTTTCAGCGGCACTCCTTTGATTGGCTAAGAAATCTTTGTCGTCGCTGTGGGGCAAGTCTGTTGGTGTGAGGATGCTATCGTAAATGTCTTCCCATTTGCTATCAACGGCAAGTTCATTGGGAATGTCGGTGAGATTAGCCAGCGCGATCTCATCGCTACCCTCGTCATTGACGCTTGACAAGTCAGGATTTGAATCGCTCAATTTTTCTTGAGCCTGAGAGGAGTCGCTATTGAAGTCATCTTCCCGGCTAAAATCTAAATCCTGATTGTCGGAATTTGAAGTCTCATACTCATCCTCAGCAACTTCTTCCAACATGATGTTGGATTCCAAGGCCTGTTGAATCTCTTGATGTAACTCAAGGCTAGATAACTGCAAGAGACGAATCGCCTGTTGCAGTTGTGGTGTCATGGTAATTTGTTGACCGAGACGTACTTGAAGACTTGCTTTCATGAGCGTTATTTTCAAATAAAATAAGGTTTAATCTACCGACTTCAGTCCAATGCTTCCTCACCCCGGCCCTTTCCCTCGGTTTCGCAACCTAAGTCTATGCGAGTTATGAGTGATCGTTCTCGTTCTTCGTTCCAAGTTGCTTACGAATTTAATCTGTTATGAGACATCGTGAATTCATTTTATAACACCTAAACTTAACCGATTCATTTAGGTTAACAAACGTTAACAATAGCACTCATGAGAGTGGGTGAATCTACAATGACAAAAACACATCATGTTGAAAAGCCGCTTTGTACAATCCTTATTTGCTTGGGGAAACGCAATTTTTAAGAGTTGTCAGTTCATTAAAGACCATAATTACGGAACCCACGATTGGCCGCTTGATAGAAAAATCATAAGGACTCTTTTAAAGAAAAACAAACACCTGGGGCAAATGCTTTTTGAATCGTTAATGAATGGTTTATTACGCATTCTATAGATTTTAGGATAATTATTTAGTCCCCTTTAGGGGACTTTTGCTTTCAGACAACTGCTTTAGCTGTTGGCTGCCAAATTTTCTGAAATATCTAGATTACAATTTGAAATCGTGGCCTAGATAGACCTCTCTGACGTGTTCATTGTGTAAGACATTTTCTGGTGTCCCTTGGGCAATCAGTTCCCCTTCATTGACAATATAGGCACGGTCACAGATGTCCAAGGTTTCACGAACATTGTGGTCGGTGATTAAAATGCCAATGTCTAAACGGCATAAATGTGCAATGATTCGCTGAATATCTAGCACTGAGAGTGGATCGACTCCCGCAAACGGTTCGTCGAGTAAAATAAACCGCGGTTCCGAGGCTAAGGCACGGGCAATTTCAACACGCCGCCGTTCTCCTCCCGATAAACTCATGCCGAGATTGTTTCGCAAGTGTTGTACATGCAATTCTTCCAACAGTGAGTCAATACGTTGTTTGCGTTGTGCTTTGGCGAGGTGCTTTTGTACCTCAAGAACGGCCAGAATGTTGTCGGCGACGGTTAGTTTGCGAAAAATGGAGGGTTCTTGTGGTAAATAGCCCAATCCCATTTGTGCCCGTTTGTGCATGGGGTAGCGGCTTATGTCTTTTCCACCCAAAGATATGGTGCCTTGATCACATACAATCAAGCCGACAATCATGTAAAAGCTGGTGGTTTTGCCGGCGCCATTTGGCCCTAACAAGCCGACGACTTCTCCGCTGGTGATGTTGAGGCTGACATCTTTGACTACGGGGCGAGATTTGTATTGTTTCGCCAGATGGTGTGCCGATAGTGTACTCATTGTCAAATTAATATTAAATTCCCCTTTAAGGGGGGAATGCCCTGGGGTGGTGAAAAGAATTAACAATTAATGATTAATGATTAATGATTAATGATTAATGATTAATGATTAATGATTTTAATGATATTTAAATGATTGTTTTTATTAGTTATTGACTGAAGAGGAACAAAAGTGGGATCAAGTTATCGATCCCTCGGAACTTTATTTTCACCACCCCAGGAATGCCCTAGTGTAGGATCGCTCTAATCCCGCCTTATGGCAAGCAACAAGGGGCAACCACAAGGGATTTGATGGTATGTTTGTTTAGCCAAACTAAAGTTTGGACGACTGCCAAACTAAAATCGACGCAAAAACTTTTCAAAAAACTTTTGCGTCATTTGGACGCCTGCCAAACTAAAGTTTGGACGCCTGTCACTATTTTTTTTGGGGCTTAAAGGTCATTGTAACCCGTCCCCCTTTGCGCTTGCCTTTGTCCGCGGTAAAGATACCACGTTGGGTATCATAGGT
The DNA here is from genome assembly GCA_002085445.1 of Candidatus Parabeggiatoa sp. nov. 2. Lineage (GTDB taxonomy): Bacteria > Pseudomonadota > Gammaproteobacteria > Beggiatoales > Beggiatoaceae > Parabeggiatoa. The sequence continues at coordinate 10,522 of NBMI01000112.1, forward strand.
GATAAGTGGTGCGTTAGAGATGTAGTTGTCTTCTCGGCCTTTGCTCTTTCGTAATTCAGCATTTTTTTTTAAGTATAACATGTTTTTGATGGCATCATATTCCATTTCCTTGGCTTTGGCTTTGATATCTTCGCCGTTGTCAAGACGTTGCTTAAAGCGAGCGGGTTTGCCTTCCGCGACCACTTTTTCAATGTCGTTTCTTTTTGTGTAATTGAGGGTTATCTTGTCCGCATTAATGCGGATGGTGCCTTGGGTGACAATGACATTGCCTTTGTAGATGGCAATTCCTTTGATGTTGTCAATCGTCGCTTTGTCGGCCTCGATTTGAATCGGTTGTTCTTTGTCGCTGGTTAGAGCAAAAACGCTGCTCGACAATAGGATGCTCAGAAAGAGTAACGTGAGTCTATGGATGTACATAACGTCCTCGCACTTGTGAAAGTAATTCTATCCGTTCTGTGGGTAGAAAGACACGCATTCCGACACTGTGAGTTTCGCCAGAGTTGCTCAGAATCGTGGTGGGGGCGGCCGTTTCGGCGTATTCGGTATCGAGTTTTATCCACATATCTCGTGAGAAAATTTTCAGGGCTTTTTGTTGACTTTGAGTGTGTTGTTGTATGACGGTATTACCGAGTAACCACACTTGATTACCATCGGGCGAGACTTCACCGTGTTCGGCACGCACCGTCCAAGTTGGCAAGTTGTCTTTATAAAACACCATATAAGGTGTTGTCAAGGCCGTGTTGGTGTCTGGATAGTGTGTCATCGTTTCCGCCGTCAATTGATTTTTCAAGCGTCCGTGTTCATCCATCTGGAGCGTCTTAAAATTTTTCATTGTATAATCAGGGACATGAGGGCTGTTCTTATTTGGTGCGGAAAACTCCTCTTCCAAGCTATGCACTAGCCAAGTTGTTGCTAGCGCGAAGCCAATTAAAACGATCCAAGTGCCCCAACGAGTTAACATATTTATGTCCTCACCCGTTCCAATTACCAATTACCAATTACCAATTACCATTTACCAATTACCAATTACCTTTTTCAATACGATTGAGTTGGGCGGCCAACGTTCCTTGCGCTTGCATGATTAATTCACAGACTTCCCGTGCCGCGCCGCGTCCACCGGCCGCCGGTGTTTGCCAATGGGCCTGTTTAACGACCAAAAAATGGGCATTGGCTACCGCAATGGCGAGTCCTGCTTGCCGCATCACTGGTATGTCAAGGAGATCGTCTCCCACGTAGGCTATTTGTTGGGGTTGCTGCTGTAATTTTTCACACATTTGTTTGTATGCCGATAGTTTATCAAGTTTTCCTTGGTAAACATGTTGCACACCGAGCGAATTCATGCGATGTGTGACGGCTTTTGAATTTCTGGCCGAGATGATACCTATAATGACTCCCGTGGCTTGTAGCATTTTTATGCCTAAGCCATCGGGGGCGTAAAACGCTTTGTATTCTTGTCCTTATCGACATCAAAGATAACTAAGCGAATTTGTTTGGCTTTTTCAAGTAGGGTTTCCATGCACTTCAATGAAAAATGAAAAATGAAAAATGAAAAATGAAAAATGAAATACAAAGAGAAATCCGATTTCTTGAAGAAATCGGATTTCTTTCTGCCCATGTTTTGTTTGCCACAGAGGGTAATGGCCCAAATTTATTACCAATTACCAATTACCAATTATTGATTAAACGACGCCAGCGCGTAGTATGTCGTGCATGTGCAACACACCAATCAACGTTTGTTGTGTGTCTACTACCAGCAACGCGGTGATTTTATGGGTTTGCATCAGACTCAAGGCGTCGACTGCTAAGCAATCCGCTGAGATGGTTTTGCCGTTGGCCGTCATCACGTCAGTGATCATTGTACTATGAATATTAACTTGTTTATCAAGCGCACGGCGTAAATCGCCGTCGGTAAAGATGCCCCGCACATGTAGTCCATTCTCAACTATGGCCGTCATGCCTAAGCTTTTGCGAGTCATTTCCATTAATGCGTCGCGCAGTGTTGCGGTGGATGGGACAGTGGGCATTTGTTCATCCGTGTGCATAATATCATGAACTAATAATAATAGACGACGGCCTAAACGGCCGCCCGGATGAGAACGGGCAAAGTCTTCGGCACTAAATCCTTTGGCTTCAAGTAAGGCAATCGCTAAGGCATCTCCCATCACTAGGGCCGCTGTTGTGCTTGAGGTGGGCGCGAGTCCTAATGGACAGGCTTCTTTTTCGACGCTGACATCAATATTGACGGTTGCGGCTTTGGCGAGTGCCGATGTCTTATTGCCCGTGAGGGTGATTAAGGGGACAGCTAAGCGTTTGATAAGTGGTAGGATTGTTATAATTTCTTCAGTTTCGCCGGAATTTGACAAGGCTAAGACGACATCTTTGGCGGTAATCATGCCTAAGTCGCCATGACTGGCTTCGCCTGGGTGGACAAAAAAGGCGGGGCTGCCGGTGCTGGCTAACGTCGCGGCGATTTTACCGCCGATATGGCCAGATTTGCCCATGCCTATGACGACAATGCGGCCTTTGCATTTAAGCATTAATTCGCAGGCATGTACAAATGCTTTATCGATCCGGTTTGCTAGTGTGGCGATGGCTTTTTGTTCGGTTTGTATCACCGCTAAGCCTAAAGCGCGTAATTTGTCGGCCGTCTCTGACATGGAGTGGGGTGGTGAAAATGTGAATTGTGAATGGTGAATGATGAATGATGAATTGTGAATGATGAATGGTGAATGGTGAATGATGAATTGTGAATTGTGAATTGGTAATAGGTAATTGGTAATTGAGTGTGGTTTGTGTTATATGAGGTTTTTTGTTTCGGGAATGAGGAATGAGCCTACGGGAAGCTTCGCAAATTCCCAAAACATAAAAAGTCCAAATCTCAGCCGTGTTTACTATAAGCTATATTTTTTTGTGTAGCAAAGATAATTACGCGGATAAACGAATTCTCAATGAGTACAACTATTTGCGCTTAGTACAACGAATTACGCTTAGTACAACGAATTACGCGGATAAACGAATTAAATGATGAGTACAACTAATTACGCGGATAAGCGAATTTAATTTATCACCTATCAGTTTTTAAATCTTCTTAACGCTAGACACGGAGCTACACAGCGTTTTACAGAGATTATTAAAGGCTCGATACTGAAGTGTGACTAAAGTGGAACTCCGTGAGTTCGGTGTTAAAAAAAAATGACTTTTACTGGGCGCATTTCCATTTTCAGGGTACTTTTCAATAACTACAAGGATTATATTTTAGAAAGGATTTGTTTTGAAGGGATATAATGCCATTTTGAGTTGTTAAAATTTTCGTGAAATTTGAGTCGCACTTCAAAACGTTCTCATCAACAATCCTTTCATAAGCAAATCCCTTATAAAATACAATCCTTGTTAGTTATTGCCCGTTTAATAGGAATGCGCCCAATCCGTTTACTCCCCAAATCCGTTGTAGTCTTTTCAACGCGTTGAACAAAACGCCAAGAGGTTTTCAAAACGGAAGCGGTTTTTTCTTGTACCCCGACGCTCAACATCACATCCCTAATAAAATTGTCCAAAGCGCTATCTATATAAGTAAGACGGTCATTTTTTGTGGCATGGCCTGTAGCAAAAAAAAATTGACTAAGACTAACGAAATCGTACTCAGATGCGTCTATAAATACAGAAGCATGATTTTAGTTGACATGCTGTCAACGAGTCACAGCCATTTTCATCTTGCCGAAACGCAAAAGGGGAAACTGATGTCTATGCCACACAAATTAGGGCCTTTCTCATTATTTTCAAGTCGTTATAAAAAACCGCTTATTTTGAGTCTAAGTCTCTTGTTAATGGCCGGAATCGAAGTCGCACTGGACAAACCGGCTCAGCTTAATTCTGGTAGCCCAAACTTAATTCAGTGTCTTAGCATTTTAGTGGGAGGACGATTGTAACTCATTTATGTACAAGACAGGAGTCGTTTGGCAGGAGTCCAAACTTTAGTTTGGCAAAAGTCCAAATTTTCGTTTGGCAACGCCCTGAAATCCGTCCAAACGATCGGTCGACAGTGCCAGAGAATTAATGGCCGTACTAAGTAGTTAAAATAGCCAAATTATCGACTTATCAGTCATTAAATCATTTTTCATTAATATTTGGTTGGAGACAAAAAAAATGCCTAATCAATTATTAATTTATGAGGCGTTTAATGATATGATATTTGTTAAATAGTGCTTGACTCATAGTACAACGAATTGCGCGGATAAACGAATAGTACAACGAATTGCGCGGATAAACGAATAGTACAACGAATTACGGGCCGATAAACGAATAGTACAACGAATTGCGCGGATAAACGAATTTTAAGTGCTTGGCTCTCTAAGTACAACTAATTGAGAAATCAACGAATTTATAAATAAGGCTGTCACAGGTAATTAGTTGTACTCAATTCGATTATCCACGCAATTAGTGGGCCATTAATAAAACCAGTACCTATCAATTCGACAACATGGCCCACTTTTGGTATCGCGCAAATTCGCTTATCCACGCAATAGGCGTTTCGCCACTGCGTTTCGCTGTACTCAATTCGCTTATCCGCGCAATTAGTGGGCCATTAACAAAATCAGCACCTATCAATTCGACAACCTGGCCCACTTTTGGTATCGCACAAATTCG
>NBMI01000367.1 GCA_002085445.1 Candidatus Parabeggiatoa sp. nov. 2
ATTTCGGCAAGTATTGGTATTAGCATCTATCCCCACGATAGCAAAGACGTTGATACTTTAATTAAATATGCCGATACCGCTATGTATGATGCAAAACATGCGGGCAAAGGCCGTTATTGTTTTTACCACTGTTTGTAGTAGTTGCTTTAGCAACTTCACCGTTTGTAGTAAGTTACTTTAGCAATTCACCCACCGTTTGTAGTAGTTGCTTTAGCAACTAACGGTTTTAGTTTTTTTAATCATATGAAACCAATAACGCTAAATACCGCCAACAGTGAACGGTCAATATTTTTTATTATTTCAGTCGTACTTGTTGTTTCCGTTCTTTTTATTACTATCGGATTAGTTGGATTTTATCAATTGAAACTTATCTCATCAGTGCCCAACAATTGGTTCAATCAACTGCCGCCCTGATTGCACCGTTGCGGAAAAATAAGCGTGAAGTTGAAGTGCTATTAGAGAGAATTCTAATCTCTGCTCCCAAGGAAACCATCTATGGCACCGGTGCTTGGTTTGAGCCTTATGTATTCGCCTCAACAGAACGCTATTTTGGGCCCTATGTACACCGAGGAAAAACGCTCATTGATCCCCCAGTGTTGACTTATGAATGGACAACACATGAGTACAACTTTCATCAACAGCCTTGGTATCTCGCCGGAAAAAACGGTGGCGGCAAACCGGTTTTCACGGAACCGTATTTTGATACTGACTTGGTGTACATGAGTGCTTCACAGGCCTTTTATGAGAGTGATAACAAATTTGCCGGTGTTGTCACAGTTGACATGGTTCTTCCTATGTTGCGTGATTATATCGCCAAAACGAATCTTAATCAGAACGGAATTGTTTATGTCACGACAGCTAAAAAAGCCATTTTTGTTCATCCTTATGAAAAAATGTTGCTGGAATTTGCTGGGGAGCGTCGTGGCATAACTTCAGTGAGTATCCTTGATTTGAATGAAGAAGATTTGAAAGAATTTAATGAAATACATCATTTGTCGGCATGGGCGAAAGTTTCCACAAAGGTAAATTATGTGGGTTGGACGGTATATGTTTCTGTTGATAAACGCTATTTGTTTGATGCCGTCGATAATCTACGCAATATAATATTCTCTGTCATCGGCACACTCTGGGTGGTTTTGGTTATTGCGCTACTTACCCTATCCCGTATCAATGCCCAAGCCCGTCGAGCCAGAGAAGAAACCGTCAAACTTCAAACCAAAGTCGTTGAACACCAACAGGCACAGAAAATATTACTCAAACTCAATGAAGAACTGGAAATCAGAGAAAATCGGTTGACTCAATTTTTGGAAGCGATGCCCGTCGGCGTGGGCGTACTCGAAGCCAGCGGCAAACTCTACTATATCAATCAGAGAGGACAACAATTACTTGGTAAAGGTGTTGTAACAATCGCGGCCGAACAATTTTCTATGTTAGTTTATATCGCAAACACTAATCAGCAGTATCCGCCTGAGAAAATACCCATTGTGCGAGCGTTGCAAGGTGAAATAACCCGCGTTGATGATATGGAAATTCACCAAGGCGATAAAATTATCCCCGTAGAAGTCTGGGGCTGCCCTATTTTTGATGAAAAACAAAATATTATCTATGCCATCACGGCCTTTCAAGACATCAGCGAGCGCAAACTGGCGGAAACTGAACGAGAAAGGTTTACCAAACAACTCCAAAAGCTCAACAAAGCTTATGAACGTTTTGTGCCCCGTGAATTTTTAAGTCTCTTGGACAAAAAAAGTGTTCTTGAGGTTCAACTGGGTGACCAAGTTGCTAAAGAAATGACTATCTTGTTTTCCGATATTCGCGGCTTTACCTCGCTTTCGGAAAAAATGACCCCACAAGACAATTTCAATTTTATCAATGCCTACTTGAGCCAAATGGAACCAGTTATTCATCAACATCAAGGTGTTATTGATAAATATATTGGTGATGCCATTATGGCGCTATTTCCTACCTGTGCTGACGATGCGGTGCGTGGGGCAAATGCGATGTTAAAAAAGCTGGCACACTACAATCAAGATCGACAACAAGAAAGTTTACCACCGGTTTCAATTGGTATTGGCCTCAACACAGGGCCGTTGATGCTCGGCACAATAGGCGGTGAAAATCGCATGGACGGCACGGTGATTTCGGATGCTGTCAATTTAGCCTCACGTATTGAAGAGTTAACAAAAATCTATGGCACACCCTTATTAATCACGGAACAAACTTATCTCAAATTAGCCGAACCGTTACATTATCATATTCGAGTGATTGATGCGGTGAAAGTTAAAGGGAAATCTGAAATCGTCACTGTTTACGAAATTTATGATGCAGAATCGCCAGCGAATTTGGCACTGAAAGACACCACACGCAACGATTTTGAGGAAGGTTTTGTGCTTTATCATTGGAAACAGTTCAATGAGGCATGCCCCTTTTTTGAAAAAGTATTAGCGGTGAATGAAAATGATAAAGCGGCACAGATATATCTGAAACGCTGCGAACATTTTCAAAAACATGGAGTGCCTGACGACTGGGAAGGCGTTGATGTACTTGAAAATAACCGTTTGTAGTAGTTACTTTAGCAACTAACTCACCGTTTGTAGTAGTTGCTTTAGCAACTTAGGTTTGTAGTAGTTGCTTTAGCAACTCACGGCTTCGTTTGTAGTAGTTGCTTTAGCAACTCACGGTTTTAAGGCGATAAATCGCCTACTACAAACTACAAACTACAAACGACAAACGACAAACGACAAACGACAAACAACTGGGAAACTTATCAATGATTACCATAGCTAACTATCATATTAACGAACCAATTTACGAAAGTACCAACTCCCTCGTCTCTCGTGGGCTCAGAAAAGAGGATAATCAACCGGTTATCCTCAAGGTGCTAAAAGAAGACTATCCTACGCCAGAGGAATTGACGCGCTACCGGCAAGAGTACGAAATCACGAAAAGCCTCAATCTTGACGGTGTTATAAAAACATACGGCCTTGAAAAATCTCAAAATACCTTAGTCATCGTGTTGGAAGATTTTGGTGGCGAATCCCTAAAGCAATTGATGACTGAACGGTGCTTGACTGTGAAAGAGTTTCTGCCGCGTGCCATCCAAATCGCCGATAGCTTAGGCCAAATTCACGCGGCCAATATTATCCATAAGGACATTAATCCTAGTAATATCGTGTTCGAGCCCACGACTGAACAACTCAAAATCATTGACTTTGGCATCGCCACCGTCTTGCCGCGGGAAAACCCCACGCTCAAAAATCCCAACCAATTAGAAGGGACATTGGCCTACATTTCTCCTGAACAAACCGGGCGCATGAATCGTAGCTTGGACTACCGCACTGATTTGTATTCCTTAGGTGTCACATTCTATGAACTGTTGACAGGACAACTGCCGTTTAATTCAGACAGCCCGATGGAATTAGTCCATTGCCACATTGCCAAAACACCAGCGCCCGTTTGCTCAATCAAACCCGACGTGCCGTCCATTATCTCAGACATCGTCATGAAATTGATGGCAAAAAATGTCGAAGAGCGATATCAATCGGCCTTTGGTGTCAAGGCTCAGAAAATCTCCAAGGTTTCCAAAACCTCCGAACTTTAACCTTTAAACTCGCCCAAAACGACTTTTCGGGCAAATTCCAAATTCCACAAAAACTCTACGGCCGCGAAAACGAACTAGACACGTTATTGCAAGCCTTTGAGCGTGTCACGGAGGAAGAAAAGAACCCCACTGGAAAAGGCGAAATGATGCTCGTGGCCGGTTATTCTGGCGTGGGCAAAACAGCTTTGGTGCATGAAGTCCATAAACCGATGACAGAAAAGCACGGCCACTTCGCGGCAGGCAAATTTGACCAATATCAGCGCAATATTCCCTATTCGGCCTTAACGCAAGCCTTTAATAACTTTTGCAACTATCTACTCACCGAAAGTACCGAAGAATTAATAAGATGGCGCGAAAAAATCCTAACGGCCATTGGCAACAACGGCCAAGTATTAATTGAGGTGATTGGTCAATTAGAACTCATTATAGGCCCACAACCAGCCGTCGCCCAAGTAGGCCCTCAAGAGGCCCAAAACCGTTTTAATCTCGTCTTTCAGAACTTTTTCCGCGCTATCTGTCAAAAAGAGCACCCACTGGTTTTATTTATAGACGACTTACAATGGGCCGATTCGGCCTCCTTGGCTCTATTAAAACGCTTGATGACAGATACCGACAATCAATACTTCTTAATCATCGGCGCCTATCGAGACAACGAAGTGGATGCAGCCCACCCGTTGATGACAACGGTAGAAGAACTCAAAAAGGAGTGCAAGGTTACCTTGCACGAAATAAGACTGCAAAATCTGTCTCATCAACACGTCAACACCTTAATAGCTGACGCGTTAAAGTGTGGGCCATCTTATGCCACAGCATTGACTGATTTAGTCTACGAAAAAACCCAAGGCAACGCGTTCTTTACCCACGAATTTCTGAAATCGTTGTATGAACAAGCCTTATTAGTATTTTATTTTAACACACAAAAGTGGCAATGGGCCGTTGACAAAATCGCGGCGCTTGAGATGACAGACAATGTAGTGGAATTGATGGCCGACAAGATAGGCCTGTTGTCAGAAGAAACGCAAACTGCCTTGAAATTAGCCGCATGCATCGGCAACCAATTCGATTTAAAAACCTTGTCTCTCATCGGACAACATTCACAAACCAACACGTTGGCACTTCTCTTTGAAGCCATAAAAGAAGGTTTACTTTTGCCTTTGGATGAGAACTATAAACAGTTGGAAAAACTAGAAACTGCTGAGGTAGACACTCGTTTTAAATTCCAACATGATCGCGTACAACAAGCGGCCTATTTCTTAATTGATGATGATGAGAAAAAAACACGGCATTTACGAATAGCTCGCTTGCTACTTGCTAATCTCAAGCCAAAACAGATGGAGGAAAAAATTTTTGAGATTGTCTCTCAGTTCAATAACAGTTTGACTCTGATTACGGACAGCGAAGAGCAACTAAAAGTAGCCCAACTCAATTTAACGGCCAGTCAAAAAGCTAAAGAATCGAATGCCTACAAACCCGCCTATGAGTATTTGCAAAATGCTCTTTATCTCCTTGGCGAAGACGCTTGGCACAATCACTATGAGTTAACCCTGGCACTCTATGGTACCTTATCACAAGTCGCGTTTTTGACAACCAACTTTAAACAGATGGACACCTACATTGAGGCGGTGCTTTTCCATGCCAACAACACGCTTGATAAACTGGCTGCGTATGACGTGAAAATACAACATGCCATTGCTTTAGGTCAACAAAATCAAGCTTGGCAACTTGGATTTGAAGTATTGTCTTTGCTTGGGCAACGTTTATCCACAGAACTGTTAGCAGACTTTGAGGTTGAATCCGTGATGAGTCTGCCAAACATGACTGATGCTCTTAAACTATCGACCATGCAAATCTTAAATCTCATAGTGACACCTGCGTGGGCAAGTAATGCTGAAGTGTTTGAGCAAATTTGTCTCACCATGATTAATCTTTCCTTTTCTAACGGTTTATGCGAGTTTTCCGCCGTTGGCTATGCCTCATACGGAGGCATATTATGTGGACAAGGGAATATTCAAAAAGGCTATCAATTTGGAAAATTGGGCGTGGAATTGAGTGATAAATTCAATGCCAAACCACTTCAAATCAGAGTCCAGATGTTATTTTACTCGACAGTCATGCACTGGCGACAATCAGTACGCGAAACCGTCGCCGCGTATTATCATGCATCCCAACCCGCATTAGAAATGGGCGATATTGAATACGCCTGTTTTGCGCTTGTTGAACCTGATATTTATCAATTCTTGATGGGTTCTGAGCTTAAGAAGCTTACTGAAAAGTACCCTAACACCCTGAAAAGAGTCAGCCAGTTGCAACAAGATTTCCATTACAACTTTTTGATACCTTATTATCAGGCGACGCTCAATTTGCTGGGCAAAGGTGAGTTCACCGAACTGAGTGGTACGAATTTGCTGGGCAAAGGTGATCTCACCGAACTGAGTGGTACGATTTTCAACAAAGAAAAATTGTTGCCTCAATTCATCGAAGAACAACAAATTACCCTGTGTTGTGCCACTTATCTGGCGCAAACCCTGCTGGCGTTTATTTTTCGAGATATTGAAAAAGCCTACCAGAATGCCTTGTTAACCGAAAAATATAAAGAAGGTGCTGGTGGGATGTTTTTTTTACCCGTACACAGTTTTTATTGTTCTCTGGCGTTATTAGCCAAAATATCCGCCTCTGTTTCTGATAACTCGCCAGAACAACAATTGCTTAACCATCACCAAGCCCAATTAAAGCATTGGGCGACTCAGGCACCGTGCAATTGTCAACACAAATATGACTTGGTG
>NBMI01000113.1 GCA_002085445.1 Candidatus Parabeggiatoa sp. nov. 2
AGAATAAGTTATCGAAATTTTCGATTAATCAATTGCTTGAGAATAATTAATTGATAAAACCAGCTTTTTTAACGATTAAACCCTTAATATTAATACGTCAATAACCGAAAATTGTGGGCCATAAAGTGAAATGAGCAAATGAACAAATTCTCCCTTGGAAAATCAAATCAAAGAGAAGAAAGCTATTCAATCAGCAAATGTTTTGAGAAGAAATGTATGAGCGTGATTTTAGGCTTAGCAAATAAAATCCATTATTATATACAATCCTTGTGCATTGTCAGACTAAAAACTTGATCATCGAGTGAACACCTATAACGTGAGTTCGACTTTAAATCTCAATGAGTTATAAAATCAGTCGTTAGATCAATTATTTAGTTATAATGACTTAATTATCAATCAGTTTTAAAAAAAACCATAATCTGTACTGGTTCATTCCAGTTGAAGGCCCACAAATAAGGGTTATTAACTTATTAAAAAATGTCTTTTTAATCAATTAATTTTGATTAATAGATGATTTATACTCTCCACCGTTACAATTTGCGCTTTGGTCTTTTGAAAAAAGCCCCGAGGTTAGTCACCTTTAGGTGACTTAAACTTTCAGACATGTTGGCTGTTAAATTAAAAAAAAGCGCAATTTGTGCCGGTGCGAAGTATATATAACTTATTGAAAAGTCGAACTCACGTTTATATTAACAGACTTAATTGAGAAATCCGATTTTTTGGACTTGACTCGGATTTTTATTAACTGGCAAATGTTTGCTATCTGACTCGCAAACAATGAACACTAAACAAGTCAGCAGAATCCATCCACACTTGCTCAGGCTGAAAACCCGCTTTATTGGCAAGATTCTGAAATTGTGTCACCGTGTATTTGTAAGAGTTTTCAGTGTGGATACTCTCGCCTTCTGCAAATTCAAAAGTCTGCCCACCCACCTGGACTTCATGTGGCGTATTGCTGACTAAGTGCATCTCCACCCGTCCTTGCGGTTCATTATAAAAAGCATTGTGTTCAAAACGTGACAAATCAAAGTCGGCCTCTAATTCACGATTGATGCGTGTCAGCAAATTAAGATTAAAAGCGGCCGTGACACCGGCCGCATCATTATAAGCCGCGTTGAGACGTTGAGGTTCTTTTTTGATATCCACCCCAATGAGTAAGGTACTGTCTTGCCCCAAGAATTCAGCCACTCGTTGCAACAATGCTTGAGCCTGAGGGGGATCAAAATTACCAATACTCGAACCCGGAAAAAAAGCCGCTTTGGGTTTATCATCAGGACTATAGGGCAAATGAAAATGCTCCGAATAATCCGCACAAGTGGCATGAATTTCTAAATCAGGATAATCGGTAGCAAGGACTTGCGCCGATTTTAACAAATGTTCCTTGGAAATGTCGATTGGCATATAAGCCGCCGGTTGCAGCGCGTCAAGCAACAAACGGATTTTTTGGCTGCTGCCACTACCCAACTCCACCAACAAACACTCGTTTCCCAACAATGACACCATTTCTTCTCCGTCTTCCTTGATAATCCCTATTTCGGCACGAGTTGGGTAATATTCCGGTAATTCTGTGATTTGATCAAACAGTTGTGAACCATATTCATCATAAAAAAATTTCGGCGGAATCGCCTTAGGCTGGCAAGATAAGCCTTTCAAAACTTCTTCTTTTATATCCGCTAATGGCGGATGAAGATCATAAAAATGTAGAGTCGGTGCGTTCATAAATCCTCCGCCAGACGAAATCCGTTAAACTGCCAACGTTCATGGGGATAGAAAAAATTGCGGTAAGTGGGGTGAATGTGATCATCAGGAGTCGCACAAGAACCGCCTCGTAAAACCAATTGGTTACACATAAATTTACCATTAGATCGCAATTTTGTTGTTAAATATTGACATTATTTATAAATGTCAATAAATCCGAACACGGGAACGATCAACCCATTATCCCCTCGCTGTCGCTTGGGGTTACTTAGCTCGAACCCATTTTTTTGACGTGGAAGGCTAACCACTCTCAAGCTTTTAATATTATTATTAGACTTTACATTTTTATTAATGTAAAGTTTTTGTAGGTGAAGGTGATCGTTACGGGATGTTATAAAATATCCCGTAAAAATTTTGTATGTATTCCTTATTTAGGTATTTTGGTAAGGCCTAGTACAGAAAAACGAAAATTTTCAGACTACCCCTTAGTACAACGGATTAGGAGATTAAACGGATTGTTATGATTTGGAATAAGTTTTGGGGTGATAAAACCGGTGTTTTCCAAGAGCCGCTTTTGAGGAGTCACTCCCATAAGTTTATCAATCTTATCAATCAATCCGTTTATTCCTAAAAGAAGTTGTACTAATGGGTGGAATGGGATACTGTACTAGTACTCTGTCAACATTGTTTTGACCGGTAAAATACTCAATAATCCCTCCAAACTATACTAAATTAAAATTGAAAATGACAAAGTCTAACTCATCAGGATAAAAAAAATGGTACAAATATTTGGTGAATTTAGTGATAGCCCAACCAATACTCACGAATACTTGACAATGGGATTTTCGCCCAATTCTATCCCTCTCCAACAGCGATGGCGAAACAATGGACTCTCGGCTGATTTTTTAGCCGACTACTTGACAAATTTCTTTCCATACAGTGATGATAATGATCCCCCTAGCATTGAAAGGCGAGAAGAAATCAAAGGAGCAGTCAGCTACATTGCCAACGAATTGTTGGAAAATGCCATGAAGTTCAATGAGAATACTTCTCAATACCCTGTGAGTCTTCAATTCCAATTGCATGATGACCACTTGATATTACGCGCCACTAACAGTCTTCCTAAAAAAAATGTAGAAGGCTTTCAGTTGTTTATACAGGAGTTGCTTAATTCTAACCCAGATGAATTATATGTTCGTCAGATGGTACGCGCTCGGGAAAATGATAGCAATAGGAGTTCTGGGTTAGGCTTGCTGACGATGAAGGATGATTACAAGGCAAAACTCGGTTGGAAATTTGAGACTGTCCAACAAAACCCAGGAGTGGTTGTTGTGACTACAGCGGTACAATTATCAGTTATCAGTGAACAGTTCTTCAGTGATCTGTTATGAGTGATCAGTTATTCAGTTATGAGTGTTCAGTGATTCAGTTATCAATTAGAGAACGATCACTTTATACTGAAAAGAACGAACACTTTTCACAGTTCACTGAAAAGGAGAAGAATTTATGGAAATTACAACCAAAGAGTACAGCGTCAAGTACGATGCCCAGACGGCTACCATTCATTGGCAAGGAGCCATGCGACTGAGTGACAAGGAGTATGAACCCATCAAGCAATTGTTGAACAAAGTGGCGGCACTTGAATTGCCGCAGATTACACTTGACTTACGGAAACTCCAAGCACTCAATAGCTCAGGTATCACCACGCTGGGAAAATTTATACTCAGCCTGAATGATAAAAAAACGACCCAGTTGCTCATACAAGCTTCCAAAAAAATTGCTTGGCAAAAGAGATCAGTGGTGAATTTTAAACGGTTGATGCGCCGCCATTTGCAGGTTGAATGGGAATAAGCCGTTAAGTACCTGTGCATAAATAATCGGGTATTTCGAATTAAGTCGCTAAAGCGACTACTACAAACGCCCAATTGAAATCAAAACCGATAATCCAGTTGTAGATAAAACGCCCGCCGTATTTCGTCGGGAAGTTCAACATTGCCACTGAGTCCGATACCAAACTCAGGATGTTGATTATCAAAGAGATTTCTCGCCCCCAAACTCAAATCTAAATTGGGTCGCGGTTTCCAGCCTAAACGGACATCAAAACGGGTATAATGGGGTGTGTTTTGATTAGGAACATTGTCCACGTAGTACAAAGCGGTATCGAATTCCAAATGATGTGGCAAACTCAAAAGTGAACGCAGCGTCGCTTGATGATGAGGCGTGTCGCCTTCTTCCGTTTCGCCAACCACAGAGCGACTGGTGGGCTGCAGATGCAATTGCACATCCGTATAATTATAGGTAGCAATCACTCGCCAATCTTTGCTAACTTGCCAGTGTGCCGCCATTTCTAGCCCGTACACTTCTCCCGTCATTTGATTATCCCATCTCGCTCTCAAAGTGGGCGGTGGTGGGAATGGCTCAAAACCGATCTGTTCATTTGTGCGGAGTTTTTCATACTCGTCATAAAACAGAGCCGTGTCTAAAAGAAAGTGATCGGAGGGAGTCAAGCGATAACCCAATTCGTAAGAAGTCAATACTTCTGACTGAAAATCACGATTTCCTGAGACAACAAATCTGAAATCACCCAACCGCACATGATTTTCAGAATCTTCATCGTAACGCGACGGAGTACGCACCGCCCGTGAAACGGCCGCCCAAGCACTATGTTTGTCATGCGGTGTCCACAACAAGCGAGCGGTGGGCTGATATTCAAAGCCCATATATTCATTATGTTCAAACTTGGAGCCTAATGTGAGTCGGAGCAAATCTCCCCCAGCCTTCCTTTGCGAAAGGGGGGTAGATTGAGTTTCCTCTCTTTGCAAAAGAGGGAATGATGGCGTTTCCTTTCTTTGCGAAAGACTACCCGACGGCCTTTTTTCCCGTTGTGAAAGACGGCCCGACGGCCTTCCCCCCCTTGGTAAAAGGGGGAAGGGGGGAGATTTAGAGAGCAGCACAAATTCGGCTTGTACAAAGCCACTTAAGGTACGATCTTTGCGTTTGGTTGGATCAAACGTGACAATAGAACTATGGAGATCAAAGTCATCATGGACATAGCGAAAACCCAAACCCCAAATGAACTCTTGCCAATCATTACGCCGCCAACGATGTTGAAAATCAAGATCATAAGTCCCGCGTTTTTCGTTTAAAAAGGCGGTTTGATCGCGTTCAATCCAGTCATAGTAACTTTGTAATATCATGTCGCCATTGGTAAAATCGCGCTGCCAACGGGCTAACAGATTGAAACCATTGACGTAGGTATAATGATTGTCGATGCGCGGCACGTCCAGCGGGAGAAATAGGGTTTGCTTGGTAAAACCATTATAAATATCACCTTGCACCGTCAAACTATCGCGCTTAGTGAGATTCCAATCGCTGCGAAAACCACCGCGCCTTATAAGCCAATTGTCCTGTTGATCTTGTCCTTGGGCATCCACAAAATTGTCATGCTTATAAAATTTGCCATAGACGCGATAATGACCATTTTTCATCGAGCCACCGTGTCGCACGCCGACAACAGCTTGCTCTTCTCCCGTACCAAGAAAAGTCGTCACCAAATTACCTTGAGTTTTTTCAGCCTTTTTGGTGATAATATTAATAATCCCATTGACCGCATTAGCGCCCCATAACGAAGCGCCAGGGCCTCGAATGACTTCAATGCGGTCAATATCTTCGATCAAAAGACCTTGGACATCCCACTGGACGGCGGCATCTTTGGTATTATAAACCGTGCGCCCGTCTATCATCACCAACAATTTACTGGACGCTAAACCATTTAAACCCCGCGCACTGATTGCCCAACGGTTGGCATAAACCCGGGCCACTTGCACCCCCGGGACGAGTCGCAAGGCCTCTGGAATACTGGTAATACCAGCACGGCGGATGTCTTCTTGACTTATAACAAATAAAGCCGAGGCCGTCTCCAGTAATTTTTGCGTTTTTCGGGCCGCTGAGGTGGCTTCTGGATTATAAAACCGTACTTCGCTTAGCTCTTTTAAGCTGAGTTTTTTCAAACGATCAAGGACAGCGCGTTTTTTTTCTAATGCACTTTCATTATTATTTTCAATGGCATAGCTTACTTTAGGAACGGCACTCAGCAATAAGCTCAGTGAAAGTAAAAAAACCCATAAGGCTTGAAACAACTTGGGAATTTGTTCGAGTATGCTAAAAACTTTCATAAGGGACTTACCTACGGCGATAATAAATTTCAGCGATTTCTAATAAATTGGCACTGGCGACAAGACCGGCTTTATTCACCGCCTCGGGGGCAATCATAAAGCGGACTTCGTTATAAGGCGTGTTAAAAAATTGAATCATTCCACCTCGTCTAACAAATCCCTTTATATCGCTGACAGTGAGAATAGGATACCGCCGAATATAACCAAAGATACTTGCCAGACGGGATTTTTCTGACTGACTGACAAACAACATTTGACAACGGCCACTCCTATAAACCGAACGAAGACGATGCACGGCCACTCGACGGCCTTCGATGATTTCATTTTCTATCACGAGATCAAGATCGATCCCAAACTGATCTTTACCGAGAACACAGACACGAAAAGGTTGTCTATACTTAAATGCAGAATCCGGCCAAGTAAAAAAGAGAGCAAAATTGAATAAGTAAACCGCCTTAATCTGATACTCCTCCACCAAATCCTCAGAGGCATCGCTTTGGGAGAGAGGATACATGCTTACAAATAGGATTATGGCAAATCGTAACCATTGAATAGGTACGACAGCTATCATACCAATTTTTAGTTGAAACAACATAGTGTTATACGCCTTCAAGCCCACGGTAGTGGACTACTGGATTTTAGTCGCTAAAGCGACTACTACAAACAGGAGATTTCCAATGCTTACCTTTCGTGATTTATCAATCAAGAAAAAACTTAACACCGTCATTATATTTACAAGTGGTATTATACTACTACTCGCCTCAGTGGCATTTGTCATTAACGACATAATCACCTACCGTCGTAACATGATTACCGAACTGTTTACCCTAGCCGATCTCGTTGGGATAAATAGCGCGGCGGGCCTCTTTTTCAACAACAGTCGCACCACCCAAAAAAATATTGCGGCCTTAAAAGCCAATCCACACATTATCTTAACCAACATTTTCTCAAAAAACGGGCGAATTTTTGCCCGCTATTTCCGAGAAGGGGTGGAGCATGATTCCCTACACTCACTACCTGAAACTCCGACACTCAGCGATTATTACGCTTTGCATGAGATTAACTTACCCACAAACCAACCCATTGAAGATAGCTATTTTTTTGGGGGGGGGCATGTAGATATCTTTAAAAGTATTATCTACAAAGGGAGAATGGTAGGCACTGTCCATCTCCAGTCAGATTTGGACGCACTCAATGCACGCCTTTTCAGGGCAGGCACTATTGTGGTTTCGGTATTTTTCCTCTCCTTATTGCTGGCATTTTTGTTAGCATCCAAACTCCAAAAGCTTATTACAACACCGATTTATAATCTTCTCAACACCATGAAAGTGGTTTCCGATGAGAAAAACTATTCCATTCGGGGCAAAAAACAGAGTGATGACGAATTGGGTCGTATGATTGACGGTTTCAATAACATGCTAACGCAGATTGAGACACGCGATAAAGAACTCGCTCAAACCAATAAAAATCTCTTTCAGGCCTTAGAAGACTTAAAAGCCACGCAGGAAGAACTGGTGCAATCAGAAAAAATGGCCGCGTTGGGGCACTTGGTTGCCGGGATTGCCCATGAAATCAATACCCCGCTAGGAGCCATTCGTTCCTCTATAGACAGTATTGCCATTTTCTTGGCTCAAAACCTAGCACAGTTACCGGCCTTTTTTCAATCACTCTCTTCCACCCGTCAGCAGGATTTTTTGGCGCTACTCCGCCAAGTAACTACTCAAGCGGAAACCACGCTCACGTCCAAAGAAAAACGCAAATATCGCCGTGCTTTGGTTCGTCAACTAGAATCTCACGCCATTGATGATGCAAACACCGTTGCCGATACACTGGTAGATATGGGCATTTATCAAGATGTTGAACCTTTTTTATCCTTGTTGAAAGGTCCTGAAAGTAAAACGATTTTAAATACCGCCTATCAACTGGCAGCAACACAAAAAAGCACCCAAACCATCATAACGGCCTCCGAGCGTGCAGCTAAAACAGTATTTGCGCTCAAAAGTTTTGCCCGTTTTGATAAGACAGGCGAAAAAGTCCAAGTCAACCTCACCGACGGCATTGAAACGGTGCTAACCCTTTATCAGAATCAACTCAAACTCGGTGTCGAAGTGATCCAAAACTACGCCCAGTTGCCACCGATATTGTGTTATCCCGATGATCTTAATCAAGTCTGGACAAACCTTATTCATAATGCATTACAAGCCATGGACTACAAGGGCACTTTAACAATTGATGTGTCTGAGCAAGATAACCATGCCGTTATCAGCGTCACCGATAGTGGCGTTGGTATTCCTGATGACATTAAGCCAAAAATCTTTGAGCCGTTTTTTACCACCAAACCCGCCGGCGAAGGTAGCGGCTTGGGCTTAGATATTGTTATGAAAATTATTGACAAACATGAAGGCAAAATAACCTTCACAAGCACACAGGGCAAAACCACATTTAGTGTTTACTTGCCCGTTAATTCCTATAGATGTTCAGAAAAATAATTTCAAAAAAGCCAATAGTGAATAGCGCCAACCCCGAAGGGGTTGAATGTGAAACGCAGTAATTCGCTACGCGAGATAATAGCCCCAGGTGGAACCTGGGGAAGGGCCGAGGAGGCCCCAACCCCGTAGGGGTTGAATATGAATAGCCCCAGGTGAAACCTGGGGAAAACGATTAAACGGCCTCAACCCCGAAGGGGTTGAATGTGAATAGCCACAGGTGGAACCTGGGGAAGGGCCGAGGAGATAGCCCCAGGTGAAACCTGGGGAAAACGATTAAACGGCCTCAACCCCGAAGGGGTTGAATGTGAATAGCCACAGGTGGAACCTGGGGAAGGGCCGAGGAGTTAAGTTAAGGAACTCTTTGATTTTGTTATCTTTTTATTAAAAAACGCCCGGTCGTGCCATATTTTTCTCCCACCGGGTCGTAAGTCATTGTTTTTATTGAAAGTCAAAAATCGGGTACCCCACCCTAACACACACAAAAAAATTATTAAAAATCAATAGGTTATATCTTAACTTAATGGCATTGAGGTGCAACCTGGGGGATGGCCGGAGAAAGGCCCCCAACCCCGTAGGGGTTGAATATGAAACGCAGTAATTCGCTACGCGAGATAATAGCCCCAGGTGCAACCTCTCATCGTTATACACAAGTGCTAAAGTCACGAAAAAAGAGGCTAGGGGATCGACACAAGGAGAAAGGAAATGCCGTGCCATATCTGTGGCAATCCCTTTGAGCCGCAAAGGTTTTGGGCTTTATCACCTTTAATGTCGGTTGCACACCCCCTTTCCCCTTGTACCAAACCCCTTTTTCCTTTAAGTCATTGAAATATCAATACTTAAAAACTTATGTCTAACGATGAGGGTGCAACCTAGGGGATGGCCGGAGAAAGGCCCCAACCCCGTAGGGGTTGAATATGAATAGCCACAGGTGGAACCTGTGGGTTTTGGTATCGGACACGCGCCAACCCCGAAGGGGTTGAATATGAATAGCCCCATATCATTAAAATCATTAATCATTAATCATTAATCATTAATCATTAATCATTAATCATTAATTATTTTCACAGGGCAACGCCCCTAGCTCCCGTTTGTCCAAATGACAATCAATAAGAAATTGTCCGGTACAAAGTTACCAATTACCAATATAAAGGAAATGAATATGTCTTTAAGTTACAGAGTTCAATTTTCACTGGTGTTACTGACGGGCAGTGCCATTTTACTTGCCATTTTAGCGACCATTTTCTACTACATGGGCACAGTAGAAGTTAATGAACGCTTCAGAAGCAGTGCTTTATTCAAAACCAATGCCATTCGTAAGCAATTTCAAGATTATACTAAAATGATGACTCTAACCGTTCAATCACTCTCACAAAGTGACTCCCTTAAAAAGTTCATCACAAAAATCCCTTTTTCGCAAAGAGAAGCCGATGGGGATTTCCAACATGTTCGCTCTCTTTTTTTAGTAGTGATAAAAAAACACCCTGAATTTATGCAACTACGCTACATTGATGCCCAAGGCAAAGAAGTAATACGTTTTGATAGAAAGCACAGTCGCCAAGAACCTTATGAAATTCCCAAAGCGCATCTACAAAATAAAACTCATCGTGGCTACTTTATCGAAACGGCCAAATTGCCGGCGGGCAGTGTCTGGTTTTCCAAATTAGACTTAAACATCGAACATAAAAAAATTGAAATCCCCATCAAACCAACATTACGTGCCTCTACACCCGTTTATATAGACGGAACATTCCGTGGAATTGTCATCGTTAACACATTGATGAATGAACAGCTTGACAAAATAAGACATTTTACGGATGACATGCTAGTAAGAATCGTAGACAAAGACGGCGAGTACATCATACATCCAAACTCACAAAACAGTTGGTCAAGATATCTATCGCGTGAACACACGCTAACAGATGATTTTCCTCAAAAGGCAAAAGATATCCTAGACAATGAACAATTGGTTTCCACAAAATGGGTGAGCAAACGGCTTGGATTAGAGAATGGCGAAAATCTCACCTTGATTATCGAAATGAATCACAAAATCTACGCTCAACAATTTGATTCTGTCAAAAAAATCACTTTTATCATTATCACCGTGCTGTTTTTTATTTTATTGTTGGTGAACATCTTCATCTCTCGTTTGATGGCAAGCGTGCCTGAAAAACTTGAAAAAGAAGTTAACAAGCGAACCCAGCAGCTCCAAGATAAAAAAAATGAATTGCAGAATCAACTGGCTTTTCAAAAAACCTTGTTAAAAACCATTCCAAATCCCATCTTTTTTAAAGATGAACAAGATATTTATCGTGAATGCAACAGTGCATTTGAAACATTCTTGGGCCTTAAAAAAGAACAAGTTATTGGACATACCATGTACGATTTAATGCCCAAGGAATTGGCCGAAGTGTATCACCAAGTCGATTTAAAACTGAAGGAAAATCGAGAAGTACAAACTTACGACGCAAAAGTACACCATGCGGATGGTAGCCAGAAAGATATCATATTTAATGAAGCCGTCATTCTAAAACCCAATGGCGAAATGGGCGGTATTATCGGTGTAATGCTTGATGTGACTGAACTCAAAGCGGCGCAAGAAGAACTGGCTTTAACCAACGACAAATTGACAGAAAGCTACATCAAATCAGAAAAGATGGTT
Organism: Candidatus Parabeggiatoa sp. nov. 2; assembly: GCA_002085445.1. Lineage (GTDB taxonomy): Bacteria > Pseudomonadota > Gammaproteobacteria > Beggiatoales > Beggiatoaceae > Parabeggiatoa. Next base: position 11,022 of record NBMI01000113.1, read on the forward strand.
GCGCTTGGGCAACTGATAGCTGATGTTGCCCATGAAATCAATACACCGCTGGGAGCTATTCGCTCAGCCGTGGCGAATCTTACCCATTTTTTGACTCAAACCCTAGAACAGTTACCTGTATGTTTTCAATTGCTTTCCAAACAACGCCAACATGATTTTTTTGCTTTGCTCCAAAAGGCAAGCCAGCAAGAAACCACTTTATCTTCCAAAGAAAAACGCCAATATCGATACGCCCTGATTCCTCAACTGGAAAAACATGCCATTGTTGATGCACAAAGGATGGCCGATACACTGGTAGAAATGGGCATTTATCAAGATATTGAGGCCTTTTTACCCCTATTAAAAGAGTCTAACTGCCCAACGATTTTAAACATTGCCTATCAACTAACAACCTTACAAAAAAGTACCAAAACCATCACGATAGCCTCCGAGCGTGCGGCCAAAACGGTACTTGCGCTAAAAAGTTTTGCGCGTTATGACCAAACGGGTGAAAAAGTCAAGGCCAACCTCACCGAAGGCATTGAAACGGTATTAACCCTTTATCACAATCAAGCCAAACACGGTGTCGAAATTATCTACAACTATGCCGAATTGCCACTGATATTTTGTTATCCTGATAACCTAAATCAGGTGTGGACTAATCTGCTTAACAATGCGTTGCAAGCAATGAAGAACAAAGGGACTTTACAGATTGATGTCTCTGTGCAAAACCATTATGCTGTTGTCAGCATCACCGACAGCGGCACTGGTATTCCAGACGACATTAAGCCGAAAATCTTTGAACCGTTTTTTACCACCAAACCCGCGGGCGAAGGCTGCGGTTTAGGCTTAGATATTGTCAAGAATATTATTGAAAAACATAACGGCAAAATTACCGTCACAAGTGAGCAGGGCAAAACCACATTTAATGTTTATCTGCCAATCAATTAACAGAATTTAGGTAAAGGGGAAAGGATTAAAGGAAAATGGCTAAGGTAGAAACTGGGGTGGTGAAAATGATTAATGATTAATGATTAATGATTAATGATTAATGATTAATGATTAATGATTAATGATTAATGATTAATGATTAATGATTAATGATTAATGAATTAAAGAATACTTTGTTTTTAAAATAATAAAACTTCAAAAGGAATAAAAATGGGATCAAGTTTTAGAACCAAAGGAACCTCCTTTTCATCACCCCAGGTAGAAACTGTGGCTAGATTTGGTCAATGCGAATTAAGGGTTAAATTGGAGCTTATAAATTCAACTGAAGTGGAAAAATAAACGCGCTTTAACGCAAGAGACATCCAAATATGCGTGGCGCATGCATGCGTCACTTGCGTGCGTTATTTTCAAAAACGCGCTTTGACGCGCTTTGACGCAAGAGATATTCACATAAGCTTGGAGAAATCCGAAGAAATCCGATTTTTCAAAAAAATTGGATTTCTTAATTACTATAGGCCGTTTTTTTGAGGGCCATGTTGTGAAATGATTTGATTAATGGCCCTTATTTATATAAAAACGTCTAAAAGACTTTGAGTTGTCTTGCCGCTCAATTGGTAAGGTTTCTTGGAAAGGCCGGGTTTTCTTTCTTGATGTTAATAGCTTTTGTTAATGGCTTACCATATACTAATGAAAAATGAAAAATGATTTCTAAAACCTAGCGGTTTTTTTAGGGCCAGGTTGGCGAATTGATTTGATTAATGGCCCTATCGATAAAAACTTGCTACTTGCACAAGTGGGACACACCCGAAAAAGACCGATCACCAAAAAAGACTGATCACTGATAAAACTGATAACTGAAAAGTTGTGAACAAGCCCATTATTATTTGTGTCGATGACGAAAGAGCCGTTCTCAGTCGTCTTCAACTCGAACTCTTGGAAGCACTGGGAGATGAGTATCTCATTGAAACGGCCGAAGGGGGAGAAGAAGCCTTGGCGTTATTCAAGGAACTGCAAAAGAATAACTATGAAATCCCCTTGATTATCTCCAGCAGCGCGCTGCCGGGGATGCCGGGCGATGAACTCCTAAAGCATATCCATGCCCTCTCTCCAAAAACATTTAAGATTATGTTGGCAAACCAAACGAATACGGAAGCGGTAATTAATGCTCTCAATCACGCCAACTTATATCGCCACATACTCAAGCCTTGGGAAAGTGGAGAACTGATTTTAACCGTTTACGAAGCGATTAAAAGCTATTTTAAAGATCAACTGCTTGAGGAACAAAATAAAGCACTCCAAGAAATGAATGGCACACTACAAGAACATACACAGGCACTTTCACAAACGCTCAATCATCTCAAAGCCACCCAACAAGAGCTTATTCAGTCAGAAAAAATGGTCACCTTGGGTCAACTGGTAGCCGGCGTTACTCATGAACTCAATACGCCACTGGCAGCGATTCGCGCTTCGGTGGGAAATATTGCCAATTTTTTGGATCAAACCCTAGAACAATTACCCACATTTTTTAACGTACTTTGTTCAGACTATCAGCAATATATTTCGACCTTAGTCAAAAAGTCAATTCAACAAAAAACGCTTTTGACTTCCAAAGAAAAACGTCAACTGAGAAAAGCTTTGGTGCCTCAATTAGAAAAACACGCCATTTTGGATGCTGCAACTATTGCCGATACACTGGTAGAGATGGGTATTTATGATAGTATTGAAAATTTTTTACCCCTGTTAAAACACCCTGAAAGTCAAAATATTTTAGAAACGGCCTATACACTCGCCAGTTTACAACGTAACGCCCAAACCATCACGCTCGCTTCAGAACGAGCGACTAAAGTGATGTTGGCCTTGAAAAGTTTTGCCCATTATGACCAAACGGGTAAAAAGATGCAGGCCAATCTCATTGACGGCATTGAAACAGTTTTAATCCTTTACCACAATCAACTCAAACACGGTGTAGAAGTCATAAAGAACTATGCCCAGTTGCCGCCAGTGACGTGCTATCCCGATGAACTGAATCAAGTCTGGACGAATATTGTCCACAATGCTTTACAAGCGATGAACAATAAGGGCACATTAAAGATTGATGTAGCTATGCCAAAAGACAATCAAGTGCTTATAAGTTTCACCGACAGTGGCCCCGGTATCCCTAATGAAATCAAGCCAAAAATCTTTGAACCTTTTTTTACCACCAAACCCACTGGCGAGGGCAGCGGTTTGGGCTTAGATATTGTCAAGAAAATTATTGACAAACATGACGGCAAAATTACCGTCACAAGTAAGCCGGGCAAAACCACATTTAATGTTTATCTGCCAATCAATTAACATAAATAGGGGAAGGGGAAAGGATTAGAGAAAAATGGCTAAGGTAGAAACTGTGGCTAGATTTGGTCAATGCGAATTAAGGGTTAAATTGAATCTTATAAATTCTTGTAAGTGGAAAAATAAACGCGTTTTGACGCAAGAGATATTTTAGGGTTATTTAGACTACCTGATTTAGGGGCCATAAAAGGTTTTGAATGGTTTCAAATTCAGTTATGGCCCCCAATTGCGCCTCATTAGCCATAGTTTTTGTAGGTGTTTTATGACAACGAGAGCATCTCGATTGAATGGGCTATAAATTCAACCCTTAATCTTCTTAACGATAGACACAGAGTTGCACACTTGGGTTTGGGTTTATAACTCTGTGAAACTCTGTGGCACTCTGTGGACTCCGTGTTGAAAATAAAATCATGGCCCACAAAATAAAATCCTTGATTTCATAATAATTAATTCAACCCTTAATCCACATTACCAATGACCAATAACCAAATGATGAAAAAAACACTCAACGCAATTATCAACAGACACTTTTTAAGTTCCTCATTGACACCCGTTTTCACCGTGGAATTAGTCCTATTAGCACTTTACTTTGGGATTAGTGCCTTTATCACGACTAAAACCATGAACATGCTCTTGGACGAAGCTAAGCAAAACATTCGTGAAATTTCATCCAGAGAAGCCCAAAACATCAACCAGCAACTCAAAGAAATTTCAACCTTTGCCAGACTTCTCCAAAGTGAACACCAGATGTTTTTTGAAAACCCTGAAAGCTTTGGACTGCCTTATGGAACACCTGAATTTTCCGTGGCCGACAATGGTGTTTTCTATAAAACAACCTACAACGGTGGCTCCAGTCTCTACTACTCTTCAACAACCAAAATAACCGACAAAGAACACCAAAAGGCCTTAAAAACAGAAGCCTTTGATCCGCTGTTCAAGGATATTGTCACCAATAACCCTAATGTTGTACAAGTTTACATCAACACTTATGACGACATGAACCGACTCTATCCTTTTATTGAAGATGTGCAAAAACAGTTCCCGGCATCCACAAACATGGAAGATTTTAATTTTTACTATGAAGCCGACGCAAAACACAATCCAACACGGGGCGTGGTTTGGACAGATGCCTACTTGGATCCCGCCGGTAAAGGGTGGATGATGTCCGGTATTGTGCCCATTTACAACAAAGATTTTCTGGAAGGCGTGACAGGAATAGATGTCACCATTGAGAAATTCGTCGATAACATTCTAAAACTCGATTTGCCATGGCAAGCCAGTGCCTTCTTAGTCAACAAAGACGGGATGATTTTAGCCATGCCAGAAAAAGTTGAAGACTATTTGAATCTGAAAGAACTCAAAGCCCATGCTTACGGTGACGACAAACTCACTACCACTATCAAAAAACCTGAAGAGTTCAATTTACTTAAAAATCAAGATGAAGAGGTGGTGGCGCAGCTCCAAAAACTCTTTGCCGGTCATGCCGACATGGTCGATTTTACCGCCAGAGGCAACAACTTTCTATTATCACAGGAAATTATTCAAGAAACCGGCTGGCGATTACTCTTTTTAGTCGATAAAGAAATCGTTTTTGAGCCCGTTTTTGAATTAAAACAACTCGCTCGCAAAATCGGCTACGTGGTGATTTTTTTGATGATAGTGTTTTATTTAGGATTTGTGTTATATCTCGTCAAAAAATCACATAACCTCTCTACAAAAATTTCTGCCCCGATTGCCAATCTTGCCAATCTAAGCTCTGAAATGGTTGATAACATGGAAACGATTGAAATTAAACGGATGGATTCTGACATAGAAGAAGTCAGTCAACTGTCCAATAATTTCAATACCATGGTCATTCACCTCAAACAACTTTTTGCCAACCTAGAAGAGGCCAGAAACACTTTAGAAATCAAAGTAGAAGAACGCACCCATGAACTGAAAGAAGCACTCGAAAACCTCAAACGCACACAACAAGAACTGGTGCAATCAGAAAAAATGGCCGCACTAGGACAACTGGTTGCTGGCATAGCCCATGAAATCAATACACCGCTGGGTGCCATTCGCTCCTCTGTCGGAAATATTTCCAAGTTTGTGGAACAAACGCTAGGACAATTACCAGCATTTTTTGACTCACTGCCCAAAGAACAAAAACAGGGTTTCTTTGCTTTACTGCAAAGATCACTACAACAAGAAACCCTATTTTCTGTTAAAGAAGAACGCAAATTTAAACGAGCTTTGACTCGCCAAATGGAGCAACACGACATTAAAAATGCGGCCACCATTGCTACTAAACTGGTAAGTATGGGTATTTATGACAATATTGACACAGTGTTGCCTCTGTTAAAGGCCTCCAACGGTGCCGATATGATACAAACCGCCTATAAACTGTCAGGATTGCAAAAAAGTACGCAGAACATCTCAATTGCCACCGACAGAGCCTCCAAAGTAGTATTTGCCCTGAAAAGTTTTGCTCGTTTTGATACATCGGGTGAAAAGGTACAAGCCACTCTCATCGACGGCATTGAAACCGTATTAACTCTCTATCATAATCAACTTAAACAGGGTGTCGAAATCATCCGCAACTATGCCCAGTTGCCGCAAGTGATGTGCTACCCCGACGAACTCAACCAGGTTTGGACGAATCTTATTCACAATGCCTTGCAAGCGATGAACTACAAAGGCACATTAGAAATTGAGGCCACTATAGAAAAAACAGATGTGCTTATCAACATCACCGATAATGGCCCCGGTATCCCCGATGACATTAAACAAAAGATATTCGAGCCATTCTTTACCACCAAACCGCCCGGCGAAGGCAGCGGCTTAGGCTTAGATATCGTCAGAAAGATTATTGAAAAACATGAAGGCAAAATTACCTTCACAAGTACACTAGGAAAAACCACATTTACTGTGTCTATTCCTATTTAAAAAATATCCTATTTCTTTAATAAATCGGATATTTGTGTAATCTTTTCATTTTTCATTTTTCATGATATTAGTATAAGATAGGAGAAATGTAAATGTCTCAAGCCGTTATTTTATGCGTAGACGATGAAAGAGTCATACTGGATAGTCTTGAAAGACAACTTGAAGACGCATTTGGCGATGACTACCTCTATGAGTTTGCCGAAAATGCCGAAGACGCACTCGAATTGATTGAAGAATTAACCGACGAGGGCTTACATATTGTTGTGATTGTCTCTGATTGGCTCATGCCCGGTATCAAGGGTGATGAACTTCTGGTTCGTCTTCATAAGAAATTTCCTAAAGTTGTCAAAATTCTACTCTCTGGACAGGCCGATAAAGCAGCGATTGAACGCGCCAAACAGCAAGCCAAGATTCATCGCTGCATATACAAACCTTGGAGTGAAGAAGAATTAGTGGAAACGATTAGACAAGGTTTAGAAAAATTGTGAAAATACCCGTTATTGTTTGTGTCGATGATGAAAGAACGGTTCTCAACAGCCTTCAAACAGAACTGATGAACGCACTGGGAGATGACTATCTCATTGAACCGGCTGAAAGCGGCCTCGATGCGTTGGAGATTATTGAAGAATTATTAGAAGACGGTATCGAATTACCGGTAGTCATCTCTGACCAAATCATGCCGGGCATAAAGGGGGATGAATTGCTCACACGAATTCACGCCATAGCACCCAAAACCTTGACGATTCTTTTAACAGGGCAAGCAGATGCCGAAGCCATAGGAAAGGCCGTCAATAGCGCCAACCTTTACCGTTACATCCCCAAGCCTTGGGAATCTACCGACCTCCATTTGACGGTAACGGAAGCTATCAAAAGCTACTTTCAAGACAAAGAATTGGAACAATTTTATGCCCGTTTACAAGAAAAAGTCGCGGAACATACCCGTGAACTACAACAAAAAAATGAATTGTTAAGCATTGCGGTGCATGACCTAAAAAATCCCCTCTCCGCTATTCAGGGATTCTCAGAAATGATTCAAAGTGATTTCGATGACATACCTGAAGAAGTCATTGAAATTGCTGACCAAATTGTTACCAGTTCACGGCAAATGTTTGAATTGGTAAAGAATCTATTAGAAGTCAATGCCATTGAATCCGGTAAAATAAATGTTTCGCTCAATGTACTTGACATTCGGCCGACTTTGCAATGGGTGGTCAATCAATCTATTGAAATGGCGAAAGCCAAGAACATCACACTACAGTTTCAATGTTTGGAAAAACACTACCACGCTTTGGTCGATAAAAACATCTTACGCCAAGTATTTGATAATATTATCTCTAACGCCGTAAAATACTCACCTTATGGCAAACATATCTATGTCCGCCTCCGCCAAGATGACAAGTATGTGCGTTGCGAAATACAAGATGAAGGCCTTGGACTGAGTTTAGAAGATCAACAAAAATTATTTGGTCAATTCACCCGCTTAACGCCCAAACCCACTGGGGGTGAACATTCGACGGGTTTAGGCCTATTTATCGTCAAAAAATTAGTCGATTCTATGCACGGCAAAGTTTGGTGCGAAAGTGAATTGGGGCAGGGCACAACTTTTATTGTCGAATTAAAAGTGGCGTGATAATCGGTAATATAGAATTATTAATAGTTAATTTCTGAGTACAGGACATTTTTTCTAGTGTCATTTATGACCATCAATGACTTAAATAAATTTGCCACAATCAATGACTTAAATAAATTTTCCGGTACAAAGAGTTAATTTAGAATTATTAATTGGGGACTTGCAAAACGGTCTTTCAACACGGAGGGCACTGAGTTCTCTGTGTTGATAAGAGAAAATCCCGTTTTGATGAGTTTTGCAAGACGCTCTTATATTATCAATTACTAATGCGAATTAAGGGTTAAAACGTGAATGATTTCAAATAAAATCATGGCCCACAAAATGAAAAAAAAACGCGCAGCGTGCGTTAATTGTTAGCATTATAACTCTGTGACACTCTGTGGCACTCTGTGAACTGAAAAAATGGGTTATTTAGACGACCTAATTTGGGGGCCATAAAACATTTTGAAGGTTTTCAAATCAAATCATGGCCCACAAAATCCTTGATTTCATAATAATTAATTCAACGCTTAATCCGCATTACCAATTACCATAGGAACGATTAAATAAATAGGGTTAAAAAACGTTGTGAAAAAGCCTGTTATTGTTTGTGTCGATGATGAAAGAACGGTTCTCAGTAGTCTTCAAACCGAACTGATGGACGCACTGGCGGATGAGTATCTCATTGAAACGGCCGAAGGAGGAGAAGACGCTTTGGCGTTATTCGAGGAATTGCTAGAAGATAACTATGAAATTCCGTTGATTATCTCCGACTGCATGATGCTGGGGATGCCGGGCGACGAACTCTTAAAGCGTATTCATGCCCTCTCTCCAAAAACGTTTAAGATTTTGCTGACAGGCCAAACGAATACTGAGGCGGTCGTCAATGCCCTCAATCATGCTAACTTGTATCGCCACATATCTAAGCCTTGGGAAACCAGCGATCTGGTTTTAACCGTTTCTGAAGCGATTAAAACTTATTTTAAGGATCAACTGCTTGATGAACAAAATAAAGCCCTAAAAAAGGTAAATGCCACTTTATCACAGACGCTTGATAATCTCAAAGCGACCCAACAAGAACTGATCCAATCAGAAAAAATGGCAACATTAGGCCAATTGATTGCTGGCGTTGCTCATGAAATCAATACGCCGCTTGGGGCCATTCAGTCATCCGTGGAGAATATTGCCACTTTTTTGAATCAAACCCTAGAACACTTGCCCACATTTTTCAAAGAAATTTGTTTAGAGCATCAACAGGATTTTTTTGCCTTACTCAAAAAATCAATCCAACACGAAACGTTCTTATCTTCTAAAGAAAAACGTCAGTTGAGAAAAACTATGGTGCGTCAATTAGACGAACATCGTGTTGAAGATGCCACGATGATAGCCGACACACTGGTAGAAATGGGAATTTGTGATAATATTGAAGCCTTTTTACCTCTGTTAAAAGCGCCTAAAAGTCAAACAATTTTAAACACAGCCTATCAACTGGCTAGTTTACAAAAAAGCACCCAAACCATTATGGCCGCTTCCGAGCGTGCTGCTAAAGTCGTATTTGCCTTGAAAAGTTTTGCCCGTTATGATTCTAGCGGTGAAAAAGTACCAACCAATCTCATAGAAGGCATTGAAACCGTTTTAACCCTTTATCACAATCAACTTAAACACGGTATTGAAATCATAAAAAACTATGCCCAATTGCCACCCGTGTGGGGCTATCCCGCTGAACTCAATCAAGTCTGGACAAACATCATCCACAATGCATTACAGGCGATGAGTTACAAGGGCACCTTAAAAATTGATGTGACTGAGCAAGATAATCATGCCATTATCAATATCACTGATAGCGGCATAGGTATTCCTGATGAAATCAAGCAAAAAATCTTTGAGCCGTTTTTTACCACCAAGCCCACTGGTGAAGGCTGCGGCTTAGGGTTAGATATTGTCAAAAGGATTATTGATAAGCATAATGGCAAAATAACCGTCGAGAGTGTCGTTGGTAAAACCACATTGACTGTGTACATTCCTATCAATCCAAACGAGGAAAAACGTCATGCCTAAACCCGTGATTTTATGTGTTGATGATGAAGTCGTGGTACTGGAAAGTCTCAAGATACAACTCAAACAAGAATTTGGTGATATTTATTTCTATGAAATGGCTGAAAGCGCCGATGAAGCACTGGAAATCATTGAAGAACTGCGCGAGGACAATATAGATATTCTCGTGATTGTCTCTGATTGGCTAATGCCGGGTATGAAGGGAGACGAATTTCTCATTCGTGTCCATGACAAATATCCAGGCATTATCAAAGTATTGCTCACTGGGCAAGCGGATAGTGAGGCGATTAAACGAGCCCAACATCAAGCCAACTTACATCGTTGCCTATACAAACCTTGGAATGCAAAGGAATTAATTGAAACCATCAAGTCTGGTTTAGCCTGATGAATCAACCCGTTATTCTATGTCACTGTCCATAAATAACTCACAGAGTTCTTTTAAAGTGACCCGCCTAAGTTCTTCGGGAACTACGTTAGGGATGAAAATATAGGTACTCTCGTGATGCTTCTCCAGTCCGAGATTCTACGGGGAACTATTAAACAGGTCTGATGGAAAGGCCAGTGTCGTTTCCATTCAAAACCGTCCTATAACATTGGCTAGGAGACTATTACCAGCGCAAGCTGAGTTAGGTAACAAATTATGCATTCGAGGTTGAAGTTTTTCTCCGAAAAACTTCAACCTCGAATAGAGTTTTTGTCTTCGATCATAATAAACAACCGTTGATGCCATGCCACCCGGCAAGGGCACGCAAGCTATTAAAGAAAAGAAAGGCGGCGGTTTTAAGGCGCTACCCTTTCACAATTATTTTGAAACACCGCGTAGGGGGTGATTTGCAACCGGTGGAAATTAAGTTTGACCCAGGTAGCCGCACAACTGGCATTGCTTTGGTTGGACATTTTGACCGTGGTTCAGAGGTTATCTGGGCGGGCAACTTAAACCATCGCGGGCTTCAGATAAAAAGCAACCTTGATTCAAGAAGGTCGATACGTCGATCACGTCGAAATAGAAAGACTCGTTATCGGCCAGCACGGTTTTTAAACCGACGGCGGCCAAAAGGGTGGCTACCACCGTCATTGTGGTCACGAGTTGATAACGTTAAGAATTTGATGCTTAAACTGTCACGGTTAGCACCGATTACTCAAATAGCCGTTGAAACAGTTAGGTTTGATACTCAGCAAATGCAAAACCCAGAAATATCGGGTGTCGAATATCAACAGGGAGAGCTTGCCGGCTACGAATTGCGCGAGTACTTGCTTGAAAAATGGGGCCGCCAATGTGCCTATTGTGGTGCGAAAAATGTACCGCTTGAAGTTGAACATATTCAAGCCCGTAGTCAAGGTGGCACTGACAGAGTGTCTAACCTAACCTTGGCCTGTACTTCGTGCAACCTTCAGAAGGGCAATAAGGACATTAAGGAATTTCTAAAACACAAACCTAAACGTTTGAAGACAATTCAAACGTTCGCGAAAGCACCCTTGAAAGACGCAGCGGCTATGAATGCTACCCGCAATGCCATTGGTAATGTCTTAAAAGGCTTTGGTTTACCGATAACGATCTCAAGTGGTGGGCGAACCAAATTCAACCGTACTCAACAAGGCTATCCAAAAGACCATTGGATAGACGCGGCTTGTGTTGGTGAAAGTGGTAACAATGTTATTATTCCGAAAGCGATAACCCCTTTGATTATCACTGCCAAGGGGCGCGGTTCAAGGCAGAAATGTAGTATGAATCAATACGGCTTTCCGAGAACTGGCCCTAAAAAAAAGAAGCGGGTGAAGGGTTTTCAAACCGGTGATATTGTTAAAGCCATTGTGACATCGGGGAAAAAGATAGGCACGTATGTTGGGCGTGTTATGGTAAGAAAAACGGGGTGTTTTGATATTTATACCGGATTTGGGCGGATATCGAGCCTTTCGTACAGATTCTGTAGGCTGATTCAAAGAACTGATGGCTACGAATATTCAACAGATTTATGCCCTATCAAGAAGGGCTCCGGCAAATACTTCAATTCTTAGGTTCAGAAACCGATGAGTTATTATTTACACGTCCTAAGTGTTGAAACATGTGATGATATTGAGTTAGGCAATTGCGTCAAAAAAAAACATGACCATTATGTTTTCCGATATTCGGGGATTCACTTCCCTTTCGGAAAACATGACACCCGAAGAAAATTTTAATTTCATCAATCATTATTTAAGCCAAATGGAACCTATTATTGATAAACATCATGGATTTATCGATAAATACATTGGTGATGCAATTATGGCCTTGTTTCCAACCAGTGCCAATGATGCGGTGCAGGGGGCCATTGCCATGCTCAAACAACTTGATAAAACTAATCAAGCGCAGGAACGCGCCGGCTCTCAACCCATTCAAATTGGCATTGGACTCCATACCGGGCCATTGATGCTCGGCACCGTCGGCGGCCCAAATCGCATGGATGGGACAGTGATTGCTGATGCGGTCAATTTAGCTTCCCGTGTTGAAGGCTTGACAAAAACCTACGGTACTCCGTTGTTAATTACAGAACAAACGTATCTGAGATTAATTGACCCGTTGCAATATCATATTCGTGTGATTGATGCGGTGAAAGTCAAAGGCAAATCAGAAGTGGTCACCGTTTACGAAATTTATGGTGCGGAACCACCAGAAATTCTGGCAGTCAAAGAACAAACACGCGATAATTTTGAAGAAGGTTTTGTGCTTTATCATTGGGAAGAGTACCAAGATGCACAACCCTTTTTTGAAAAAGTCTTACAAATCAACAAAAACGATAAAGCGGCACAAGTTTATTTGGAACGCTGCCAGAAGATTTTAAGCCTGATGATGCCGCAATCACCCCACATTCTCGTTGTCGAAGATACGCCTTTCAATGCTAACATATTATCCATTCTTCTAACCAAGAACAATTTTGAAGTTTCAGTCGCGGAAAATGGCGAAATGGCCCTTGACATGGCTCAACAGAAGCATCCACATTTGATTTTGTTAGATATAATGATGCCGGGCATAGATGGCTTTGAAACGTGTCGGCGGCTGAAAGCGGATTCACAAACCCAAAACATTCCTGTTATTTTTATGAGCGCCTTAACGGATACTGACGATAAAGTCAAAGGATTTGAAGTAGGTGGGCTGGATTACATCACCAAACCCTTTCAGCCCAAAGAAGTCTTAGCGCGAATTAACACTCACTTAAAGCTAAATCATTTACAACAGCAACTCCAAGTTAGAAATGAAAAATTAGAAACCAACAATTTGGAACTCAAGAACAAAATAAGCCGTTTTATGAGGCATAGGGAAAGTTGAGAATTTTACCCGAGTCGGCCAACTTTAGTTTGGCAGGCGCATTCCCAAAAAAAGGGTCATTATCAATCTTGAGTACCACTGATAAGTACAACGGATACGCGAAATAAACGGATAAGGGACTTTTCTAAAAATAACCTCCCTGCCTTCTGAGCAATCGGAAAGCTAAAAGCTATCGTGACGTATCAGGATACTGACAAACAATGGGTATATTATTTTTTTCCTCATCCCTAATTGAACATTATCCGTTAGGACTTACGCATTGACAAATAAAATGACCTTAAAATTCATACAACGATCTACAAAACGCTCAAAGCCAAGGAAAAATTATATCAATAAAATTACTGAGAGTCCAAACTAACTAATGGCCGTCGTCCAAAATTGACAATCATTTTTTATAACTAATCGGCCTATCGTTATTAAATTGACAATCCTTTTTTATAACGAATCCTTGTAGTTATTAATTAATTTGACAATCCTTTTTTATAACGAATCCTTGTAGTTATTAATTAAATTGACAATCCTTTTTTATAACGAATCCCTGTAGTTATTAATTTGCATTGCGCCCAACAGGGCAATACTTATTTTTTCATTAATGAATGTGTTGACTTATAAAAACAAGGAAACGACAAAAATGACAAACAATGTAATTAGCTCTATGACAAAAATACTGCTATTTTTAATGGGTTTGAGTACCTCTTTCATAGCACAAGCAGAGACGGTAAAGATTGGCGTACTCGCCTTCCGCTCCAAAGAAGCAACTTCAACACGATGGCAACCAACCGCTGACTACCTCTCAAAAACGATTGGGGGCCATACCTTCAAAATGATTCCCATGAATTATCCAGAAGTGGATGAGGCCGTAGAAGATAACCAGTTGGATTTTCTGTTGACCAATTCTGGTCATTACGTGAATTTGGAATACCGCGATGGTATCACACGCCTCGCCACTCTGAAAAAGCATGAACAAGGTAAAAATTTAACTCATTTTGGTGGAGTGATTTTTACCCGCGCCGATAGGCAAGACATCAATACCTTAAAAAACCTCAAAGGCAAACATTTTATGGCGGTAGGCCAAAATTCGCTGGGTGGCTTTCTGGTAGCTTGGGAGCAATTCTATGAACAGAATATTAACCCCTTCAAAGACTTTGCCAAACTCACCTTTAATGGAATGCCCCATGACAACGTGGTATTAAGGATCAAAAAAGGAGAGGCCGATGCTGGCACAGTACGCACCAGTGTTTTGGAACAACTGGCTCAAGAAGGCAAAATCCGCTTATCAGATTTCAAAATACTGACTCAAAAATATTCTGCAAATTTTCCGTTCATTCACTCTACCCACCTTTATCCTCAATGGCCTTTTTCAAAAATGTCTCATACCTCTGATGAACTGGCTAAAAAAGTGGCTATTGCACTCTTAAAAATGCCAACCGATCATCATGCCGTGCAAGAGGGGCGTTACGGGGGCTGGGCCGTTCCCCTCAATTATCAACCGATTCACGAAATGATGAAAAAACTGCGTACCGGCCCCTACGCAACCTCAGAAAATTTCACTTGGAAAGACGTTTTACGTAAATACGGCAAAATGATTGCACCGTTTTTTCTAGCCGTTGTTCTGATTATAATTCTTAACTTCGTCACAGCGAGGGTAAATAAAACTCTTGAGCATGAGATTAACGAGCGTAAACGAACTGAGGAAAAACTCCAAAAAGCCAATGAAAACTTGCAACGTGAAGTAGAGCAACACAAAAATACCTTGAAAAATTTACGGGCGACACAATCACAACTCATCCAATCAGAAAAAATGGCAGCACTGGGGCAACTGGTGGCGGGTATTGCACACGAAATCAATACACCGCTTGGAGCCATTCGTTCATCGGTGGGTAATATGAGCGCGTTTTTGAATCAAACACTCATGCAACTGCCGGCATTTTTTTATTCTTTATCCAAAGAACAACTACAATATTTCTCGGCTTTACTCCAAAGATCACTCCAACAAGAGTCAACACTCTCTGTCAGAGAAGAGCGCAAATTAAAAAGAGCCTTGATTCGTCAATTGGAAGCGGATGCTATCGAGAAAACCGCCATTATTGCCGATACCCTGGTGGATATGCGTGTTTATGATGAGATTGAACCCTTTTTGCCCCTGTTAAAAGTTCCTGACAATCAGCATATTTTACAAGCAGCCTATAAACTGTCACACTTGCAAAGAAGCACAAAAACCATCGAAACTGCTGCTGTTCGTGCTTCTAAAGTCGTTTTTGCTCTGAAAAACTACAGTCATTATGATCATGCCGGTGAGCCGGTGCAAACTGATCTGACTGAAGGAATTGAGACGGTACTCACCCTCTACCACAACCAAATCAAACAAGGCATTGAAGTCATAAAGAATTATGCCGAATTACCACCAGTGATGTGCTATCCGGATGAACTCAATCAAGTCTGGACAAATCTTATCCACAATGCCTTGCAAGCGATGGACTACAAGGGAACTTTAAAAATCGATATTCTTGTCAAAGATGAGCGAGTGGTTATCAACATCACCGATAACGGTACTGGCATCCCAGATGAAATTAAACCAAAAATATTTGAGCCCTTTTTTACCACAAAACCACAGGGAGAAGGCAGCGGCTTGGGGTTGGATATTGTCAGAAAGATTATCAGAAAACATGAAGGCGAGATCACCGTAGACAGCACGCCGGGCAAAACCACCTTCAGCATCTCCCTGCCCCTTAATCTATAGTTATACTGAAAGTACAACGGATGAAAGGGAATAAACGGAATTTTTAAGTTTAATAGACTTGTCCGTAAATAAGAAAGCCAGGTAGTTACCCTGGCTTTAATAACCAATGCCATTAAGTTAAGCTTTTCGGTGAGGGCAACCATAAAGGATTGCCCCTACGCGACATGACGGTTTGTAGGGGCAATCCCACGTGCAAAGCCCTTAACTTTAGGGGCAATCCCACGTGCAAAGCCCTTAACTTAATGGCATTGGGCTTTAATAACACGCCCCGATCGATATCATAGAAAAGCCCCTTTGGTACGACATTAATATAGCCAGTGTATCTACCTAGCAAATATTTATCTGAAAAACGATAGATTCCATATCCAAAATCCGAAATCCAACCAAGGATAAGCCCTATGTCTCACTCAGCGATTTTATGTGTTGATGATGAAAGAGTGATATTGGACAGTCTCAAAGCCCAACTCAAAGAAGAATT
Organism: Candidatus Parabeggiatoa sp. nov. 2; assembly: GCA_002085445.1. Classification (GTDB taxonomy): domain Bacteria; phylum Pseudomonadota; class Gammaproteobacteria; order Beggiatoales; family Beggiatoaceae; genus Parabeggiatoa. The sequence continues at coordinate 27,397 of NBMI01000113.1, forward strand.
TGGGGAGGCTTACCTCTATGAGATTGCCGAGAATGCCGATGATGCCCTAGAAATCATTGAGGAACTCTACGAAGAAGGCATACAAATTTTGATCATTGTTTCTGATTGGTTAATGCCGGGTATGAAAGGAGATGAGTTTCTTATTCGTGTCCATAAGACATTCCCAAACGTTACTAAAGTCTTGTTGACGGGGCATGCGGATATCGATGCGATTAAACGCGCCCAATGTCAAGCCAACCTGCATCGTTGTTTGCGTAAACCTTGGGAGAGAGAAGAACTGATTGAGACGATCAAATCAGGTTTAGCTCAATAAATATTCATGGCTATAGTTTTTCAGATAAATAATTTCACAAGTCGTGACAGTTTATGTTTGTAGTAGTGTTTGTAGTAGTCGCTTTAGCGACTTAGTGTTTGTAGTAGTCGCTTTAGCGACTTAGTGTTTGTAGTAGTCGCTTTAGCGTGGATATTTGTATATTGTCAAAAAGATTATTGACAAGCATAATATAATTGTTCATAAAAATACCGGGGCTTCCTTGCGAGGTTGATCTCGCGTAGCGAAGGACGAAGTTTGACAAACCTCGGAGGTTTTTAACCACCAAAATATTTATCTGAAAAACTATAGTAAAATAAACCGGTGCTCAATGCCATTAAATTAACAAGGTGCGTTGGAGTACAAAGCGTTAAGCTAGGTAGTGTACCTACCTTATAGCCCCAACGGGGCGATATTAATAAAGCCTGGGGCACCGCCCCAATGCCATTAAGTTAAGAAATAAACGAGAAAGAGCCAAAGCTAAAGTCCCCTAAAGGGGACTGGTAAATTCAGGATTTTTTCATAAGCACACGATATGGCATT
>NBMI01000114.1 GCA_002085445.1 Candidatus Parabeggiatoa sp. nov. 2
TTTATCCCAAGGCTTGTGGAAGCAGAGTGCGTAACATGAGTTAATGATTAATTATTAACGTGAGTTCGACTTTCAATAAGTTATCTAAATTTTAGATGAATCAATTGTTTGACAATAATTAATTGAGAAAACAAACTTTTTTGACGATTAAACCCTTAATATTAATACGTCAATAACTAGCAAATTGTGGGCCATAGAATGAAATGAGCCAGTCAATGTTTTTTTAACGGATTGATCCAAAAGTCATTCTAAATAACTATTTTATATAATTAATAATTATATAACTCACTGATATTTAAAGTCGAACTCACGTTATTATTAGCAAGGAAAGAAGGTAAAAAAATATCCAGCGGAGCAACACTCTCTATGATTCATGAACTTGACACCCACTTAAAAAAAGAACAAGCCCCAAGCTTGGAAGATTTACGCTTAAAGAAACGTTTAAGTGAAGCAGCACAACATTGGAACCGTCTCAAAAAACCAGACTATTTGTTATGGCGAGCCAAGGAGTTGGATTTGCGGCGGGATTTTTATGCGCGTTATCGGGACGAGATGACGGCGCTGCAACTGGCTTTTTTTGAGGCTTCGGATCGCAAACAGTGGCAAACTCAGACAACGAAAAAGTTCACGATCACCACGCTAGTGATACTGGCACTGGTTTTGGGAATAGGGACTTATTGGATTATCCAAACTGAAAAAAAGCTAAGCCAAGCCAGAAATGAGGCAGATCAAGCGCAATTGGTGGCCCAACAACAGCGTGAAATTGCCCAACAAGCGCGTAGCAAAGCAGAAGAAGCGGAACACCAAGCGCAAAAAGCCGAACAACAAGCGCAACAAGCAGAACAACAAGCACGGCAAGCAGAACAACAAGCCAATGCCGCTCAAAGGCTTGCGGAAGAACAAAGAAACAAGGCTTTGATTAGCCAATCTCTACTGTTAGTAGAAAGGGCTAAGCAAGCCACCGAAAAAGGCGATGCCACAACGGGAATCTTGTTAGCTTTAGAAGCGTTGCCTAACTCCATGTCTGCGCCCAACAAGCCAGTTGTTGCAGAAGCACTTATTCAACTGTATGAAGCCGTCTCTCAATTGGAGAACGCCACCCTCGTGCTAACCGGGCATGAAGGAAGCGTCAGATATGCTGAATTTAGTCCCGATGGGCAGCGCATCATTACCGCCTCCGCCGACAAAACGGCCCGTTTATGGGATGCCAACACCGGCAAACAACTTGCCGTATTAGGTCATCATAAAAGTGCGGTTGAATACGCCAAATTCAGTCCGGATGGCAAACAAGTTGTCACCTCAACCAAAAATAAAATGGGGCGAGTCTGGGATGCCAACACTGGGCAACAAACGGCCCTATTAAAAATCTGTCGTATCAATCCACGATCCAGCAAATCCATGCGCCGTTCAATTAAGAGAAGGTTTTACAACCCACTCCTTTTTTCGTTGAATTTACTCTTTATTTGTGTGGATTCTGAAGTCACTCACGCTGAATTTGATTCAGAAGGCAAACAAGTCGTCCCTGCATCCAGTAATAAAACCACTCAGCTAAACAAAGTCATCAACTCAAGTCAACGAAGCGAGGTATTGAAAGAATACATCCTATCGAAAGCCCACAAGGGCAAGGTGACTTATGCAGCCCTGAGTCCTGACGAACAAACTCTCGTTACCACTTCGGAAGATAAGACGGCCCGACGCTGGCGCATTTTTTCGACTGCCCAAGCCTTGATTGATTATGCGCGTGAGAGGGTAGCGCAGAAATAAGTGTAGTACAACGGATACGCGATAGTACAACGGATACGCGCGCCGAAACGGATAAATCAACCGCACCAACCTCTTCGTGGTTGAATGTGAAGAGCAACTGGTGGAACTAGGGGAAAACTAGAATTAACCGCCTCAACCCAGAAGAGGTTGAATGTGAAAATTAATTCAAATCAATTCTCAATCAATACGAAACGGATATTCCTTTCACATTCAACCCCTTCGGGGTTGGCACAAAACCCACAAAACCCACTACAAGGATTGTATATAAGAAGGGATTTGTATATAAGAAGGGATTTATAAGAAGAGATTTTATGGAACGAGACAGTCTCTGGGAGACTTATGTCTCATAAGTGCCGGCGCGTGGGAACGATAAATTCGTTTATCGGCGCGTAATTCGTTGTTCTAATTCGTTTATCGCGTAATTAGTTGTACTTGAATATGAGTTGTACTTTAGGAATCATGCAAAAAGACTCTTGCTAAAATAACGAGTTATCTGAAAAAATATCTCTAGGATAGGAGCTTATTATGCTTGTACCTAAACCCCCTAAACTATTATCACGAAAAGAGTTTCGTGAAAGTGTTTTTAAACGAGACAACCATAAATGTGTCTTTTGTGACAAGCCAGCTCAACAAGCTCATCACATTCTTGAACGCCGACTTTGGCCTGATGGTGGCTATTACTTAGAAAACGGTGCTTCCGTTTGTGCTGAACATCATATCGCATGTGAGACGACAGAAATATCAATTGATGATGTTCGTCATGCTTGTGGCATCTCCAAGATAATAGTCCCGCCACACCTCTATCCAGAGCAGCCTTACGACAAATGGGGTAATCCCATTTTACCCAATGGCAATCGTATTAAAGGCGAAATGTTTCACGATGACAGTGTTCAAAAAATCCTCAATAAAGCTGGTGTGCTTCAGTTATTTACTCATTGGGTAAAATATCCTCGCACATATCATGTGCCGTGGTCTGAGGGAATCCCGGTCGATGATAAGATTGTAGATTCCATGGCATCATTTATCGGTAAACGTGTGATCGTCACTGAGAAAATGGATGGCGAGAATACGACTATGTACCATGATCATATTCATGCCCGTAGTGTTGATAGTAAAAATCATTGGAGTCGCAACTGGATAAAAGCCCAATGGAGTCAGATTCGTGGCGATATCCCTGAATATTTCCGTATCTGTGGCGAAAATTTATACGCGACTCATTCCATAAAATATCATACCTTGCCTTCATACTTTATGGGCTTTAGCATTTGGGACGGACATAATCAATGCCTTAGCTGGGATGATACCTTAGAATGGTTTGAACTTTTTGAACTTGAGCACGTTTCAGTTTTGTACGATGGGAAGTATAATGAAAACACCATCCGCGAGTTATACAAAAATGAACTGTGGGATATTTCTGAAGGCTATGTGATTCGTGTGGCAGATTCTTTTGATTACTCCCAATTCCGTTTCAATGTCGCCAAGTTTGTCCGTAAAAATCATATCCAAACAACGAAGCACTGGATGAGAGCCCGTCACGAGATAGAAGTGAATGAATTGGCTAAATAATTGCTGACGGTTGAAGTCAATTCGTTTATCCGCATTTAATTGTACTATAATTCGTTTATCCGCGCAATTAGTTGTAGTTGAGTCCAATCTAATTGGTTTATCCGCGCAATTAGTTGTACTATAATTTGTTTATCCGCGTAATTAGTTGTACTTATTCGTTTATCGGCCCGTAATTAGTTGTACTTGTATTCGTTCCTGAATGCCCCCAAATAAAAAGCCACAAATAACAGAGAACAACCGCCCAAATACATGGATACCCTCATTAAATCAACACTTGGCTCTACTTTAGTTTCGGCACTTGAACCCATTTTTAAAAGTGCCGCGAGTGCTTTTATAAATCGTTTTTCTGAAGTAGAAGGGCTACACGCCAAGCATGCCGCAGAACAAGCCATTCACGAAGCCTTTGAAGAATGGCTGGAAACCCTATTTTATAGTCTTCAACTTCAAGGTTATGGTGATGAAGAACTGAGAATGTTTTTCCAAGAACGTTACCAAGAAATAGAAATTTTTATCAATGATCCTGAAGTGAGTGAAGAATTGCTCAAGCCGTTTTTATCAATAACCACGAAATATCAAATAGATAGCGACCTCTTAGCGCAGCGTTGGCAAGAGTTACAATTGCTGCCCTTGCCAGAGGACTTTGACACGGCCAGTGTCAATCGCGCCTATTTGCAACGACTCAAAAAGGCCGGCATTGTCACAACCGAATTACGTCACTTATTCAGCGCGCAACCGAGTCAAGAACAAACCAACTATCTGGAAGCTATCCGCGATGTGTGGCCTGATTTTGATTTGGACAATTACGCCGAGCGCATCAAGACTCGTTATCGCGTTTTAGACTTATCCGTCCTCACGCCCCCGACACGGGATGATAGGGAAGCGGCCCCTATTTTGTTAAAAGCGGTTTTTATGCCTCAATGGGTTAATAAACCTAGGCCGCTGCGGGAATTGCCCAAGCATATTTGGTACCAGTTGCACGACTTGGGGGAATTTCACGAGGGGGAATGGCCCAAAGCGCTCAATCCCAAATACATAGAACTTCTTAAGGAAACTTGGGCTCAAGGCAAACCCGAACCGGTATTAGCGGCCGTGTCTAAACCCGCCAACCAGCGAATGGTTATCTTGGGTGCTCCCGGTTCAGGTAAATCGACACTCGCACGTTATCTATTGCTCAGTCTGTTGGAAGAATCACACCTCCGAGGTTTTGAAAACCTCGGCATGGACACATTGAGCGGCCATTTGCCCTTGTTGGTGGAATTACGCGAACATACGGGCAAAGTCGCGGCGCAACCGGGTGAAGGTTTCTTAGAATATTTTCGTTATTTGGGCAAAGGTTATACGCTTAATCTTAATAAAATAAAAGCGCAAATGAAAACGCGGCCCTCGTTGGTCATTTTTGACGGTTTGGACGAAGTTTTTAATCCGGTTGAACGGGACAAAATCACGCAAGAAATTATTGGCTTTGCCGGTAAATACCCAAAAGCGCGAGTGATAGTGACTTCTCGGATTATCGGCTATCAAGGGCAAGGATTACAGGCGGCCAACTTTAACGAATATATTCTGCAAGACTTAGCACTTGAACAAATCAAGACTTTTGCGCGAGGTTGGTTTAGCCTCGTTTATCAAAATAAACCGGAGGAAGCAGAATTTTTCTATAATAAACTCCATAAGGCTTTGCAAGAATCGCCAACGATTCGGCAATTGGCGGGCAATCCATTGTTACTAACGATGATTGCCATTATTGCCAAACATCAAGAATTGCCCAGAGAACGATCCAAGCTTTATGAACATGCGGCTAAAGTGTTATGCCATAACTGGGATGTGACGAGGAAAAATATCTCACTGACAGACATGCATGTCGATTTTATGCAAGTAGACGACAAACTGGAGCTACTGCGTCGCATAGCCTGGCGTATGCAGGCGGCACCGCAAGGATTAGCGGGTAATTTTATTTTAGCAAGCGACTTGCATGCGGAGATTGAAAGTTATCTGGAGACTCGTTGGCAATTATCTGCGGTTGAGATTGGGCGTTTGAGTCATACCCTCATTGAGCAATTGCGGGAAAGAAACTTGATTTTGTGTCTTTACGGGGCGCAGGTGTATGGATTTGTTCATCGAACCTTTTTGGAATACTTTTGTGCGGCTGAGATTGTCTCTCGTTTTGATAAACAACAAACGCTTTCTTTTGAGCAACTCAAAATGGAGATTTTTCTGGCCCACTACCAAGATGAAATTTGGCATGAAGTCTTGCGGCTTATCTGTGGCATGGTGGAACCTCGTTTTGCTGGACAATTGATAAGTGCCATTGTACCTGGGAGAAAGAAGGCCTTTAAAAAAACAGATGAGTTAGTTTTGGCAGTGCAATGTCTAGCTGAAGTGACGGATATTAATCAGATTGCGGCGGTTGCTCAACAGGTGTTAGAGAGCTTGTGTGGGTGGTTTGAACAAACCTACATACACGGTAACAATGCTGACAAAAGGGAACAACAATTTGACGAAAATGCGGTACCGGCGATAGAGAGCATTGGTAAAACTTGGCCGGGGCGAGAGACCTTTTTAGCTTGGCTATCTGAACCAAAGAAACGGACTTCTAAGGAATCGGGCTTTGGAAGAATGGTGGCGGCCCTTTGGTCAGATTATGAAGAAACCAGAGAAGCCCTTATCACGTTAAGCAATACAAAAAGTCGTATGGCGTTTGATGCGTTGGCGCGTTGTTTTGGAGATCAAGAATATATTTTGAGACTGCTACAACAACGTGCGATGAATGACAGCATCAATAGATTCCGCCGAGATGCGATTGACGCGTTGGCTGAACACTACAAAGACGCGCCTAACACTCGAACACTGCTAGGGCAACTCGCTCAGAACGGTCCACTTAAAGATGTCCGCAGCGCCGCAGTTTTGGCTTTAGCCAAACACTACGCCGACACGCCGGATATTTTACCACTACTACGGCAAATCACTCAGAAAGAACCAAGTGAGTCTGTGCGCCGCTCTGCGCTTTGGGCTTTAGTCAAACACTACACCGACGCGCCTGACACCCCAACACTGCTACGGCAATTTGCTCGAAACGATTCAGATGAGTCTGTCCGCAGCTTTGCGGTTACAGCGTTGGCCGAACACCACACATCTGCTCCTGAAACTCTGACACTGTTACGAAAAATTGCTCAGAACGACCAACATGAAGAGGTACGCGGTGCCGCGATTAATGGCTTGATCGAACACGACACTGACGCGCCTGACACCCGACCATTGCTGCGGCAAATCGCTCAGAACGACCAACGTAAAAATATTCGCTGTGCGGCGATTAACGCGTTGGTAAAGTACTACATTGATGCGCCTGACACCCCAACATTGCTAGGGCAAATTGCTCAGAACGACCCACATAGAATGGTTCGCCGTGCGGCGGTTAGTGCTTTGGTAAAGCACTACATTGACGCGCCTGACACTCTGCCACTGCTACGGCAAATCGCTCAGAACGACCAACATAAAACGGTTCGCCGTGTGACGATTGAAGTTTTGGTAAACATTGACGCGCCTGGCACCCCAACTCTGCTAGGGCCACTCGCTCAGAACGACCAACATAAATCGGTTCGCCGTGTGGCGGTTCACGCCTTGGTAAAAAACTACATTGACGCGTCGGACACCCCAACCCTGCTAGGGCCACTCGCTCAGAACGCTCCAGATGAAGAGACCCGCCACACCGCGGTTGGCACCTTGGCAAAACACTACGCTGACGCGCCTGACACCCTGCCACTGCTGCGGCTAATCGCTCAAAACGACCCTTCTGAATATGTCCGCCGCACTGCGATTTACGGGTTGGCACAACTGCACAATGTCAACGCGCCTAGCACTCTGAAACTGCTGCGGCAACTCATTCTTGATGAGAATCCATCTATTCGTAGGGCTGCGATTGGAACATTTGCAAAAAACTGCCATGATGAAATTTGGCAAAAGTTGCTTTCCCTAGAGTTTAAGAAAAAAACCATTACTTTTCTAAATTGGCTAGATCCCAAAGAACTCATTGATAATGAACGGGTAAAAGCCGCCGCCAATGCACTTAAATTTTCCTCCAATACTATCCAAAAATACTACGAAACCATTGCCAAGAAGATTCCACTGCGCTTGTCTTGGGTAAGGAAAAGGAATAAGTCATAAGTTTACTAAAAGAAATCAGATTTCTTCAAGAAATCTGATTTCTTTGACGCTATGTGGGCCATGTTGCCAAATTGATAGGCCCAGATTAGTGAATGGCCCACAGGAGTCCAAACTAAAGTTTGGACTCCTGGTATGTTAAATTTCCGCAAAGCACACTTTATAAAGCGTATTTTGTTTTTTAATGCCTTTCAGTTCTACAACAAACTTAGAAATCTGCAAGGGTGGATACTGAGCCAGTTGTGCCTGTACTTCTTGAAAGAGCGTCTCTGACATCACTACATCATTCCCTTGGCTCATACCTTGAATACGGGCGGCAATATTAACCGTATTGCCAAAATAATCCAATTTATCATTCAAATTCAACACAATACAAGGCCCTTTATGTAGCCCTAATTTAATAATGGTATGTTCATCAGGCGGAAATTGTTTATTGCGTTGGGCAAAAGCTTGGAGAATCTCTAAGCTCGCTTTTAAGGCCGTTTGGCTATCCGTAAAAACCGCCATCACTGCATCGCCAATCGTTTTCACAACACCGCCTTGCTGTTGGCGAATAATCGGTATCATGACATCAAAATGTTTTTGCACCAAAGCAAACGCACTGCCATCGCCTTTGCGCTCATACAGCCGCGTTGAACCGACTAAGTCACTGAATAAAAAGACCATATTAGAAAGGCCTAACTGCATCCCCGGCCGTAAAACTTCCGAAGAACTGAACAAGTCCCGAAAATCTTGTAGCGAAGTCACCAAAGCCGCGGTGGCGATACGTTCAGAGTAATTCAGCCTTTCAACTTTCACAGTTATCCATTGCTCGCTTGGATTATGTAAAGTCAACGTTGTCTGTTCAGCCACTTGCCAACTATTAACGGCCGCAAAATTCTCATCTAAATTAAGAACTTTTGCTGAAAACCTCGGAGTAATGTCATTACTCGGAGATTTGTCCGGGTATTTTTCTGAAGCACTGTGTTGCGGTGTTAAATCGTCTAGCACACTCACCGCTATTTCTCCGGGGAGCGACAAACTACATAAGCGATATTCCCCTTTGGGAAAATGTAGCGCGATGTCACGAGTTTCGTGAGGATCAAGCGTGATTTGGGCCCAAACATGGCGCGTTACGGCCGGATTAGCGAGGCAATAAGTCGCTGTATCCAGTTGGCGAATTTCCTTTCTCGGCGCAAAAGTCACTTCAACATTTTGGTCAAAATGGGCCCCATATTCAATGTTGCACCCCTCACAATGGACATCTGTATTGAGATTCCATAAATGCGCCAGGCGTTCATTTGAACCGCGACAACTAGGACACAATACATCCCAGCTTAAATCCAAAAAGCCTTGTTTAGCTGCCAACAGACAAAAGGTTAAGACCTCTAAGCGAGGCAACTCAAAATAATCAGCGACTTCAAAAGGGCGCAGTTTACGGACATGTTTATCAGGGGCGGTATGAACAAATTCGGCCACCTTTTGAGGAATGGCACTATTCGGCATCAAATCGGCCCATGCCTGATGCAATTGCTCAATCTGTTGCTCAATACGTGGCGTTTTCTGAAAAAAAGCCTCAAAGCCTAACGGATGAAGAGCCGGCAAATTAGCATCAACTTCTGCCATCGCCTGCAACATTTGGTTGAGAACATCCTTGACACCTTTTTTGAGAGGAACAAAGGAGTAGCGTGGGACATAATTAATACGGAGTGTCAGATGGCAGCCACCGTTTTTTAAATCCTCTAACCGCTTTTCAACGGAAAGATATTCAAACCACCCCTGCTCAAAAATTCTTTCGAGCGCAAAATAATGGGGCGGCAACCATTGACAAGAAAATTCTAGGTATTTCGCCTTTAAAAAACCAAAACGGGTTTCAGCATAAAGTCGGCTACAGCCTTGAGCCTCTGGCTCAAAGCGATATTTCCGTGCAGAAAGGCCCATTTTTTTATTCAGGATGTCATGCTCAGAAATGTGAAGCCAAAGCGCCTGACTGTTGTTTTTGAGTTGAATTTCTCCTTGGACAGTTTTGGCTTGTTCTCTTAAATTTTTGAGTCTTTCAAGTGTCAAAGGTTGCATAGTTTTGTTTTGTTATAGACTGAAAGTACAACGGATGAAAGGGAATAAACGGATTTTTAGGCGTTGAAATTTGAGTTTAAAATCATAAGGTTTGCTAACTCCTTATTTCCGGAACACCTTTTTCAAGTACGTTCCGTATATATCAGCTAAAATAAGGTTGAATATGCCATTTTTTTTCCACGAATTTGGCTCAAACGGCAAGAGGTTTAAAAACCTTCAAGTTTTCCGCAGGAGTCCAGTTTGGCAGTAATCAGTGAGGAGTGTAAGTCATCACTGATCACTTACCATTCGCTTAATAAAAAACTCAAAAGCTTAATTATATAGAATATAGATATTCAGATAATTAGGCGGTTGCGGCTAAATAAAATACCCATACTTCATTAATCGATTCCAAGTTTTTTCAAAAAAATTGGTTTATCTATGGGTATATTATTTTTCCGCTATGGCCTTAACAGACAACTGATACGAATAGCCGTGCTAATCATATCAAATTTGATATGATTAACGGATGCAAAACTATCAAAACGGGATATCGCAACCGGCCGATTGGCCCAATTTTCCATAGATGTCAAGCAATTTTGAAGAAAATTCCTGATTGTAACTGTTGAAATGTATAACCTGTTGAATTTTATTGATTATATCAATATCATATTTATTAACATTCAACCCCTTCGGGGTTATCTCGCGTAGCGAGTTACTGCGTTTGGCGCGTCGGGGGCACATTTCCCACAGGTTTTCCTTAAGCTATTATCTCGCTCCGCTCGGAACGTAGTTTCATATTCAACCCCTTTGGGGTTGGCACTTTGATAAGGTATCAACAAAATCCGTTATAATCAGGAAAATTCTGATTCAGACAATTAAGAGAGTAAGTTATTAGTACTTGATTATGTGAGCTTATGTGCTCTTATGTGATATAATGTGCGTGAAAGCACATTGATACCCATGAATTTGCCTTCGCGGATTAATTGGTCCGCTTACCCAGATTTGTATTGATTTATCCAAATCAGTCCACTATATATATTAGTATTTTTTTTATTATAGCTCAACTTCACGAGGAGGAAATTATAAGGTAAAATGATACTATTAAGTCACAAAATACAGATAAAAAATCCAACATATAAACAAGAACAGTATTTCCGCCAAGCTTGTGGAACATCTCGTTTTGCTTTTTAAAATTAAGAAAGCATTTAATGCGACTAAGCCGATTGAATTTCCTTGGGTATTTAATGTCACTAAGTGTGCAGCAGAGCAAGCTTTTACCAATTTAGGTTCAGCATTTAAACGTTTCTTTAATGGACAAAGTAAATATCCCAAGTTTAAGAAGAAAGGTCAGCATGATTCTTTTTATTTATCAAATGACCAATTCAAAGTAGCCGGAAATAGATTTAGGATTCCGAAGCTGGGTTGGATTATATTGACAGAAACATTACTATTTTCGGGCAAAATTCTGTCTGCAACCGTTTCTCGCACGGCTGATAAGTGGTTTGTTAGTATTAGCGTCCAGATGGAAACAACACCAATCAAAGTCAGTAAAAAACAAGCTGATGCCGTAGGTGTTGATTTGGGTGTATCGAGATTAGCCACTTTGTCAAATGGTAAAACTGTAGAAGGTAGAAAGCCTTTAAAGAAGCTTAGCCGTCGTCTGGCACGATTACAACGACATTTGGCTAAATGTACCAAAGGCTCCAAACGGTATAATCGGCAAAAAATGAAAATAGCACGACTTCCAACACGTATCAGTTGTATTCGTCATGATGGTTTACATAAGCTAACTCATCACCTTTGTCAGGGTTTCAAGGTGGTTTGCCTTGAGGATTTGAATGTCAATGGAATGTTGAAGAATCACAAACTTGCGAAGGCAATAGGTTTTTATGAATTCAAACGGCAAATTGAGTATAAGGCCACTCTCTTTGGAAATTGGATTTCGATCGTTTCAAAATGGTTTCCTTCTTCAAAAACGTGTTCAAACTGTGGTCATAAAAAAGAAGAATTAAAGTTGTCAGAGCGGATTTACCGTTGTGATAGCTGTTATTTTGAGATTGACCGTGATTTAAACGCGGCAATCAATATTGAACGAGAAGGTATTTGCCTTTTGGCATAATGATTTGATTTAAAAAAAATACCGGGGGCTAACCGGAAATTGACGTGCGGGGACAAGATGGCTCTGTTTCTAGAAGGACTTCTGGAAGCAACTAGCTTGGATGAATCGCAAATTGGACCGTGAGCGATCACATTTGCTCACATATCAAGTAGCAGAACTGATATGAATAGCTGTGCTAATCATATCAAATTTGATACGATTAACGTATGCAAAACTATCAAAACGGGATATGGCAACAGGCCGATTGGCCCAATTTTCCATAGATGTCAAGCAATTGCTGTCAGACATTAACACCTTATCACGTCTGATAGGTGCGCTTGAAATGACTTGCAGTGTACTTGCCGGTGAGGAATTACTTGACGCTCAAGCACGGGTGTTGGCAGATGATGCGATAGAAACCTCAGCCATTGAAGGAGAAGTGCTGCGCCGCAGTTCAGTACGCGCTTCAATCCGAAAACGACTGGGTTTGCCTATTGAACAGGATGACTCTGATATCCGTACCGATAGTTTGGTGGCGATGCTGATGGAAGTCAGGAATAATGCTGAACGCCCACTAACAGAGGAAATGCTTTTTGCGTGGCAGGCGGCACTTTTCCCGACCGGTTATTCTGGTTTGCACAAGATTCATGTTGGTAGGTATCGGGGAGAAGAACAAATGCAAATTGTATCAGGGCCGGTCGGAAAAGAAAAAGTTCATTATATTGCTCCGCCCAGTAGCCAACTTCAGGATGAAATGGGCCAATTTCTGTTTTGGGTGAATGATGTTAATGAGACTGAGCCAATACTTAAAGCGGGAATCGCACATCTGTGGCTAATCATGATCCACCCTTTTGATGATGGAAACGGCCGAATCAGCAGAGCAGTAACTGACTATCTGCTTTCCAAACATTTTCCGTTCTTAATGCAGATCATTTCCTTTTCCAAACAGGTAAGTTTGGATAAAAAAGGCTATTATCTTGTCCTTGAAGAGGCCGGCAAAAATGGTTTAGATATCACCTGTTGGTTAAAGTGGTTTTTGCAAACGCTCACCACTGCTGTCAATGAATCACAGTGGATCATCGAACAGGTGATCCAAAAAACGCATTTTTGGCATAAACATAAAGACACACCACTGAATGCGAGGCAACGCAAAGTAGTCAACCGCCTATTGGATGCGGGAAATCGATTTGAAGGGGGGATGACGACACGCAAATATGCCAGTATCAGCAAATGCAGCAAAGTGACTGCCAGCCGTGATTTATCTGATTGCTTGGACGTCTAAATTGTCCGGAGTCCAATATTTATCTTGGACGTCTAAATTTTGGATCGATTCCTTTTGTATGGGTATTTTAAGCCACAACTCTCTTAGTAGTGTTTGTAGTGTTTGTAGTAGGCTTGTAATCGCCTTAACGAGATTAAGTCGCTGAAGCGACTACTACAAACTACTACAAACTTTTAGTCGCTAAAGCGACTACTACAAACTACTACAAACTTTTAGTCGCTAAAGCGACTACTACAAACTACTACAAACTTTTAGTCAAACGACCGTGCGCGTTGTTGTAGTGTTGTATTGTTTATATGTTGTATTGTTGGGGAGATTTTTTGGCTTGTAACTACTTGTTTTTATTAAATAAAAAAAATGCTATTCAGGGAAATTGTTAGTCCTATTCAGGGAAATTGTTAGTCCTATTCAGGGAAATTGTTAGTCCTATTCAGGGAAATTGTTAGTCCTATTCAGGGAAATTGTTAGTCCTATTCAGAACTTTTTTACTGACATTATCCCTGAATAGATTAATTGTTAGTCCTATTCGGGGAAATTGTTAGACTTGTCCGTAAATAAAATTTACGCTAATAAAAACAAATAGTTAAATTAGAAAAACCCTTATTTTCGGACAACTCTGTTAGTCCTATTCAGGGAAATTGTTAGTCCTATTCAGAACTTTTTTACTGACATTATCCCTGAATAGATTAATTGTTAGTCCTATTCGGGGAAATTGTTAGTTCTATTCAGAACTTTTTTATTTACATTATCCCTGAATAGATTATGTTATACTAATAAGCATAAAACTGACTGACTTAAAGGCACTCGTATGAAGAAAGAGCTTATAGAGACTGTAGACAATGTAAAAATGGAGGTATCTATGATGGCAATTACCCGATCAATAGACCAGAAAAATCTTATAGTGACACAAGCTAACGCGCTTGCACGATCAGTGCAAGAGATGACTTTACAGGAAAAACGGTTATTATTGTTAGCAATATCACATATTCGCCAAAGTGATGACAATTTTGTGCTATACCGCATTCCTGTGACACGCATCATAGAGTACTTAGGTTTGGACGATGGAAGTTATTACACGCGCATAAACAAGATAACGACAAGCCTACTAAGTCGAGTGATAGAAGTTGAAAAAGAAAATGGCGACTGGGAAAAATTTCAATGGGTCTCTTATTGCCGTTATCGCAGCAAAGGGACAAGCGATATGCCTGAAGTGTTTATTTACACCAGATTGCCCCGATACCTGGGTTTAACTCTATGCGAATATTTGAACTTCTTTACTACTCGGCTATGTACTCAAAAACCGAACGGAAGTTTAAAAAATACAAGCTGAGTTTTGAAGTCACTGATCTCAAAAAGCGGTTAGGGATGGAGGGAAAATACAGAGATTTTCGAGACTTCCGAAAAGACGTTTTAAACCGAGCGCAAAAAGATTGTGAGGTGTATTCGCCGTTAGTCTTCACCTGGGAAGAAGAGAAGAAAGGGCGAAAGATCGTTACGCTACACTTTACAATAAAGTTAAACCCAAAGTTTAAAGATGAGTCGCTTGCGTTACTCAATCAACGGGCACCCGAAACGCCACCCGTCAATACCGAGTTTGAGTTGGTACCAACAACTGTACTAAAACCAGCGAAGTCGCCTTTTGCTCGGCCGGCATCAACGCCAAAAAAACCGATAAGCAGTTCAAACCCAGTAAACGATCTGGCATCAAACGTTGTAACAACTGAACAAGAAGTCAAAGAGTTAATATTTGACTATGCGCTGGCGACGTTTTCGGCCGATGAGAAACGTCAAGCCTTAGCCGCACTCAGTGGCATCCCGACGCTTGATCAGCAAATGGTATTAGATGAGTTGAACGTTGCCATTGGACAGGGTAATGTCAAAAAGCGTTGGCAATATTTAAGTGGATTAGTGAAGGCATACCATAACGGTCTGCTTGTACCAACATCCGACTTGGCGAGGCAACGTAAAGGCGCGGTATTACCCAAACCGTGTAGTCACAATGAGCCGGAAATCATCGATTTTGCTATTTCAAAAGAATACAACATTGAGAACGCCAAATCGAGTAACAATCGATTTAATGCCATCAAGACTGAATTTGAGGAGACTCGCCATCAAGAAGTCAAAGAAATTGTACAAAGTTGGGATGAAAATACCAAACGGGCCGAGATGAAAGGTAGTACATATGTTCGTAAATTCCTCCCTCCCTTCATGATTTGTAAACCAACGAAGGTAGGGCGCGTAAAGGGGGGAAGTTCTTGTAAGCAGGTGCACTAGGCTGTGCTTTGTGTTGCCCACCAAAACGTCTATTTCCTCCAGAGTCCAAGAGTCCTCAGGACAAATAGATGTCCAAGATAAATCTTGGACTCCGGATGCCTTAACAAGATTAAGTCGCTAAAGCGACTACTACGAACTACTACAAACTTTTAGTCGCTAAAGCGACTACTACGAACTACTACAAACTTTTAGTCGCTAAAGCGACTACTACGAACTACTACTAAGCCAATTCAAAATCAATCTTTTTCTCTTCCAAATCCACCCGCACCACTTTGACGCGCAGACGATCTGAAAGGCGGAAAACTTTGCCGCTGGTTTCGCCGCATAAGCGGTGCCCAATCGGGTCAAAATGGTAATAATCCTCAGCCAGCGCGGTGACATGGATAAGGCCATCCACAAAAACGCCTTCCAGTTCGACAAACAAGCCAAATGCCGTTACGCCGCTGATAATGCCATCATATTCCAGCCCGATTTTATCCTGCATATATTCACATTTAAGCCAACTGATCGCATCGCGGGTGGCTTCATCGGCGCGGCGCTCCGTCATTGAACAGTGTTCACCTAAAATTTCCGTCTCATCAAAGGAATAATCAAATTCTTCGGCGGGTTTGTCCGCTAAACAATGGCGAATGGCACGGTGTACCAACAAATCAGGATAACGGCGTATTGGTGACGTAAAATGCGCGTAAGCGGAATAGGCTAAACCAAAATGGCCTTTATTTTTCGGAGTATAAACGGCTAACTGTAGGCTGCGGAGCAAGACGGTTTGAATCATGCGTAAGTCGGGCCGATCTTGGACTTTTTCTAGGAGTCTGGCGTAATGACGCGCTTGGGGCTTTACTTTTCCCCAAAGTCTTAAACCCAGCTCCTTTAAAAAACTGTGTAAGGCCGTCAATTTTTCGTCAGTAGGCCCCTCATGGATGCGATACAACATTGGCATCTTTCGCGCCGTGAGCCATTCCGCCGTCGCCACATTCGCTGCCAACATCATTTCCTCAATCAATTTATGGGCATCGTTACGAATCAGGGGCACTATCTGCTCAATTTTTTGTTCATCATTAAAAATGATGCTGGGTTCAACCGTGTCAAAATCAATCGCGCCGCGTTTTTGACGGCGTTTGAGTAGCAACTGATATAAACTATATAAATCATGAATCTGTGGCAACACCTGCGGAGATGGAAAATTCTTTTCATTCCCTTCCAACACTTCTGCCACTTCGGTATAAGTCAAACGCGCCGCTGAGCGTATCACCACCTCAAAAAAACGGATGCGTCTCGTTCGCCCATAAAAATCAATGGCTAATTCACAAACAAGACATAAACGGTCAACATGAGGTTTTAGCGAACATAATTTATTAGACAAAATTTCGGGCAACATTGGCACAACGCGATTGGGGAAATAGACGGAATTGCCGCGATTTTGGGCCTCCAAATCAATGGCGGTACCCATCTCTACATAAGCCGACACATCAGCAATCGCCACTCGCAACAGCCAACCCTTACCACGCGGCTGACAATGCACCGCATCATCAAAATCATGGGCATCTTCACCATCAATGGTAACAAAAGGAATATCGCGCAGATCCTCACGGCCCTCTAACAGGGCTTCAGGAATTTCCTGTGTAAAATCAGCCGCTTCCTTTAACACTTCCTTTGACCATTCATGCGGCAACTCATGGGCGCGAATGGCGATGTCAATTTCCATACCAGGGGCGCGATGATCGCCCATCACTTTGATAACTTCACCAAAAGGCGGATTATATTTCGTGGGCGGCGACAACAATCGCACGACGACAATTTGCCCATGTTTAGCTTGCCCCCGTTTTTTGCTGCCCTCAATCAAAATGTTATGCGTAATGCGCCGATTATCCGGCTCCACAAACGCCACATTTTGGCCGCGTTTATGAAAATAGCGGCCCACGACTTCCTGCGTATTGCGCTCCAGCACTTCAACCACGGCCCCCTCACGACGGCCCCGATTATCGACACCAATAATATTAACCAAAGCGCGATCACCGTGCATCAAGCTCCGCATTTCTCTATGGGACAAAAATAAATCGGTGCTCCCATCATCGGGTACCAAAAAACCATACCCATCGGGATGACTAATCACGCGCCCACGCACCAAATCCATTTTTTTTACAAGGCCATAACCCTTACGACGATTACGGATTAATTGCCCATCGCGCTCCATCGCCTTCAAGCGGCGGCGCAAGCCTTCTATCTCGTCGGCCTCGGTTAACTTGAGTAATTCAGCAATCATTTGCAAAGTCATCGGCTTACCGACTTCGGCCAAATGCTGCATGATATATTCACGACTGGGGATAGGGTTTTCGTATTTTTGCGCTTCGCGCTTGGCAAAGGGATCAACTTTGGGAGGAGATTTTTTTTTTCGACGACTCGAAGATTTTTTTTGATTACTCATTGACTATTTTTTTCTCTTTCTGTAGAATACGCGCCTCAATTTTGCCGAGGTGGCGGAACTGGTAGACGCGCTAGCTTCAGGTGCTAGTGGGGGTAACCCCGTGAAGGTTCAAGTCCTTTCCTCGGCACCATCCTTTCAAATTCCTCTTTTTCCTTTTTTCCCTTCTTAAGTAGGTACGGTTTGTAGTAGTCGCTTTAGCGACTATTAATCTGTAAATGTTAAAAGAGAACCTTTTTTCTGTTACTGTGAAAAGAGGCGACGGTGGCGTGTTTACGTGAGAGCACAACGGATAAAAGGGAATAAACGGAATTTTCCTAGACAAAATCTTGCGGGTTGAAAGTCAATTCAAAGGTTCATGCATAGTACCCAATTTATTAACAAACCATTTTCGGTAGCCTTTGGTAGATTCACCCACGGAAAGGAGTGCTATTGTTAACTGTTGTTAACATAAATGAATCGGCACACGAAAGTGAACCACAACCTGTTATTTTATTTTAGAAGTTTTTGTGCAGCAAAAACGGCTCCCGATAAACCCTTCCCAAGTACGTTCCGTATTTAATTCCAAAATTTTTCTTGACAACACTTATCTTTGAGTTATTTAATAATTAATAAGCTTGCAAAATTCATCACCTTCAATAACTACAAGGATTAGTTATAAAAAAGGATAAAGAAGTCTTAAACTTCAACTACAGGCCGATTAGTTATAAAAAAGGATAAAGAAGTCTTAAACTTCAATAACTACAGGCCGATTAGTTATAAAAAAGGATAAAGAAGTTGAATGTGAATAAAATGTGGTTCAGCGATTTCTATTCCAAGGTAGAAGCTAAAAAAGTCCTTCTAGGTTCGCAATATAAATAAAAGGAGAACAAGTATGCGATTATCAATTTTATCTGTTTTTTTGTTAGTTTTTTCAATCATGTTTACTGCTTCTTCTGTTTATGCTGAAACGACCGTTTGTACCTCCTCGCCAATTCCCAAAGGATTTGTTATTATCCGCTACGGCAGTCGCATGAGTTGCCCAAATTGGAGTCCCGGTCGAAAAAACACCAAAACCATCAAGTTACCTGGGAAGGTAGAAACCGTTTGTACCTCTTCG
>NBMI01000115.1 GCA_002085445.1 Candidatus Parabeggiatoa sp. nov. 2
ATAACGAAGCGGATCATTGTTAATCGCGGCTTGCAAATCGGTCAATGCTTGCTCATAATCACCGCGCCGCACTCTGAGTTGAAATAAGTTATAGGCGGCCAATGCGCTATCGGCTGTGGGCCTGTTGTTGCGCTTGCTCAAATAACGCTTCGGCCTCCGACAACGCACCGGTTGAACACAACACACTACCACCCCGGATCACTAATTGACTATATTGCGGATTATTGGTTGGCAACTGCTTCAACGCACGCAACCGCCTCCCGAATCAGTTTCAGGCTATTGCTATTATGAGAAGTCAATTCATCACGCGGCTTAATTTGTGCTGACAAATCCAAACGAGTCATCAACTGAGTCAAAAAATGTTTGATGTCGCGGACATCTTGCCATAAGCCTTGCAGTTGCAACGCATTCAAGGTGGCTGCCACTCGTTGCTCTTGGCGTAACTGTTCATGCAGAAAAAACAGCATGCCTGTGCCTAATAAATTATTATAACGAAGAAACTCACAAAACGGATCATCCAAATAATAGCGCGTTTTGTCCAACGCCTCCAATTGCTCTATCACGAGTTCTGTGATAGACAACGAACCGCTATCTGTGACAAGAGCTGCTAAATCACTTTCATTAAGTGAGGTTTGCTCAACCTGAAACAAAGAGGCCTTGTAGCGGATTAACGCGTTGCACTTCGCTATTGTGTCGGCACAAAACGATTGCTGTGCTAAGTGACGTTGCACACTCGAACGAGCCCTCAAAAAAGGTTGTAGGTAGTTAGGGCCAATTTGGTTGGCAAATTCCTCCATCACTTTGGAATCCAACAACGATGGTTTGTCCAAGCCGGCGATGATGGCGTTAAGGGCCGACTCGTAGCTATTTTGATACGCCAGAGCAATTTCGTTGGCCGACAACGTAAAATGCTCCTCAAGCGTTGTCACAACTCGGTTCAGACTCGTTGGATCAGCCAGTTTGACAACCCAGAATAGGGCCGTAAGGCCTTTTTGCATAAATAAAGGTAATGGCATGAGTTAGGGTTTCAAATTAACAGAAATACGCGACGAGGGTGGCTCGATCATCTATTACAATATTTCCAGGGGCGTTGCCCCTGGCTATATTAATATCGCCCCGTTGGGGCTTTTTTTAAAACCTCTATGAGTGGTTGAAACGTAGGGGCAATCTCTTGTGATTGCCCTTAATCCTATAAGGATTGTATATAATAACGGATTTTAGAGTGTCAGGTGGGTAAAGTTTCGTTGCACCCCGCTAAATTTTTACGTTGCACCTATGCCATTAATAAATTCAACCCCTTTGGGGTTGGGGCCGAGTTAATGATTAATGATTAATGATTAATGATTAATCATTAATTGTTACATAAGCTAATTCCCCCAGGTTTTACCCTCATCGTTATACATAAGTCTTTTGGATACCGGGTGCATTCCTGATAAGTACAACGGATACTCGTTCCGAAACGGATAAAAGAGCATTGATTTTTAATAAATCCCCAACGTGGGGCTTACCCGTTAAAATTCAGAAAAATAAAGTATTTAAAAACTTATGTATAAGGACAAGGGTGCAACCTAGGAAAGGGCATTTGAGAGGCCCCAACCTCGTAGGGGCCCTCCAGTGAATAGCCCCAAGTGCAACCTCTCATCGTTATACATAAGTCTTTTGGATACCGGGCGCATTCCTGATAAGTACAACGGATACTCGAACCGTAAGTCAGCGGAGCTAAATAAACGGATTGGGGAAATTCCTAAATTTTGTAACCTTATGATTTTTTGACTTTTTTTATCCGTTTATTTCGAGTATCCGTTGTACTACTTTAATAAAATCAGGCAGTTATTCGTTACTATATGGCATTGAGGTTTCACCAGTGGCTCTTAACATTCAACCCTTACGGGGTTGGCGCGGTGCCGGAGTCCAAGATTTATCTTGGCAGTGCCAAACTAAAGTTTGGAGTCCTGTAATTAATGAAAGAATATTAAAAATAAAATCCCTTATTATATACAATCCTTGTAGTTATATTATTAATGAAAGCGAATGAACCAATTAATCCCTTATTATATACAATCCTTGTCGTCATTAATGAAAGAATATGAAAAATAAAATCCCTTATTATAGACAATCCTTGTAGTAGTTATTATGGTATTGTGCGGTTTAGGGCCATACTTTAATTTTAAACTTGCCAAATCGTTTGATGGCCTTCAAATCGGATTGATTTAGTTATCTCGCGTAGCGAAGAACGAAAGTTGTCTAAAAGCATCGTTAAGCTTTCACCTACTAACTCTCTTATAGTGCCCTTTAGGGCACTTAAGCTTTTAGACAAACGCAGTAACTTCCGCTTCCGCAGATAACGGCTTTAGCCGTTGGCGTTGAGGTGATATAGAAACTTCCGCTCTCCTGCACTAGTGCCTGATAGCGGAAATCCCAGTACCACCCAGCCATGAGCGGTTCCTCTGCGCTAAAAGCTAAAGGCGGCTTTTGCAGACTGAGCTAGTGCCCTGATACGTACTTGAGGAATAGCCTTTCATCGTTATACACAAGTCTTTTGAAGACCTTTTAAAGCATTGATTTTTAATGAATCCCATACCGGGGCCTACCATTTAAAATCCATCAAAATCAATTAATTAAAAACTTCTGTCTAAGACCGTGTTTTAAAACTCGACTTAACTCATTGTTTTATAAGCAATATAGTATTTATAAGTGATTGATTCTTGGACTTTTCAAACACGCTCTAAGAACAAGCGCCATAGCGACGGGAACGAAGGCAAGATTGGTGGCGGCACAGTGTCTTGGGTAGATTATGCCGCCTTCGGTTCATCTTAATCGGCTTGGTTTGCTTGAGCAATGGCGCGTTCAGCATCACCGAGTTGCAAAGCCAGTTGAACAATATCGGGGCGGTGGTAGAAGGCTTTGTATTTGGACTGATTCATGCCGGTGACTTGGTTATCTTTGGTACGGATATTAATGTATTTATCGCCATTTGGCGAAGCGACATAATAACCTTGGGGCATAATGGCAACGCCTTCGCCATTTTTAAAACCTATCATTCGGAGAATTTCTTCACCGGTTTGAAGGCTCCATAAGCGTGTCGTGGTATCCCAACTGCCCGACAAGACTGTTTTGCCATCGGGGGAAAACGCGACTGAAGTAACAAAAAAGGAATGGCCGTCTAAAGACTTGATGACGCGCCCAGTCGATAAATCCCACCATTTAACGGTTTGATCCCGACTGCTCGACAACGCGGTTTTGCCATCAGGAGAAAACGCGACAGAAAAAAACCAATCGGAATGACCGTCTAAGGACTTGATGACGCGCCCAGTCGATAAATCCCACCATTTAACCGTTTTATCCCAACTGCCCGACAACGCGGTTTTGCCATCGGGGGAAAACGCGACAGAAAAAACCAGGTTGGAATGGCCGTCTAAAGACTTAATGACGCGCCCAGTGGATAAATCCCACCATTTGACGGTGTTATCCTTACTTCCCGACAACGCGGTTTTGCCATCGGGGGAAAACGCGACGGAACGAACACTATTGGAATGGCCGTCTAAGGACTTGAGGACGCGCCCAGTCGATAAATCCCACCATTTGATGGTTTTATCACTGCCCGACAACGCGGTTTTGCCATCGGGGGAAAACGCGATGAAATTAATGAAATCAATATCCAAGTCTAAGGATTTAATGACGCGCCCAGTTCTAGTTGATAAATCCCACCATTTAACGGTTTGATCCCGACTGCCTGACAACGCGGTTTTGCCATCGGGGGAAAACGCGACGGAAGTAACCCAAAAGGAATGGCCGACTAAGGACTTGATGACGTGCCCAGTCGATAAGTCCCACCATTTAACGGTGTTATCTGATTTCCCCCAAGAACTACTACCACCTCCCGACAACGCGGTTTTGCCTTCGGGGGAAAACGCGACGGCATTTACATCAGAGGAATGGCCGTCTAAGAACTTGATGACGCGCCCGGTCGATAAATCCCACCATCTAACGATGTTATCCTCACCCGACAACGCGGTTTTACCATCGGGAGAAAACGCGACAGAATAAACAACACTATCCACACTATCCCAATGGTTGTTTAAGGAATGGTTGTCTAAGGACTTAATGACGCGCCCAGTCGATAAATCCCACCATTTAACGGTTCCATCCTTACTGCCCGACAACGCGGTTTTGCCATCGGGGGAAAACGCGACGGAATTAACCCGCTTGGAATGGCCGTCTAAGGACTTGATAACGCGCCCAGTCGATAAATTCCACCATTTAACGGTTTTATCCTCAGAACCCGACAACGCGGTTTTGCCTTCGGGGGAAAACGCGACGGAAAAAACCGAAGAGGAATGGCCTTTTAAGGACTTGATGACGCGCCCAGTCGATAAATTCCACCATTTAACGGTTTTATCCTCAGAACCCGACAACGCGGTTTTGCCATCGGGGGAAAACACGACGGAATTAACCTGCTCGGAATGGCCGTCTAAGGACTTGATGACGCGCTTAGTCGATAACTCCCACCATTTGACAGTGTTATCCCCACTGCCCGACAACGCGGTTTTGCCATCGGGGGAAAATGCGACGGTTTTCACATAATCTAAATGCCCGACTTGGACAAACACCTCGTCCACTTCTGCCGGCGGCATTGGGGGCTGGGCTTGGCAAGTTGACGGGCGGCAACCCCGATTCGTTGGTATCGTCAACAGCTAAGTGAATGTTTTTCTAGGCGGTTTCCGTGGGTGGCGTTTTTTCCGGGGCCGCTAAAGCGGGTGGCGTTAATAACCACGTCCCAACCGCACCAATAACCAACCCGATAACGGTAACGATCAAAGCTTTCTTAAACATAGTTGTTCTCATGTTGAGTACCAGAAAAAGTCATTTTATTTCGGAAATCAACGAATGATTTATTGTATAAGAAATCCGATTTTTCCAAAGAATCTTATTTATTAGCTCATTATATATGATAAATCCGATTTTTCCAATCATCATCGGCGCAACATTGCCGTTTCAATCACCAATAATAAAACCGATATAACATTCGCCAACATAGCACCGCCGGTGAGTGAAACAATACTCGACATAACCGTTGGCGTGAGGCCCGTTTGTTCCACATGGACGGCAATGCCCCAGACGATGGCGGCCGCAAAGAGTTGTAAGTCTGCCACTAAGCTGGTTGATAGAAGCAAAGCGCCTACTTGTGAACGGTCACCGAATTTGAGGATGGTAGCGACTAAATTAACAAAAATAGCGGCCGCTAATTCATAAACCTGATGGTGGGCTGGGTTATCTATATCGCCCATAAAGAACCCAAAGTTGAGGGTTAATGCCATAACGATAAAGAATCCAAAAACGACTTTTTCTGGGTTCATTTTTTTCAGTGATCAGTTTTTCAGTGATCAGTTTTCAGTTTTCAATGATCAAAGATTATGTAGGGTGGGTAGAGCTTTGCTACCTAGAAGTCAGCGAAGCTAAACCCACAGAATTCAGCTTTACGCAGTTGAATCTTCGCTACGCGAGATATACTCAAGATGGGAACAAATTGGACTTTTTGAGAAACCAAAATTCTAGGGGCACCTCCCCTAGCAAGCCCCAACGGGACGATATTAATATAGCCAGGGGCACCGCCCCAGGTAAGCCCCAACGGGGCGACATTAATAAAGCCTGTGTATCTACCAGGTAAGCCCCAACGGGGCATCGCCCCAGGCAAGCCCCAACGGGGCATCGCCCCAGGCAAGCCCCAACGGGGATAAATTAATATAGCCTGGGGCATCGCCCTAGGCAAGCCCCTTTGGTACGAAATTAATATAGCCTGGGGCATCGCCCCTGGCTTTAATAACACGCCTTATATGCTTTATTTATCACGGTTTGTTGATTTCCACCAATGAGCATATAATAATCAGTACCTAAAATTGCTGACAAGGCTTATTTGTGAGCAGGTTGGGATGCACCTTACATTTGTTACATTGCATCGGGAATAAATAATTATGAAACCTATTTTTGTTTTAATCATCCTCCCAATTACCGGATTGTTTGGGTGTGACGTCTATCCACAAATTCAAACAAACAAAGAGTTTGATACATCAAGAATTTGCGTATGGAATAATAACTTATACTCAGTTGGGGCAGAGAGAAAGAATATTAGAGGAACAGGCGGCACTTTTCGATGTGTGATTAATGAATCAGATATTTCGTTTGCTCATTGGAAAAAAATTCAATGACTCATAACCGTTTGCGAACAAGATTCAACCTTGTTGAGTTTCCACCAATGAGCAATTAATTTGGGTGCAGTTCCTTTTCGACGAAGACCTTTAAAATATTTCCCCAGGTTCCACCTGGGGCTAAAGTTTTTCCAAGAAAAACTTTTGCCTGAAAACCCCTTCGGGGTTGGCATGTTGATAAGCTATCAACAAAATCCGTTAGAATCAATGATGCCCGGCGATACAAGTACAATTATTGGACTTTTAGTGTTGTAATACCCATGTTATGGTATAACTCGTCATAAAACAGGAACTGCACCCAATTAATTTTCAATCCTCATCGCCGAGCGACTCGCCGATTTGATTCCCTTATGGTGTTGGTGACGTTGCTGCCGCCTATCTTGATGGTAAGCCAATCCGGTTCCGGCGGGGATTAGGCGGCCCACTATCACATTTTCCTTCAAGCCCCGTAAATCGTCACATCGGCCATTCACTGAGGCTTCCGTTAAAACTCGCGTAGTTTCTTGGAAGGAAGCGGCCGATATAAAAGAATCTGTCGCTAGTGAGGCTTTGGTGATGCCTAGTAGTTTTGGTTCATAAGTCGCCGGCAGGCTTTCTTCGCCGAGAACTCGTTCATTTTCTTCTAATAGTTTGGCCCGTTCTACCAGTTCTCCTGGAAGTAGTCGCGTGTCGCCTGGGTTTATAATGGCAACTTTGCGTAGCATTTGTCGCACGATGACTTCAATGTGTTTGTCGTTTATTTTAACGCCTTGGAGGCGGTAGACTTCTTGTACTTCGTTGACAATGTAATTCGCTAAAGTGGGAGTCCCTAAAAGCCGCAATATGTCATGTGAATTGGGTGCGCCATCGACAATTTCTTCTCCCCGTTCTACGTGTTGTCCTTCAAAGACGTTGATGTGCCGCCATTTTGGAATGGGTATTTCATCTTTTTCGCCATCAGTTGAGGTGATAATCAATCGCTGTTTGGTTTTGGTGTCTTTGCCAAAACTGATTGTGCCGCTGCGCTCGGCTAAGATGGCCGGCTCTTTGGGTGTGCGAGCTTCAAATAAGTCCGCTACTCGTGGTAAACCGCCGGTAATATCACGGGTTTTGGAGGATTCTTGCGGTAGTCTGGCAATCACGTCTCCAACCTTGACGGAAGCGCCATCTTCTACGTTAATAATTGTGCGTGGCGGCAAGTAGTAAGTTGCCGGAATCTCGGTGCCAGCAATATTTAAGTCGTTGCCTTGTTCATCTACCAGTTTAATCATGGGGCGCATATCTTTGGCATGGGTCGGTCGCAGTTTGGGTTCCATGACTATAATGCTGCTGAGTCCGGTGATTTCATCTAGTTGACGATTCACGGTGATGCCTTCTACCACATCGGCAAAGGCGGTTTGCCCGGCGACTTCGGTAATCACGGGAAAGGTGTGTGGATCCCAATTAGCTATCAGTTGTCCGGCTTCTACATTTTCGCCATCATTAACGCTCAACACGGCACCATAAGGCACTTTATAACGCTCGCGCTCTAGGCCAAATTCGTCGAGTATACTTATTTCTCCAGAGCGTGATACGGCGACTAATTTGAGAGTGCCTTCTTCACTCTGCTGCGGTAGCAGTTTAAGGTTTTCAAATTTGATGGTTCCTTTGGATTTGACTTCAATGTGGTTGATAGCGGCCGCTCGCGAGGCCGCTCCACCAATGTGGAAGGTTCGCATCGTGAGTTGTGTCCCCGGTTCACCGATAGATTGGGCTGCCACGACGCCGACAGCTTCTCCCAGGTTGACTAGGTGCCCGCGGGCTAAGTCTCGCCCATAGCATTTGGCACAAATGCCATAGCGAGATTCGCAGGTAATCGCGGAGCGTACTTTTATGCGGTCAACGCCATCACGTTCAAGTAGTTCTACCCGGTCTTCATCCAATAAGGTGCCGGCCTTGACGACCGGTTTTTCTTCGCCTGGTTTGAAGACATCTTCAGCGACCACGCGGCCTAGCACTCGGTCAGGTAAGGGTTCTACTACGTCTCCGCCCTCAATTAAGGGTGTCATATCTATGCCTTGGTGAGTGCCGCAGTCTCGTTCCAGTATCACCATGTCTTGCGCGACATCTACTAGCCGTCGCGTGAGGTATCCAGAGTTGGCGGTCTTGAGTGCGGTGTCAGCCAGTCCTTTTCGCGCTCCATGTGTGGAGATGAAGTATTGTAGTACATCTAGGCCTTCGCGGAAGTTAGCCGTGATAGGTGTTTCTATAATGGAACCATCCGGTTTAGCCATCAGGCCTCGCATGCCGGCGAGTTGGCGTATTTGGGCTGCGGAACCACGCGCCCCGGAATCAGCCATCATATAGATGGAATTGAAGGACGGTTGCGTCGTAGGTTGACCTTGGTCGTTGATGAGTGTTTCTTCTCCTAGTTGATTCATCATCGCCTTGGCGAGTTTGTCGTTAGTATGCGACCAAATGTCAATAACTTTATTGTAACGCTCACCATCGGTAATGAGTCCAGAAGCATATTGCTCTTCAATTTCTTTAACTTGGTCTTCAGCTTCCGCTAGGATTTGTGGCTTGTTGTCAGGCACGACCATGTCTTCGATTCCAATCGAGACGCCGGCGCGTGTGGCAAAGTCAAAGCCTGTGTACATGAGTTGGTCGGCAAAGATAACGGTTTCTTTTAGACCTAGACGACGATAGCTGGTGTTGATTAATTGAGAAATCGTTTTCTTGGTCAGGTCTCGATTAATTAAGTCAAAGGGTAGTCCGGGCGGTAATATTTCATAAAGTAGCGCACGTCCTACGGTGGTTTCTACCCGTTCGGGTTTTGACATTTTTCCAGATGTTGATGTTTTTTCGAGTCGCACCGTTATGGCGGCATTTAAGTCGGCAACCCGATTTTCGTAGGCACGATGCACTTCTTTGAGATTGGTAAATTTCATCCCGGTTCCGCATGCCCCAAGACGTTTTCGGGTCATAAAGTAGAGTCCCAACACGACATCTTGAGACGGCACAATAATGGGTTCGCCGTTGGCCGGTGAGAGGATGTTGTTGGTGGACATCATCAGGGCGCGAGCTTCTAGTTGCGCTTCTATAGAGAGCGGAACGTGTACGGCCATCTGATCGCCATCAAAGTCGGCATTGAAAGCGGTACAAACCAGCGGGTGCAATTGAATGGCTTTGCCTTCAATTAGGATCGGTTCAAAGGCTTGTATGCCGAGTCGATGCAAAGTGGGGGCGCGATTGAGTAGTACCGGGTGTTCTCGAATAACTTCTTCGAGGACATCCCAAACCGTTCCTTCTTCACGCTCAACCATTTTTTTGGCGGCTTTGATGGTGGTGGCAAGGCCTTTAAGTTCTAGTTTACCAAATACAAAGGGTTTAAAGAGCTCTAGGGCCATTTTTTTAGGAAGGCCACATTGTTGTAATTTAAGGGTAGGGCCGACGACAATGACGGAGCGCCCGGAATAGTCTACTCGTTTTCCGAGTAGGTTTTGGCGAAAGCGGCCTTGTTTGCCTTTTATCATGTCGGCCAAGGATTTAAGGGGCAGTTTGTTGGTGCCGGTAATGGCGCGTCCGCGCCGCCCATTGTCTAACAGAGCGTCTACCGATTCTTGTAACATGCGTTTTTCATTACGCACGATAATATCGGGCGCATTGAGCTCTAGGAGTCGTTTGAGCCGGTTGTTGCGATTAATGACGCGCCGATAGAGGTCGTTTAGATCAGAGGTGGCAAAGCGGCCGCCATCCAGTGGCACTAAAGGCCGAAGTTCTGGCGGCAAGACCGGCAGCACCTTTAAAATCATCCATTCTGGACGATTGCCTGAATGCACAAAAGAGTCTATTAATTTCAGTCGTTTACTAAGCTTTTTAATCTTAGTTTCGGAACTACTGGCGTTAATTTCTTCGCGCAGACGATTGACTTCGGTGGGCAAGTCCATGGTTCGCAATAAGTCATAGATGGCTTCTGCGCCCATCCGCACATCGAATTCATCCCCATGTTCTTCTAGCGCTTCCAGGTAAGTATCTTCGCTCAAGAGTTGACCACGATCCAAAGAAGTCAAGCCGGGATCAATCACCACATAAGCTTCAAAATAGAGTATGCGTTCAATGTCCCGCAGGGTCATGTCGAGCATAAGTCCCATGCGAGAAGGCAGGGATTTGAGATACCAAATGTGGGCGACCGGACTAGCCAGATCGATGTGGCCCATGCGTTCACGGCGCACTTTGGCTTGTGTGACTTCTACGCCGCATTTTTCACAGACGACACCGCGATGTTTCAGACGCTTATATTTGCCACATAAACATTCGTAGTCTTTGGTGGGGCCGAAAATCTTGGCACAAAACAAACCATCGCGTTCGGGCTTAAAGGTGCGGTAGTTGATGGTTTCGGGTTTTCTGACTTCACCGTAGGACCAAGAACGAATCTTCTCCGGAGAAGCTAAGCAAATACAAATCCGGTCGAAATCTTCTATCTGCCCTTGGCTGTTTAAGATATTAAGTAAATCTTTCATTAAAAGTTCATTTTGTCATTTTCACAGATTTGAAGTACGTTCCGTCTAAAAAACAAAAGTATAAAACATGGCGGTTTTTTGAGGGCCAGGTTGCCGAATTGATTTGATTGATGGCCCTATCGATAAAAACTTATAAAACTCGATCATCAAGTTTTATCAAAACCCAAACGCCCAAGGATTGTTATAAAAAAGGCTAAATAAGCGGATTGTTCGCCATTCATTCTTTCGATTCTAAATTTAGACTTAGGTGAGATAATTGAGACATATCCAAGAATATTCGATTTCTTACTTAAAAATTTCTGATAAATTCCTTCTGATAAATCCCTTCATAAGCATACAATCCTTGTAGTTATGGTTGGAAGACTAAAAACGTGATTATCGAGTAAAAGGACAAGTGGACACACCCGGAAAACTGAAAAATTAAAAAGGATTAACTCAATGATAAGTCTATAATTTGGCGATGATTTTTTTAAAAGTTCAGGTTGTCATTTTCACAGATTTTTCGTTAAGTTCCGTCTTAAAAAAAAAGTCTAAAACATGGCGGTTTTTTGAGGGCCAGGCTGGCGAATTGATTTGATTGATGGCCCTTGAGACTAATGAAAAAATAAAACTGAGTCAATAAATGATAAGTCTATAATTTTTCAGGAATTTTATATTTTATTAAAAGTTCAGTTGTCATTTTCACAGATTTTTCGTTAAGTTCCGTCTAAAAAACAAAAGTGTCTAAAAAGTGTCTAAAACCTAGCGGTTTTTTGAGGGCCAGGCTGGCGAATTGGTTTTATTGAAGGCCCTATCGATAAAAACTTCTAAAAGGACAAGTGGGACACACCCGGAAAACGGCAAAATTAAAACGGCAAAATTAAAACGGATTAACTCAATGATAAGTCTATAATTTGGCGAGGAATTTTTAAAAAGTTCAGGTTGTCATTTTCACAGATTTTTCGTTAAGTTCCGTCTAAAAAACCAAAGTCTAAAACATGGCGGTTTTTTGACGGCCAGGCTGGCGAATTGGTTTTATTGAAGGCCCTATCGATAAAAACTTCCTACTTGGACAAGTGGACACACCTTTTTGGGAGCCGTTTTTCGTCAGAAAAAACGGAGTTCAAGAATGGCGAAACTCGAAGTGAAAAGGTTTATGGCAAAACGAAAAAGAAAAGGTTTATGGCGAACATTAAAATCGTTATTAATACCTCCGATGTTTAGCAAACTTCGGATGTGTTTTCAAAAAATGGTGATCGAGGCCTGAAAGCTTGGATCGGTGTGCCGTCTATTACCGAAACAACAGTTGTTTACAGTTGTTTATTCATCGCCCTTACCACCTATCATTTTTTTTAACTCATTGAATATTAAGTACAACGGATTAGGGGATTGAACGGATTGATGAAGGGACTCTTTCCATTCACCGGGTCTTTTTAAAATAACGTACCAAATAAAGATATCTTTTGAAAAGATGACTTACCCATCAAAACACCTCACAACCAATCCGTTTAATCCCAAAATCCGTTGTACTTACGAGACATTGTACTATTTTTAATAAACTGATAGGTGATAAGTTCATCACCCTTATAGCTGGACTACTGCTGTGTCTGTTGTTATGCTCAGCATGGGCACAAAGTTCCCTCCTCTCGTCGCTCGGTTAGAAATCCGTTAGAAATCGTTAGAAATCCGATTTTTTCAAAAACTCGGATTTCTTTGGATTTCTTTGAAGCTATTTCACAATTAAATTTGTTCTAATTCAATATCAATCCCCAAAGAGCGGATTTCTTTTACCAAGACATTGAAGGATTCAGGCATTCCCGCTTCCATACGATGATCGCCATCAACGATGTTTTTATACATCTTAGTCCGACCATTGACGTCGTCAGATTTGACCGTTAACATTTCTTGCAAGGTGTACGAAGCGCCATAAGCTTCCAACGCCCAGACTTCCATCTCTCCAAAACGCTGTCCACCAAATTGGGCTTTACCGCCTAGCGGTTGTTGAGTCACTAAGCTATATGGCCCGGTGGAGCGAGCATGCATTTTGTCATCAACCAAGTGATTGAGTTTGAGCATATACATGTAGCCCACTGTTACTTGACGGGAAAAGGGTTCTCCCGTCCGCCCATCATATAAAGTCGTCTGACCACTTTTCGGCAATCCGGCCAGTTGGAGCATGGCTTTAATTTCCGATTCGCTGGCACCATCAAAAACGGGCGTTGCCATTGGCACACCCTTGGTTAAGTTGTTCGCCAATTCGATTATTTCGGAGTCGCTCAAAGAGGCTAAGTCTTCTCGTTTACCACTTTGGTTGTAAATTTTTTCCAGAAATGCCCGTAATTTTCCCATCGCCGGCGTTTTTAAATTCGTTTCCCTTTCCGTTTCCTCTTGAACAGTTGCTGGCTCGAAGGGTTCTTTTTCCGGCTCGAAGGGTTCTTTTCCAGGCTCGAAGGGCACTTGCAACGGCATTTGCCCTTTATCCTCGCCCATTTCTGGTTTATCTTGGCTCCTTTCTCCTAGCTTCTTTCTCCATTCTCTTTTCACCTTGTCCAACCGTTGTGCAATCTGCTCACCCAAACCCTTAGCAGCCCAGCCTAAGTGCGTTTCCAAGACTTGACCAATATTCATGCGAGAAGGTACGCCCAAGGGATTTAAGACCAGATCCACCGGCCTACCTTCTTCGGTATAAGGCATGTCTTCAACCGGCACAATCATAGAGACGACACCTTTGTTACCATGCCGCCCGGCCATTTTGTCCCCTGGCTGTATTGTGCGTTTGACAGCCAGATAAACTTTAACCATTTTCAGCACACCCGGCGCTAAGTCGTCGCCTTTGGTCAGTTTTTGCCGCTTTTCTTCATAAAGTTCGTCTGAGCGTTGCCGCTGTTGTTTTAATTGCAGTGCAAAGGATTCTAACAGCGCTTGAGTTTCTGGGTTTTGTAAATGAATTTCAAACCATTGAAGGCGCGTCAAACGGGATAAGTAACTCTCGCTTATCACGCTTCCACCAACGAGTTCATTGGGGCCACTTTTGGCCTTCGAGCCTTTCAGCAGTTTCTCTAAACGCAAGTAGATGTCGTTTTCTAAGATACGGAGCTCATCCCGCAGGTCTTTTTTGACTCTGTTCAGTTCGGTTTGTTCAATTTGTAAGGCACGAGCATCTTTTTCGATGCCGTCGCGGGTAAATACTTGTACGTCAATGATTGTTCCCATCGTTCCACTTGGAACCCGCAAGGAGCTGTCTTTGACATCGGAAGCTTTTTCTCCAAAAATGGCCCGTAAGAGTTTTTCTTCCGGTGTGAGTTGTGTTTCTCCCTTGGGCGTGACTTTTCCGACTAAAATGTCGCCTGGCTTGACTAGAGCGCCAATGGAGACAATGCCTGATTCATCTAAGTCATTGAGTGCTGATTCACTGACGTTGGGTATATCGGCGGTAATTTCTTCTGGCCCTAATTTGGTGTCTCGCGCGAGACAACTGAGTTCCATAATGTGAATGGAAGTGAAGCGGTCTTCTTCAACTATCCGTTCGGAAATCAGTATGGAGTCTTCAAAGTTGTAGCCATTCCATGGCATAAAGGCGACCAGTACGTTTTGCCCTAGCGCGAGTTCTCCTAAGTCGGTTGAAGGGCCATCGGCAAGGACGTCGCCTTTTTGGATAATTTCTCCGGATTTGACCAGGGGTTTTTGATTAATACAGGTGTTCTGGTTTGAACGGACATATTTGGTCAGGTTGTAGACGTCTACTCCTGAGGTAACTGTGGTGTGAAGCGTTGTGGTGGCATCAAAAAAGTTGATTTGGCGTTCTTCACTTTTGATGACTTCTTCGTCATTGACCCGCACGACAATTCGTGCGGCATCGACGGTGTCTATGATGCCACCGCGCTCCGCGACTACAGTGACGCCAGAGTCTACCGCGACTGCCCGTTCCATGCCGGTGCCAACAAGTGGCTTTTCGGCCCGTAAGGTGGGTACGGCTTGCCGCTGCATATTGGAGCCCATTAGGGCGCGATTGGCATCGTCATGTTCTAAAAAGGGTATGAGGGAGGCCGCGACGGAGACGATTTGTTTGGGCGAGACATCCATATAGTTGACTTTGTCTTTAGGCGCTACCGTAAATTCGTTTTCATGGCGTACTCTAATCAGATCGTCTTGAAAATAGCCGTTGCCGTCTAAGCGGGCATTGGCTTGGGCTATGATGTAACTGCTTTCTTCGATGGCCGAGAGATAGTCCACTTGGTCGGTAACTCGGCCATTTTCGACTCGTCGGTAGGGCGTTTCTAAGAAGCCATATTGGTTGGTTCTGGCGTAAACGGCTAGGGAGTTAATGAGTCCGATGTTGGGGCCTTCTGGCGTTTCTATGGGGCAGACGCGGCCGTAGTGGGTGGGATGCACGTCTCGTACTTCAAAGCCTGCCCGTTCTCGCGTCAGGCCGCCAGGCCCTAGGGCCGAGATTCGGCGTTTGTGCGTTACCTCAGATAATGGGTTATTTTGGTCCATAAATTGTGAGAGCTGACTGGAGCCAAAAAATTCTCGAATGGCGGCCGAGACGGGTTTGGCATTAATCAGTTCTTGTGGCATCATTTTTTCGGATTCGGCCAGGCTGAGACGTTCTTTGACGGCTCGCTCAACGCGCACGAGGCCTATGCGAAATTGATTTTCGGTCATTTCGCCGACACTGCGAATCCGTCTGTTGCCAAGGTGGTCAATGTCGTCTATCATTCCAATCCCATTGCGGATATCGATGAGGGTGCGTAGGACATCTTGTATGTCTTCGGTGGAGAGTACGCCGAGGCCGGTGATGTCTTCACGCCCTACCCGGCGATTAAATTTCATCCGCCCGACGGCGGATAAGTCGTAGCGTTCTTCTGTGAAGAAGAGGCTGTTGAAGAGGCTTTCAGCCGCTTCTGGGGTGGGCGGTTCTCCGGGGCGCATCATGCGATAGATTTCGACGCAAGCT
This sequence comes from Candidatus Parabeggiatoa sp. nov. 2, assembly GCA_002085445.1. Taxonomy (GTDB): domain Bacteria; phylum Pseudomonadota; class Gammaproteobacteria; order Beggiatoales; family Beggiatoaceae; genus Parabeggiatoa. Next base: position 15,624 of record NBMI01000115.1, read on the forward strand.
TCTAAGGGTGTGGTAGTTGGATCAAGACGCAGGGTGTCGGAGAGGTAAGGCCCTCGGTCTAAGTCATTGGTGTATAGGATGTCAAAAGTTTCAATCTGATCTTTTGTCAGGGTGTTGAGGAGTTCTTCTGTCAGTTCGTCGTTGGCGTTGGCGAGAGTTTCTCCGCTAAGTGGGGAAACAATGTCATGGGCTAATACTTTGTTTATTAGAAAAGATTCTAAGCGCCCCGAAACGTAATCGAAGGGTATCACGACGGTGGTGATGCATGCATTTTCTAGTTGTTTTAGGTGTTTGGAGGTAAGGCGCCGTCCCGATTCGATGAGGATTTGTCCTTCTGGGCTTTTTATATCAAAGCTGGTGATTTCTCCGCGCAAGTGTTCAAAGTTGAGTATCAGGTGATACTCAGAGCCTATCCGTTTGATACAATGAGTCTCAAAAAAACGGGTTAGCATTTGTTCATTGTTGAATCCTAAGGCTCGCAAAAGGATGGTGGCGGGTAGTTTGCGCCGCCGGTCAATCCGTACAAAGAGGCAGTCTTTGTGGTCAAATTCAAAGTCGAGCCATGAGCCGCGATAGGGTATTATCCGGGCCGCGAACAGCAGTTTGCCGGAGGTGTGGGTTTTTCCTTTATCATGATCGAAAAAAACGCCGGGGGAGCGGTGTAGTTGGGAGACGATAACGCGCTCGGTGCCATTGATGACAAAGGTGCCGTTTTTGGTCATTAAGGGTATTTCGCCCATGTAAACCTCATGTTCTTTGATGTCTTTGACGGTTTGGTTTTTGGAGTCTTTTTCATAGAGTATGAGGCGTACTGTGACTCTCAGCGAGCCGGAGTATGTCATTCCTCGCAGTTGACATTCTTTGACATCAAACGCGGGTTTGCCGAGTTGGTAACTGACGTATTCAAGGGCCGCATTACCGGAGTAACTGGTAATCGGAAAGATGGATTTGAAGGCCGCGTGTAGGCCGATATCTTTTCGTTGTTCTGGTGGCGTGTCTTTTTGTAAAAAGGTTTTATAGGAGTCGAGTTGGATGGCAAGTAGAATCGGTACGTCTAGGATGCTGGGACGTTTGCCAAAGTTTTTGCGTAGGCGTTTTTTTTCAGTGAAGGTGTAGGCCATGTTTCAATTGTGTTGGGGTTTGTAGGAATCGATATGAGCAATTATCAGTTAATTGCCAAACCATAAGTCTTGACGGTTTGGCTCTCTTGAGCGTTACCAAAAAAACGGGTTGATTTGATGGGGATGATTCTGTCGGATCAAGTTTGGTGAAAGTACAACGGATGCAAGGGAATAAACGGGTTTTTCATAAGCCCTATCTCTGACAAAAAATGACAACTGAAAAACAACCCTGAAAGGGGTTGATGCTTCGTTGCCAATACTCCCACAGGTTTCACCAGTTGCTCTTCACTAGGGGCCCCTTCGGGGTTGAGGCATCTTTGCCAAAACCCACTCCCACAGGTTTCACTAAAGCTATTCACTAGGGGCCCCTTCGGGGTTGAGGCATCTTTGCCAAAACCACAGGTTTCACTTGTTGTGGCTATTCACTATTCACTAGGGACCCCTTCGGGGTTGAAGCGTCGTTGCCAAAACCACCGGTTTTCTTAAGGCTATTCACTAGGGGCCCCTTCGGGGTTGAAGATTTATTGGTAGGTTTCACCTTCTAACAAGGTGTGTTGAGGTTTTATATTGATGCGTAACATTTCTTAAATCTTCGTAGAGAGTAGAATAATCATGCTTCTTCAAATATCCCTAGACGAATCAATTCTTTCACCAGTGTTTCGTAGCTGAAAACGGGCATGTTAATCTTTTCGCCCGTTGATTTTTGGATCGAGTTAGCCAAATCTTTTGCTTATGTTTCTACATCTTTTTTTGAATCAAAGGCGTGAAAACGTAACTCTTCCATAATTTTAGGATAAGTTTCACCTTCTAACAACAAGTCGTCAATTTTTACATAAAGACGCAACATTTTTTAAACCTTCGTAGAGAATAGAAAAATAATCATGCTTGTTCAAATATCCCTAGACGAATCAATTCTTTCACCAGTGTTTCGTAGCAGAAAACGGGCATGTTAATCTTTTCGCCCGTTAGCATTTGGACCCGTTTAGCTAATTCTTTTGCTTAGGTTTCTACCTGTTTTTATGGAAAAAAATATTTAAGACGTAATTCGTCAAAAAAGGGTTGGTAAGTTTCAACTTCTAACAGCAAGTCGTCAATTTTTACATAAAGACGCAACATTTTTTTAACCTCCGTAGAGAATAGAAATTTTAAGAATACCACAAGAAAACGGGTACTCTCAGCGAGAGTACCAGTCAACCTCATGACTACTTATTCTTTAAGTAGTATTCCGCTACTTCTTTGTTAACCGCCAGGGTCGTGAAGGCCTTTTGGGGCCCTTTAAAAAACTCAGAGGCGGGTTGGGTTTGACTTCATTGACGCTTTTGGCTTTTTCTACTAACGCCATTTGCAATTGAAGCCAATTAACCACTTCACTGTAGTCGAGGGTGCCGTGGTGATGTCTGATTTCAACAGTACCGTATATCATAAAGGCACTTAGATTGAGTTTGAGACAACGGGTGAAAACTAAAGCCATGAATTTTGAGGCATTATCAATAAACGTGTCAGCTTGGTAGGATGGGTAGCCATTTCCTAAGTTTACCCATTAGGACAACAACTACCTTCCATTCCACCGAACGCAACGTGCAGCTTTCACCGCATTGCGCTGGTAAGAGCAACTTGTTTAAGCCTGTAACTCTAAGGGGTCTTTGCTAGTCATCCGACTAAACCCCTCATTTTTATAGGCAGTTACTCCTGCAACCCTTCCCCTTCTCCCACTATTAATGGGACGTATCTAATGCCAATGACATTTAGCCGAGTACTACGATTACTCCGTTATCGTAGGGATTGCTCCCCGTAGATAATCCCCTAGTTAATATATATCTGTAACACTGTATTTAGGTTCCCTTTTCGTCCGTTGCATTTTACTTAAATGTGGCGATTGTCAGATACTTAGCATTTAGGCTTCACTCTAACTGCTATAACAATCATACGCTTTCAGGTGTATTTGCGTATCGTCGAGCTTTTACGACCTAAGACTGGGGTTCAGGTAATTCAACTTTAACCATATACAGTTTAGCTGGGTAACTTCTTAGGGCAACACCGCCCCTCACTACCCTTTTCACAACATGCTATTGTTCCCTTTGGTTTTCACCATTAGGTAAGTTGCTGCTTTATATCCTTCGTATCAGGATAATACTTCCTTATATATCAGATATATACCCTCTTAGGGCGCACTGAAACAAGCTCAGCACGGCCTTATGCTGTCCAAAGAGCGGTCGGTTCGTCTGCGAACCGCGCCATGAATTTACGATAGAATGGTGACAGGTTGGCTCTACAGTGAGGATTATCGTAGCGACGCGTCAACCAGATAATCAAAGGAATCCTCCAAATTCAGTTGGAGTAAAAGGGAGGTTTTTGAAGTGCGGTAATTCAAAACCAGGCAGCACTCCAATATGAACATGTAAACCACAACGGCTATCAACCAAAGCACCCGTTTCTTTCAGCATGTTGAGGGCATGACCAATTTGCAGCAGCAAAGGCCTCTTTTCCTTGGAGAACTGGTGAGCTAATTTCAAATTGTGCCATCCTGATTGTTGACCGATCTATCGGTGGTGAGTTTCCACTCTTTGCCATATTGGTCATACTGATGAGACGAACCACAGGCCTGGATTTTGCTGGGACTAACCCAAAGTGGCACCCGCCCTTGGTTTATGACACGCTCAATTTCTCTCCCGGTCGGAAAGAGAAACTCTATTTCTACTCCGAATTTTCGGGTAAAATTATTATTATGTATGACTAACCTCTTAGGAAGGTTTAGTTGTGATGGGAGTGGCCTTGGCATACTTATGCCTTGGCGCACTGGTTAAAAAAACGTGTTTCTTAAAGAGCTTTCCGTTCACCCTCTCCCTGGGTGATGAATAGGCGTTAATGAAAAATTAAAACTGAATTTTAGGCTTAAATAATGCGGAGCAAAACTTTAGCCTAAAAAAGACTAAAGTGTCTTTCCAAAGCGGTTTTTTGAGGGCCAGGTTGATTGAAGGCCCTTTTCCATAAAAACTTCCTACTTGGACAACTGAGACACACCCGCGATAAGTGACTGGTTTTTTATCAAGTCAAATTCATTTTTCATTTGATTAGAACGGATGAAAGTTGATACTTTATCAACGCGCCACGTTGTTTGAATGTGAATAGCCGCCTGTGCAACCTTGGGAAAATGTGTCGCAGACGCGCCACGTTGTTTGAATGTGAATAGGTGCAACCTGGGGAAAATGTGCAGACACGCCACGTTGTTTGAATGTGAATAGCCGCGGTGCAACCGGTGGAAAATGTGTCGCAAACGCGCCAAGCCCGAAGGGGTTGAATGAAGCATCGTTGCCAATACCCACAGGTTTCAGCTATTCACATTAAATCCATTTGTGCCATCGTTATTTTTGACCGATATTAAGGTGGTGAGTTTCCACTCTTTGCCATATAAGTCATACTGATGAGACGAACCAAAGGCCGAGAATTTTCAGTGATCGTTCTCGTTCTCAGTTATTAGAGTATATAATATATCTTTCTGTCCGTTCTAAAAAAAACTCTATTTCTACTCCGAATCTTCTGGTCAAATCATTCATAAGCATAAACCAACCGATTCATTTATGCTAACAAACGTTTTTCAGTGATCGTTCTCGTTCTCAGTGTTCAATAATATCTCTTTAGCGGCTTTGTACTATTATTATTTGCTTGGGGAAACGCCAATTTTAAGAATTGTAAGTCTGAGAATAAACCGGTACAACTTATGGTACAGCAACCAGATACATGCCGCCGGTAAAGCTTCGCTTAAATGAAGGGTTATTTTAAAAAAAACCACCATTGAACATAAAGTTAGGCGCGAATACTGAATATTTAATTGCCACATACTTACCTAACTTTTACATAAATTAAGTCTTTGTACCGGACAATTTCTTTAAGTCATTGATTATGGCAAATTTCTTTAAGTCATTGATTGCCAGATTTCTCCGGCTTAAAGAAATGACAGTGGAAAAACTGTCCGGTACTCAGAAATTAAGTATTATTTGTTAACAACAGTTAATAACTTGTTTACTATAAATCAACCGTTAACACTCTTCATGCACTGCATCAATAACTGATCACTGAACACTGAACACTGAGGTATGGCCTCTTTGATGACGGAAGGTACGCCTTCTACCAGCTCTTTGGCTTCTTTTAGGCCGAGGCCGGTGAGACACCGACGCACGGCCTTTATCACTTGAACTTTTTTCTCACCAAAGTGGGTTAAGGTGACGGTAAATTCGGTTTGTTCAGGAGCCGCATCGGCTTCTGCTGTGGCCGCTGGGGCGGCCATCGGTACGGCCGCGGCCGCGGCCGACACGCCAAATTTGTCTTCCATGGCCTTGATCAGTTCCACCACTTCCATCACAGTCATGTTGGCGAGGGTTTCTAAAATTTCTTCTTTGGCTACTGCCATAACTGTCTCCTTAATTATTGATTGGGTTTGCTATCGTGTACCGCGGCGAGCGTGCGTACTAATTTAGCGTGTGGTTCTGCAAGGGTACGTACCAGTTTGCTGATGGGCGCTTGTATAACCGACATTAGCATACTGATAGCTTCAGTGTGAGTGGGCAATTTCGCCACGAAGTCAATTTCTGAGGCTAAAAGCAGTCGTCCACTTATGCTCACGCCTTTGACGATCAGTTTGTCGTGAGTTTTGGCATATTCACTCATGACACGCGCTGCGGCACCGGGATCGTCAATTGAAAAAGCAAGCGCAACGGGTCCAACCAAGATTTCAGAAAGACATTCAAAGTCGGTATTTTTGACGGCACGTCGTGCGAGTGTATTTCTCACTACTCGTAAGTAAACGCCGGCTCCTCTGGCTCCTTGACGCAACTGGGTCATTTCGGCACACGTTATGCCGCGATATTCGGCGACAATAGCAGAGTGGGCGCGATTGGCGATTTCATTAACGGCGGCGACAATAGCTCGCTTATCTTCAAGCTTGAGCGGCATTAACGCTTTCCTCGGTGAGTAGGTTTAATTGGTAGCAAAACCATTTTTAAAGTGGGTCTTGCCATCTGCGTAGGCCGATTAAAAAATAAATTAAACCGTGCGTTTTTTAAGAAATTAGAAAAAAGCCGAAAAAAGCCTCGAGGCAGAGCCTCACAGCGAAGGCGTTTCTGGCACAGCAACACGGTACCTACGGTCTTTGATGACTGCTGGAGAGTTTCCAGTAGCTCAAAGTGAATTTTTTTATAAACTGGTCTGGTCTATGGCGAGTCCGGGCCCCATCGTCGTTGATAGGGTTATTTTTTTCAGGTAAACTCCTTTTGAGGTACTCGGTTTCGCCTTTTGCAAGTCGGCGATCAGGGCCGCTAAGTTTTCGCGCAGGGCTTGTGTTGAAAATGTGATTTTGCCAATGGGACAGTGTATCAGCCCCACTTTGTGGGTTCGATAGCGTATTTGCCCGGCTTTGGCATTTTTAACGGCCGTGGCGACATCTGGCGTAACGGTGCCTACTTTGGGGTTAGGCATAAGGCCTCGCGGGCCGAGAATTTTGCCGAGTGGCCCCACCACTCGCATGGCATCGGGGGAAGCAATGACAGTGTCAAAGTCCAAAAAACCTTTTTTGATTTGTTCGGCCAAGTCTTCAAGGCCGACAATCTCAGCACCGGCCTCGGAAGCGGCAATGGCATTGGCACCTTGGGTAAAAACCGCCACCCGTACTTGTTTGCCGGTGCCATGAGGCAGAACGGTAGAACCGCGTACCATTTGGTCAGATTTACGCGGTTCAACGCCGAGATTAACGCTGACATCAACGGATTCGGTAAATTTGGCCGGTGGGAGGGATTTCAATGTTTCAATCGCTTCATCAATCGGATAATCTTTTCCAGCCGGCAATTGTTCTTTGATAGCCCTTATACGTTTGGAGCGTTTTGCCATTTAAAGTCCCTCCACTTCAATTCCTATACTACGGGCACTGCCCGCAATGGTTCGCACAGCCGCCTCCGTATTGGAGGCGGTTAAATCCGGCATTTTAGTGGCGGCAATTTCTTCGAGTTGGGCTCGTGTGACTTTGCCGACTTTGTCGGTGTGTGGCGTTTTGCTACCACTTTCAATGCCGGCCGCTTTTTTTAATAAAATAGCGGCCGGTGCGGTTTTAATGAGAAAGGTAAAGCTGCGATCACTGTAGGCCGTGATAACGACCGGTGTAGGCATACCCGGTTCAATATTTTGGGTTTGGGCATTGAAAGCTTTACAGAATTCCATGATGTTCAGGCCGTGTTGGCCTAATGCCGGCCCAACGGGCGGACTCGGGTTGGCTTGCCCGGCTTTAACTTGTAGTTTGACTACGGCAGCGACTTTTTTTGCCATGACAAAAAGTAATAAATCCTTGGTTTTTTAGTGTAATAGTCAAGATAATGTTGAAATGGCGAAAAACGACGGAACGATGCGACGCTAATGGTAATAACTACAAGGATTGTATCTAATAATGGATTTTATAAATGAGCCTAAAATCACTTAAGACTTTTTCTTCTCAAAAACTTCGGCCTTGGGAATAGCTTTCTTCGGAACGATTTTATTTCATGCCGGAAAGCTTCAATTTTATCGAATTTGTTCATTGCGATAAATTAGCGAAGAAATCCGTTTTTATATACAATCCTTGTAGTTACAAGGATTGTAGTTACAAGGATTGTAGTTACAAGGATTGTAGTTATTGTTTGGGTTTATAAAAAACGTGATCATCGAGTATAACGGCTTGAATTTTAAGAGATTCTATCAAGAATCGAGCCATTCACATTCAAACAACGTGGCGCTTATGTCATGCCAAAGCCCACCGGTTGCACCGGCGGCTATTCACTCTTCGGGGTAATCCGCATTGGCAGCGAATTGATAAGGTTTCAACAAAATCCCTTATAATCATAAAATTACGACGCGATAATAATGGCGGTTTTTATTAAAAAACGGTTTCCGAGAATCGAAGTCGTTTCCGAGAATCGAAGTCTTTTAGGAACTGTTCATAAATAACTTGGCTCTACTGAACAGTTATACAGTAACTCATTGCTTCAAGAAAAGCATGGACGAAATCGTCTCATACCCACGAAAACTCGTAGCCTTTTGTTACCTAACTCCGTTTTCACGGGTAATGGTCTCAGAGTCTTGGTTATGGAATGGTTTTATCTGAAAG
>NBMI01000368.1 GCA_002085445.1 Candidatus Parabeggiatoa sp. nov. 2
CATAAGCACACGATATGGCATTGAGTCTTCAGTGCCCTTTAGGGCACTTCAGCTATTAGACGACGGCTTTACCAAAGGCGGGGGGATTATTTCTTTCTAATTCCTTAACTTAATGGCATTGAGGTGAAACCTGGGGATGGGCATGTCAAAAAGGCCTCAACCCTGAAAGGGTTGAATGTGAATAGCCTTAAGAAAGAACCTAAAAAAGGGCATGTAAAAAAGGCCTCAACCCTGAAAGGGTTGAATGTTAATAATCCAGTTATAAAATATATTTAAATTCAGAACGTTCTAATTAAAAAAAACGTTCTAATCAGCGTTTTTTCGTTCAAGATTAGCGCGGAAGGATTGGAAAAAAAAACCTCCAAGTATTGCTTACTTGGATGTTTGCCTCTTCTTAAATGAAAACAAGTTTTTTAGGATTGGAAAACATGAAAATAGCCGTTTTTTCAGATTTACACGGACGAATTTTTTTAGCTCTCAAGCTAGTCGAAAGGTTGCAACGCGAGAGAAATATCAAAATCGATTTAATCCTCCAATGCGGCGATGTGGGTATCTTTCCGAATCTAGATCAATTAGACAAAGCAACTCTTAAACATGCGAAACATGATCCAACTGAATTAGGATTCCACCGCTATTTTATCAAGCCGCAACAAGGGCTTAAAGCATTGTTCAACAAATTAGCCGCTGATTTAGTCTGCGTCAGGGGCAACCACGAAGATCACGAATTTCTAAATCAGTTAGAAGCGCAAACGGGGCGCCCACGCTTTGCCGTCGATTGTTACCAGCGCATTTTTATCTGCAAAACGGGCAAATTACAAACTTTCCAAATTGACGACGCTCACATCAACATCGTTGGCATCGGCAGAATCGGTTTAGCAGCCCATAAAAAAATCAGCACCAATCAAAAATATATTCAACTGTACGAAAAAGCAGCGTTAGAGACATTAAAAAAGCATTCCAAAGTGAAACAGGAAGGCATAGATATCCTTATCACTCACGACAGCCCACTCGACTTTGTAGACAAAGGCTTTGGTATGTCGGAAATCCGAGATTTTTTAATGTCTCACCAACCCATTTATCACTTTTTCGGACACACCGGCACACCCTACCACTTGCAATTGTTTGACAACAACATCACACAATCGTGCAAAATTGCTGAATTAACTTGGGGAAAAGACGGATTATTGCCTTATGGCTGTATGGTATTGATAGATTGGCAAAACACCTTTGACAACCAAATCGAAGTCATTGAGGATAATTGGTTAAAAGAATATACGCAAGAAAGTTGGGAATATTTGTAAATTTGAGTTTGAGTTTGAGTTTGAGTTTGTAGTAGGCGATTTATCGCCTGAAACGGGTAAAAGTTTGTAGTTTGTAGTTTGAGTTTGTAGTAGGCGATTTATCGCCCAAAACGGTTAAAAGTTTCTAGCACACAGGTTTACAAATTCGAACAGATGTAGCAGTGGCTTTAGCCACTTTCTTAGGGGGCCGTTTGTAGTAGTGGCTTTAGCCACTTTCTTAGGGGGCCGTTTGTAGTAGTGGCTTTAGCCACTTTCCGTTTGTAGAAACTATAAACTAGATAGATACTAGAAACTTTTTACCGTTTCAGGCGATAAATCGCCTACTACAAACTACATACTAGATACTAGAAAATTTTTACCGTTTCAGGCGATAAATCGCCTACTACAAACTACAAACTACAAACTACAAACTACAAACTACAAACTACAAACTACAAACTACAAATTTTTACAAATTCCTTGCAAGTGTTCTTTGAACGCTTCGCGCAAATTCGGGTGTTGCAAGGCATAATCAATTGTGGCGACTAGGTAACCCAATTTACTGCCGCAGTCATAACGTGTGCCTTTGAATTGACAGCCTAACACTTGTTCTTCTTTTAATAGCTGGGCAATGGCATCGGTGAGTTGAATTTCGCCGCCGGCTCCTTTTTCGATTTTTTCGAGATGATTGAAAATCGCTGGCGTGAGCAGATAACGCCCCACAACCGCCAGCGGGGAAGGGGCTTTATCGGGTGCGGGTTTCTCCACAATGTTCTTGATTTTTAACACGCCTTCATACAGGGCTTCTGGCTTGATAATACCGTATTTGTCGGTTTCGGCTTCTGAAACCTCTTCAACCGCAATCACGCTACACTGTTGTTTTTCAAAAATATTGACCATTTGCTTCAAACAAGGCTGCTGTTGTCCATCAATCAAATCGTCAGCCAAAATCACGGCAAACGGCTCATCACCCACCACCGGTTTTGCACACAGCACGGCATGTCCTAGCCCTAATGCTTCCGGTTGGCGAATATAAACACACGATACGCCGTCGGGCACGATATGTTTTGCTATTTCCAGCAAATCATATTTGCCGCGACGCTCTAATTCGTCCTCAAGTTCTTGATTTTTATCAAAGTGGTCTTCGATAGCACGTTTACTGCTGCTGGTGACAAAAATCAGTTGCGAGATACCGGCAGCAATGGCTTCTTCAGCAGCATATTGAATTAAAGGCTTGTCCACAATAGGTAACATTTCCTTGGGACTGGCTTTGGTAGCGGGCAAGAAGCGTGTGCCTAAGCCCGCCACTGGAAAAACGGCTTTGCGGATGGGTTTTTTAATGTCCATAGAAATTCTCTTTGAAATGAGCCCCAACGGGGCGGATTAATGATTAATGATTAATGATTAATGATTAATGATTAATGATTAATGATTAGCCCCAAAGGGGCGACATTAATACAGCCAGGGGCAACGCCCCTGGCAAGCCCCTTTGGTGCGTATCACGCACTCAACCAGTTGCCAATATCAACAACTTCTTCAGGACTCACGTTGTGCTGCATATTATAACTATGCCACTGCACATTGTAGCCGAGTTTTTCTAGGTAAGCACGACTGTGCTGTGCGAATTGAAATAAAATCTGCTGATCAAATTGCCCATGTGCCATAAAAATGGGAGCTTGACGATTAGCCGCGTGGATTTCGCTTTCCACAGTGTCGGCTAACGGCAAATAAGTGGACAACGCCATAATGCCAGCGAGTGTGAGCGGATAGCGCAAGCCCGTATGTAAAGCAATCGCGCCGCCTTGAGAAAATCCAGCTAAAACAAGGCGTTGTGCAGAAATACCGCGTTCAAGTTCTTCGGCCATATAGCGACAAAGGATTTTATCAGAGTCATATATGCCTTGGGCATCTTGCCGAATAGCTAATAATTCTTGGGCATCTGGTTGTGCAATAAAATCCATCGGAAAAACGTCATACCAGCCGCGCATAACCATACCGCCATTAATGGTAATGGGACGCTGGGGCGCGTGAGGAAAAATAAAGCGCGTGTGGCGGGTAATATTTTTCGGCAATTGGGGCACGATAGGTTCAAAATCATGCCCATCAGCACCTAAACCATGCAACCAAATCACACTGGCGGTGGCAGATTCAGGCGGTTCAATAACAACGGCGTTAGTGTCCATGGTTTACTCAAACTAATGGGTTGTCTCGCTTTAAAGTACACAAGCGAGAAAGTTAATCAAACAGTTCATATCAGTAGGGTTGAATCCGTCAATAACTACAAGAATTATATCTATACTGCACACATAAGTGACGCTTTTAGGACTTAGCACTCGTCATTTTTTAACACAGAGAGCACTGAGTGGCACAGAGTTACACAGAGCCGTTTTCATCCGTATCGATCTTGGCTACCAACGCGAGGTACAAACCTCTCCTATGTCAGGAATCTTGCCTTCCCGATCAATCTCAATACCATTCAATACCGGTTGTTCGTGACGGTATCCTCTGGAGCAGGCGTTATCAACACAGAGATAATCAAGCCCGACTTCTTGGAGTTCGCTAATCATTAGAAAACGGAGTTCCGGCTTGTCCGAGCGTTGAAAGTAAGAATGGCCGCAAATGATTCTTTCTATTCCGGTGGCCTCTTTGAAAGTTCGGTACAACGTCCGAAGCCTTTCATGTTGTGCAACATTCTGCTGAAGATATTCAAAGTCACTCCATATTGGGCCACCAAACGTCGGGTAACCCTTCGCCATACCACGCCAGTAGCCCATCTGATCCACGACCTCGGTACCGTTCATTTGCCGGAAGCTGTAATCATTGAGCGCATTTTCCACCATCTGAGCCACCAGCCGATTGCTGCGATTGAGGAGTTTTTCAAGACTAAAATCATACCTAAATTCGGAGCGCAGTCGCTTAAATGTTTTTTCCTCCTGACGAGGATCATATATATTGCCAAACGCTAACGGATCCACCATAGCCAGTGGCGAAATACCACCATGAACAAACAGAGTGGCACCTTCGCTATGGAATAACCGCAAACGGCGAAAGAAGTTGCCATAGTGATGCCGCCAAACTAATGAAATCACTCGCCAGTCTATGGGAAGGATTTCCATGTTGTCTTCCGCCACCTTGTTGATAAAGAGGCTGACATCAAACAACTTCCAGTTACAATGCTCGCCCCAATCATTATGCAAATGAGAAATATCCCACCAGTTTCTTAGCTCTTTTTCGGCCGTCATTTCTCCAAGCAAATTGAACAAATAGCGGGCCAATTCACCCGGCCACTTGATAGTCTCGGTTTCCAAGCGTTTTTCCAACTCCAACCCCAATTCGGCAACAAGCTTCTTGTAGTAAACAGTGTAGTTGTCACAGCGGCGAAATTGGGCGAGAGCAGAGAGATCGCATGGATATTGATACCGCAAAGTGTAACACGCTTCTTGATAATCAAGCGTGCCGGTTTCGTAAAACCGTAGCTGCCTATTAACTATCTCATCACGGTGAAGCGCCTTAAAACTTTCTAGGCTCTTGTCGATACCCATCCCGTTGACATACGACAGCGTATCGCTTCTCGAATGACCGCAACCCTGATAGAGTTCCTGCATTTCAAACGGATTGATAAAAAAATGGAAATTTAGAAGATCGTGATTACTAATCAGGAATATGGGATAAATACCAAAATTTTCCCATCGAATCTTATCCAAAAACTGGATCATATGGTAACCAAAATGGTAACGATCCAAGAAATCACCCAGAAAAACCACCCGAATCGGTTGCGCCGCGGGAATCACCAGCGCTTCAAGCGACGGCACAAAGGACTCATTCAAACCGGCCTTTATCTGTTCGATAATGCCCTCTAATCCACTGCTATCATAGCGAACCAATCCTTTATCTGACAGACTGGCTAACATGGTATCCAAATCACCATGAAAATCGCCAAATACAACTATTCGTTCAAATTCCATATTTCCTCCAATCAGTGATCCCGTTTGTAGTAGTCGCTTTAGCGACTGTTTGTAGTAGTCGCTTTAGCGACTTATTTATATTAATAATATAGCAAAAAGTGAGCAGATCAAGCCTAATCCTTGTAGGCACGCGTAATAATTACAAGGATTGTATATAAGAAAGGATTTTGATTGCAACGCTGGCGCGTTGGAATCCACCCTGAATTTGTTATCCCTTTTTAGATACAATCCTTGTAAACACGCTTTTAATCCCTTTTTAGATACAATCCTTGTAAACACGCTTTTAATCCCTTTTTAGATAGAATCCTTGTAGTTAGCTGTTTTTTTAATCCTTTATTATAACGAATCCCTGTAGTTAGCTGTTTTTTTTAATCCTTTATTATAACGAATCCCTGTAGTTAGCTGTTTTTTTTAATCCTTTATTATAACGAATCCTTGTAGTTATTATTATAACGAATCCTTGTAGGCACGCTTTTTATAACGAATCCCTGTAGGCACGCTTTTCAAAACAACTGCTCATCAATCACGCGACTTTCCTGATTGGCATGTGGTTGAAATGCCAAGCCTTTGTGGGCCATTCCCGCGCTGGCATCTTTACTATCTTTGCTACCACGCGAAGTTATTTGAT
>NBMI01000369.1 GCA_002085445.1 Candidatus Parabeggiatoa sp. nov. 2
TTCAGATTGTATAAAGCGGCTCTCGATAATTTTCGGTAGCCTTTGGTAGATTCACCCACTCTCAGGAGTGCTATTGTTAACTTTTGTTAACATAAATGAATCGGCGTTGCTGGAATATGATAACCAAATTGCCGCTTTTTACCTAGCAGAACTTTCTGTAACGCATGTTCTGGAGTTTCTGTATTCCCCCATAAACAACCGTTATGTGGAATGATGGCATTATGAAGTTCTGGATCATCACGCCATTTCCAAGGCGCGTGTCCATTGAAACCGTCTTGGAGCCATTTTTTTGGGGGTGTGTGTACGGCAATACCAATGGGAGAAAATCCCTTGACTTGTTGTTGGGGAAAAAACCAGTCCTTTGCCAAGCATATGATAAAAAATCTCTGTTGATTCGCGGCCAATATTGGAAAAAGTCAATGAATCATCCGTGTGGCGAATCTCCATAATTCTTGTGCTAAATTCAGTACCGCCTAAGAGCGTATGCGCCACCAAGAGACGCAAATAAGGATGCCCATCTTTAGGATACTCCCACTGGTGAAATCGAGAAAATGAAAAAAGATCAGAGATAAGAGAAACCTGAAACTGATCGATGAGTTCGGCTAACCACAAACCACTACGCGCCAATAGATTAATTTCCGGGGTGCGTGAATTGGAATCTTCCGTCGCAGCCACAAGTACTTTACGCCGCTCACCCGCGAACAATTCATCATAGACTGGCTTGATTGCCGGCGCAGACATCCACCAAACATTTTTGTTGAGTGTTGTACACTTTTTATAACCGTACTTAACACAAATATCGGCAAGCGGCCCGAAGTAGTGCTTAAAGTAGCGTGAGAGACGTTTAAGACATTCATCTTCCCCACTCCAAAAGCCGACACTATAATTGGGTGCTACTTGTAAGATTTTCTCTGCTGTTTGGAGGGTTATAAACGGCATGCAACTATGAGCGATGAAAAAAACCGTCGGTATTTTATGTGCCTCTACCCACCGTGCCGCTTCAACAATTTCCGCCACCGTCATGGTTCCGTTAATGGCATCCACATTCCAACGTCTTTTTGACCACGGTTGCCCGTTTTCATCCAAGGTGGCGTTTTTTCAATGACTTTCATTGCAAAAACGGCCCTTAGATTTTTATAGGGAAATTGTTCATAAAACCATTTGATCTGTTTTGAAAAATGTTGAGAGGCTTGTTCATTTGGCTTAAGTTTCGTGGTTTCAAATCGGATGTCATAAACTCGACTGTTTTTAGGTGTCGTCCCTTGATAAGCCATGACTTGTTCTCGGATTTTTGCCATATTTTCCCCGATTTGGCGGGCTTTTCCTTGTCTTTCCAGTTGCTTGACTTGTGTTACCCAATCCTTGCTCATGTCTATTCGATAGACGGTGTTGTCTCCATTCGGAGAAGAACCTAAATAGGCGGTTTTGCCATCTATAACGATATCAGTAAAACCAATCTTGGCGTTGGCTTCTTGTAAAACTTGCCCACGACTGTCTAGCAGTTTTACCATACCCCCGGCAACAGTTACAATTTCTTTGCCCGGGGATTTTGAATCAATTTCGGCAATCTGAACAAAAGCGGTACTGTAAAATTCTGTATAAGTTTCTCCAATGAATTTAAAGAAAGGCTGTTTTTCAGAAACCCAGAGTGATTTGCCATTGGCAGACATTGCCATGACTGACTGTTTATTAAAAAAAGTATCACCGACGACAATTTCTGGTGATCCATCGCCTTCCAAATCTTCAATGTCTATTGAATAGGCAAAGAAATTTCCTCGTGGATTCTCCCAATTGACGTATTTTTCTGGCACCGTCATTCTGGTATGCCATAATTCTTGTAAGTGAATAGGTAGAGTTGGATAAGGTATGCCTTTCCACGTTTCTAATGTATTGGGATAAGGTACGCCTTTCCATGTTCCTAATTGCCCTTCATTCAGTTTCAGGACTTGTGCAAAAACGCGGACATCAACTACAAAAATTTCATCGACACCATCACTGTCCAAATCCTCAACCGCAAGGCGGTGGACGAATCTTGAGACTTTGGCTTGAGCAATGAGTTCACCGCTGCTGGAAAGCACATAGACTTGTCCGTCTATGCCACCTGCCGCGATTTCTAAAGTGGCACCCCCTTCAATATCCCCAACATCTACATCATAAAGCGGCAATTTGGAGCGAAAAGTCCACAGAGGTTTGCCTTCAGGCGCGATAGCGTACAAGCCACCGTCGGCTGCCGCGGCAAAAACTTCTGCCTTGCCATCATAGTCAACATCTCGCGCCTTAACACTGAAAGGAAAAGAGTGAGTCGAGACTTCCCAAATCAGTTTGCCGGTTGCCAAGTCTTGACATCTCACTGCTCCATCAAAAGTCCCGTAAATCAATTCCTTTTTTCCATCACCAGTTACATCGGCGATAGCCAGCCGCCAAGCTGAGCCTTTCACGGGAATAATGGGTGTTTGAGCAAATCCATAAGTCAAATGGCCGCTAAAAATAAGAGCAGCCAGCATCGAGGCGATGACTTTCAAAATTAATCTCATGTTATTATCCTTACAAATGTCTAAACATCACTGATCCATAAATTTTCAGGTATTCTGAAATTTTGGTCGCCTCCCAACGTTTTTTTGGTTGCCTGCCTTTTGGCATAGTGGTGGGCAAAGCATTGCCGACCCCCTACAAAATACCTGAAAATTTGTGCTTCGGTACTTAGGTGGGTTTAACTGCGTTGAGCTTCGGTTCGCGTAGCGAAGGGTGGCTACGTGGCATTGGATGAATCGCCTACTACAAACTCAAACTCCGTCAACTACAATTAGGGCCATGAGTTGAAATCCCTTGAGCCATTATGCGATATGGCCCACAATTGACGCACCAAAGGTGGGTTTAACTGCGTTGAGCTTCGGTTCGCGTAGCGAAGGGTGGCTACGTGGCATTGGATGAATCGCCTACTACAAACTCAAACTCCGTCAACTACAATTAGGCCATCAGTGGCTAAGGAACCCTACAAGCTCATTCCTTTTTCTGAAAGTCTGTTGGAATGAACTATAACTTGTTAGCCAAAACTTCAACCACTTTTTGCACTCCCATGACAACACGAGTCATTTTTTTATAGTCAATTTGATCGGGCGTATCTTGTGCTGTGTGATAATAAGGATATCGGTAAGGGGCCGTATCTGTAATCATAATGGCGGGATAATCATTTTTCCAGAATGACCCGTGATCAGACCAACTGACGCCGGGTATAAAGGCCGGCACCGCGGCCCCTTCAGACGGTATTTTTGAAATTTTTCTAAAAATATCAATAGCTTGTCGCAAAAGTCGCCGTGACCATAAATTCCCCACGAATCCAATAAAATTGCCCTTGTCAGGATAAAAAAAGCTAAACGGGGGCGGATATTGTTGACTACCTGGCTCGTCACGAAAATAGCCAATCGTTTCCAGTGCAATCATGCCGACAATATTTTCGGCCTTTGTGGCGGAACGCTTGGCGTAAACAAAACTGCCCATGGCTTCGGTTTGAAAAAAGGGCGGTTCTTCATTGACAAAGGCAACAAATCTTACTGTCCGTGACAACTTTTGTTCGTGAAGCAAACGGGCAATTTCTAAAACACCCGCCACGCCAGAGGCATTATCATTTGCCCCTGGCGAACCCGCTACCGAGTCATAATGCGCTCCCACGATAATGATTTCTTCTGGCTTGTCTTTTCCTAATAATTCAACTTCAATATTGGCATAAGTCTCGTCTAAGTTTTTATACTGTGCAAGCAGTTTTGCGCCAAGATGTGAGTACATTTCAACAAAGGCTTGATACTCTTGGAGAGACACTTGATAGCCATAAGCGCGAAATTGGTCAATGATATAATTTTTTGAGGGCGTAAGGCTATTGTTGTCGTTCTGATTTCTACCTCGTAAATCACTGGCAAGAAAAGCGACATGGGATTTCAGATTATCAAAGAGTTCTCTCTCAACGGGGTTGAGTGGGGGCGGCTCGCCTTGAAAGGCGACATTAGGCATACGAATCATGTAAAACCATAATCCACCCAGTAAAACAAGTATTACAGTTATTATTATTAACATATCGTTGATAAACTCTTTGAAGGTTGGAAAAATTTTCATCTCACTTTTTGAAAGTTTAAAGTTGTCATTTCTATTGGCATCCTTTAGTTCTACTTTTTGCATTACATTAATATTAGGACTTACGCACTAATTAACGTCAATATTTGATATTATTAAATAATTTTAAATAAAGGCCGAGTATTTTGGAGTCCAAGATTTATTGGACTCCTAGTTAATCACTCGTTCGCATTTTCATTTTCATGGGCAAAGAAGTACGTTCTGTATAGCGTTTTTCAGATAAATTTGGCATCCTTTTGTTCTACTTTGTTGCATTACATTAATATTAGGACTTACGCACTAATTAACGTCAATATTTGATATTATTAAATAATTTTAAATAAAGGCCGAGTATTTTGGAGTCCAAGATTTATGTCCAAGATTTATCTTGGACGTCATTGAGAATATTGGACTGCTAATTTTCTGAAAGTCCATAGATACGAATGAAAATTTTGGCAGGAGTCCAAGATTTATCTTGGACATCATTGAGAATCTTGGACTCCTAGTTAATCACTCGTTCGCATTTTCATTTTCATGGGCAAAGAAGTACGTTCTGTCTAGAGTTTTTCAGATAAATAGTTTGGGGATTGGAGTCATGGCATGAATCTTCAGTTTGTCAGTGGATTTTTCTGGACATCTATAGATATCCTCCCCGCTTCGAAACACACCAAAAGCGAATATCAATTCTTGTCTGCCCGCTTCGCTTTAATGCGTTCTAGCACAGAATTACTAGAAACTTTATCCTGCACAATCCCTGCATCTCGCAACTTAGCATGCAAATCGCCGCCCGATTCTTGTTGCAGCAATTCTCTCGCTGCCTTCATTTGGTCAGTTTTTTGTTGTTGTTTCTTCTTAATGCGTTCTAGCGAGTCGCTGGCAGTGTGTAGTGCTGAATTGGAGCCTGAAAATTTCGTGGCTGCTGCCTCGTTGGCTTTTTGCACACTTTCAGTCGTTTTTACGACGCTGATTTCGCGTTCCATTGATTTGATATTGCGTTCCGTTTCCCTGATGTGTTGCTTTAAGGTACTGATGCTGCTGTTATAGCTCTCAAGCACACTTTGTTGGGCATTCAGTTCATTTTCGAGATCAGCGATTTTCTCGGCAATTTCCTCCGCCAACTTGTTGTCGCCTTTATCTAGCGCCTGTATGGCATAGCCTTCATATTCCTCAATGGATTTGGTAAGGCGTTTGATTTCACGCTCAACGCCCATTTGTTCGGCTATCACTTTGGCAAGATTTTCTTTTGCCTCATCGAGATGTTTTTTGGCATCACGCATTTCTTGCTCCAGAATCCGCATGGCTTGTGTATCAATAATGGCTTCACCGGCTTCGGTAGCAGTGCCCCGAAGTGCCGTAAACAATTTTCTAAAAAAATTCATTTGATTGACTCCTAAATGAGGAAATTATTAGTAAAGAATTGGGTTTTTGTCATAATATGTCAAGGGGAAAATTTTATTAACAGACATTTCAGGAGTCCAAACTTTAGTTTGGCAGTCGTCGTTTGGCAGGAGGTTTGGCAGTGACTCCTGTTACCCGTCAATAGAACATTGACAGAGTACTAGGCATTAATGGTGTGGGAGCGTCCCCCCCCCTACCCCCCCCCGGCAATCATAAAAAGCGTTTTATTTCATTGATTTATATTAATTGTGGCCCTCAATTCGCCAAGCGGGGGATTGTGGTGGGTTTCTCTCCTCGGCAAAAGTTTTTCATGAAAAACGGATTCCGAGAATGGGGTGGTGAAAATGGCCTTCTATGGCCCACTTTGAGAAGGATTTTGGATGAACGGATTTTGGATGAACGGATTAAAACATTTGCTTATGTCAAAAAGTTACATAGCTAATGGCACAAAAACGGGATCAAACTTCGTTACCGAGCGGAGCGAGATCACTTTGGCTACCACTCGGCGATATTTTCACCACCCCAGCGGGTGTGGGTGTCTGGTAAAAAAAATGAAACGAGAATAAAATGGATTGCTTATACATAATTATTAACGAAATTTTATATAAAACAGTAACTTAGCAATTATAAAATTATAAGACTGAAAATATATAACCCCCGTAAATTTTCTAACAATCGCCTTATTTATATTATTAAAACGACTAAATATTTTAAATAATACATTCAATACGTTATTTATAATAAAATAAGGCTAACATAAGCCGTGAACGGCCTTCTTTCTAGCCGCGTGTTTTGGTTTTAACCTTTATAAAAGTATGGTTTTATATTATAACGACTAATAGTTTAGATCACCAAATAGGGGCTATTTAGTGAAAATTTTTAATTTAACGCTTATTAAACAGTCACTTATATGTTAACAGTACACAAAAAAAATGTCAGACGTTTGGTATCCATTGGCACGGATACCCTCCAAAAATTGATCTAAATATTATCTGGAATATTGCGTATTTTTTGCTATCGTCTCTGATTCTGAATAATCATCCAGTTCAATAGACTGGTAGGTAGTGGTACTATGCCATTTATATTTTTAGCTTTACATCAAAAAATTGCGTGCAAAATCACCCAAACTCAAGCAGGCGCTAATAATAAATTTCATTTTTACAAAAAAAGTGACTTTATGAGTGCCAATTACCCCCTACAATCGATGCCCACAACTTCCAAACTCACATAAAATGCTTTTTGGAATGACGATGCCAAGAGTGGCACACACGACGCTTCCACACAGGTGATGCTAGGGAGGCAGGATTTGAGGGCCGTCACCCGCCTCAATAGATGCCGTTTTTATACTGCACACGGCCCTTGATTTGGAGTTTTGACACACCCCTAACCCTTCGATGCGGGGAATAAAACAAACCGCGGCAAGTCCCCTTACGTCTCAATGCCATTAAGTGTAGGGGCAATCCCTTGTGGTTGCCCTACAAACCGTTATGTAATGTAGGGGCAATCCTTTATGATTGCCCTCACCCAAAAGCTTAACTTAATGGCATTGCCTTACGTCTGGGGATGCAAGGACTGTGTTAAAAATCAGCAAAGTCTATCTCGTTAAAAATAATAAGAGTATTTAGGGGTAAAGATATGTGTATAAACAAAAGTCTTTTAACATAAAGAGCGGCTAGTGAGTAGCTTTTGCGACTACTACAAAACTTCAAAAGCCTTGGCTTTTGCCAAGGCATCGATTCCAAAACGGAACAGTTATAACCCGTTAGGGTTTAGCTCTCTCAGCTTATGGCTTGAGCAACTTGCTTATACTAATGGCATTGGGATATGTGAGGGAACATTTTTGTTTTTGTAGTGGGATGAACGAAATTTCATCTCCACGCTTTTGGCCGCGCTACGGGCCTCTCTCAATTCCCTAAAATGGGCAATGAGTTGATTGTTAATAGCTTATTGCCAATTACAAATTACCAATTACAAATTACAAACTACCAATTAACACTCGTCCATTAGGATAGGTTAATTAGAATTTTGGGGGAAATTTTGGTAGATTCTAAAGTTTAATTTGTCATCATGGAGATCAAGTTTCTGGTTTAAGCAAGGCATGATTGTTAGTGTGCATTACGTCAATATGAAAGATGCACAAGCACTTAAAGCCATTGCTTGGGAGAGTGAGGGCGAGTTAGAACTCTCGCCCCAACTTGTCCCTAACAATCCTTTGGCGCATTATTCACACATGGTAGAGGACTTAATCACTTCGAAGTCACTATCCATCGTCGATACTTGCCCCATGCTAAAAAATATTTTTGTTACCCGTGTGAAATTAAAACCGCTTAAAAATTCACCGTTTAGTGTGGCGGGCTTGACTCTATTGGCTAGAATAGGTTCGGGCAGTCCATTAATGGAGATCATGACGGAAGAGTTATCCGAAGAAGAATTCTTCAACGGTTTTTGGTATCTGACGTGTCATGGTTTAGTGACTACCAGTTATGCCAAATCCGTCGGTGTATTGGTGCAGCAATTTCAAGATAACTTAACCGAATCGATAAAAACACTAATGGGAGCGCATATCGCACAAGCCTATACGGATAAACTTTGGCAAAATATCCGTCGCCAATGGCTGGATTGGGAAAAAGGCAAGGAACCCGATCCCATTTATGGTACCTCTCCTTATCGAGTCTGGGCTCAGATGATGCGAGAAACAACCCAACAAGTGGGTACGCCAGCCTTGCAAAAGCGTTGCTTTGAAAGCGCGTTGTCGGCCTTGTCACCCCAAGATGTCGGGGTTATTCATAACTTTTTAACTTAGTCCGGCAAAAAAACGTTATAAACCCAGTTTATTATTGAGCCTGGGTTTATTTTCATTTTCATTTCCAGGCAAAAGTTTTTCTCATAAAAAACTTTTGCCTTAAAAGGCCAATTGAAGATGTCTAAAGATTCTATTTTAGTTATAGTCTTATGGATTATTTTGTCTGCGCTCGCTATCGGGTTGTGGGCTTTCACTGTCAACACCGAACAAGCGGTATTTTATACGCATTATTTCAGTTTCATCCAAATTGTCACCTCAATGGGGGCCGCTTTTTTGTGCTATCGCGCAATGAAGGTGTTTGAACCCGTTGATAAAACCAGTACTGCATGGGGATTTTTAAGTCTGGGGCTATTGTTTTGGAGTGTCGGCGCGATATTGGAAGGATTCTATCCACTCCTGAATAACGGGGTAGATGCTCCTTTTCCTTGGTACGCCGATGTTGGCTTTTTGATGCTCACCCCGTTTGCGATCATGGGTTTAATCACTTTCAAAAACAATTTAAACGTCAACATTCCGCTATGGGGTTGGATTGCCACTACCCTTGTATTGTTGGGCGCATTGAGTCTTGCGCTTTGGATTAATGCTAAGGGTTTTCAAGAACTTAGCACGATGGCCTTCGTCATCACGATGGCTTATATCATTTTTGATTCCATTTTGTTGGCTATGACAGTGGCAATTGCTTCGATATTAGTCGGTGGACTACTCAGTCGGCCGTGGTGGTTTGCGCTGGCAGGATTGTTTGCCTTTTACTTGGGCGATGTTACATATACTTCTATTAGGAATATCAACGAACCGAATGCCGGCGGGGTGATGTTGGATTTGATGTGGCCGCTCGCTTTTGGGTTGATAGCCCTCGCCGCGACAATGGCTCGTGCTATTTACAAATGTCATGATTAATATTGGTAATTTGTAATTTTTAATTGGTAATTGGTAATTGGTAATTGGTAATCGAGTGAGAGTACTTGGGGAGTCAACGGATTTTTGAAAGGGATGAAAAACCGAATCGAAGGGTT
Source organism: Candidatus Parabeggiatoa sp. nov. 2 (assembly GCA_002085445.1). GTDB lineage: Bacteria > Pseudomonadota > Gammaproteobacteria > Beggiatoales > Beggiatoaceae > Parabeggiatoa. The sequence goes on from NBMI01000369.1 coordinate 9,319, forward strand.
GAAAGTCAATTCAAAGGCTTGATAAATGCGAATATCTCGCGATTAATGAAAAATGAAAAATGAACATTCGTTTCGATTTCGGTTTCTTTGATCGGAGAAAGCTTGAGAAATCTTGAGAAACCTTGAGAAACCTTATAAAATCACTTATCTGAAAGACGTTTTTATAAGTCATTGATTTTTTATGATTCAATTGGCACCCTTAATTCGCATTGATAAGTACACCACAAGCCTTTTTCATTTTTCATTCTCTTCACATTTTGCATTTTCTTCGGAGAAAAATATGCGTAAAATTTGTTTATTAGGCGGTACTGGATTTGTTGGAAAGCATCTCGCTAATCGTTTGTTTCAGATGGGCTGGCAAGTGAGGGCGTTGACGCGGCAGCGTGAAAAACATCGTGAATTGCTGGTATTGCCTACCTTGGAATTGGTATCGACTGATGTTTACGATCAGGAACAATTGAATGTGCAATTAGCCGGTTGCGAGGCGGTAATTAATTTGGTTGGTATTCTCAATGAAACCGGCAGTGACGGTGCTGGCTTTAGCAAAGCCCATGTCGAATTGCCTAAAAAGGTGATTGCCGCTTGTAGAGAAAATAATATCAAGCGGTTATTGCATATAAGTGCCTTAAACGCTGATGCCAAACAAGAAACCAGTCATTATTTGCGTACCAAGGGCGAAGCGGAGGATTTCGTCCATGCCGCGGAAGGTTTACATGTCACCAGTTTCAGGCCCTCGGTAATTTTTGGCGAGGACGATTCCTTTTTCAATCGTTTTGCGGCGTTGCTGCGCGTTCCGTCGCCGTTGTTTATGTTGCCTTCTGGACATGCTAAGTTTGCCCCCGTGTGGATTAATGATGTGGTTGAGGCGATGGTGCAAACGATTGATAATCCTCAACATTCTGGGCAACGCTATAATTTATGTGGCCCCAAGGTTTATACGCTGCAAGAATTGGTGGCTTATACGGCCAAATTGATGGGGGTGAAACGCTACGTCGTTCCTTTGGGGGATAAAAGTTCCAAAGTGGCGGCGCGTGTGATGGAATGGGTGCCAGGTAAGCCCTATTCACGAGATAATTATAATTCGTCAAAAATGGATAGCGTTTGTGCTGGCAACAATCATCTGGCACAGTTGGGCATTACCCCGCACGCGGTAGAATCCATTATGCCTAAGTATTTCGTCGTTTCTACCCCGAGAGAGTTGTATTCGACGTTTCGGTATCAGGCTGGTAGATAAGCCTTGAAATGCGAATTAAAAATCTTAACTTAATGGCATTGATGCGGTGCTTATGGTTAGCTTATGGTTACTTAAGCACTTGAGTTCTCAAGTTACTTAGAACTTGAGCCCGTTTTTTTGATGTGGAAGGCTAACCACCCCAAGTAAACATTGATCGTGCAATATACATGTCGTATTAACATGTAACTCGTTATCAATATTTTTGTGTACTATATCGTAACGAATAAATCCATACATGTAGAATGGTGTTTTTCTTGCCGGCCCCAAAATACGACGATGGGGCCGGCAACAACATTGCCGGCCCCCTACAACGTTTTTAGAGTTAATTATTAGCTTATGATAATTTTACAAGGAGCTAATTTTGCAAAAAGCGCTTATGTTGTTTATATTAGGATTGCTTAAGTTGATGCGTATGGGGGTGGATTATGCTAAGGCGCCCTACAAACTACAAATTAAAAATTACCAAGTCGGCGGCTTCGTCCGTGACAAACAGTTGGGGCATCCCAGCAAAGATAAAGATTGGGTGGTCGTTGGCGCAACGCAAAAAATGCTTTTATCGCTCGGCTACACCCAAGTCGGGCGCGATTTTCCCGTCTTTTTGCACCCCACCACGCATGAAGAATACGCGCTGGCTCGCACCGAGCGTAAAACCAAGCCCGGTTATACCGGCTTTAGCGTCTACGTCGCGCCCGATGTCACCTTAGAGGATGACTTACGGCGACGCGATTTAACCATTAACGCAATGGCTCTCAATAACGACGGCCAATTGATTGACCCGTTTAATGGTTTAGCGGATTTGCGAGCGGGTATTTTGCGGCATGTCTCACCCGCCTTTGTTGAGGATCCGGTGCGAATTTTGCGCGTGGCGCGGTTTGCCGCCCGGTTTGGTTTTCGCGTCGCTGACGAAACATTGGCTTTGATGATTGAAATGGTCGATAATGGCGAAGTGGATGCGTTAGTGGCGGAGCGAGTGTGGCAGGAAATGGTGCGAGCCTTGGGCGAAGCCCAACCTCAGAAATTCTTTGAAGTGTTGCGGAGTTGTGGCGCATTAGCGCGGGTTTTCCCTGAAATTGACCGTCTTTTTGGTGTCCCGCAATCGGCCGAGCATCACCCCGAAATTGATACGGGAGTGCATGTTATGCTCTGTTTGCAACAAGCGCGACATAAGACGAGCGATACACAAGTACTATTTGCGGTGCTAACCCATGATTTAGGCAAAGGAACAACGCCACCCGAACAATGGCCCAAACATGTCGATCATGAAGAGCGCAGCGTTGAACTCGTAGAAACGTTATGTCAACGCTACCGTGTGCCCAACCAATATCATGATTTAGCCGTATTAGTCGCACGTTATCATACCCATTGCCACCGTGTTGCTGAATTGTCGCCCGAAACGGTGCTAGAAACCTTACAAAGCTTAGATGCTTTTCGCCGTCCTCAGCGATTTGAACAATTTTTACTCGCTTGTGAGGCCGACTCCCGTGGACGTAGCGGCTTTGCCGAGTTGCCTTATCCTCAGGCCGATAGGTTTCGCCGTGCTTTTGAAACGGCTCGTCAAGTGGACGTTGCCGCGGTGATAGCAGATGGATTTCAAGGGGCCGCAATTGGGGAAGAATTGCAGCGGCGGCGAGAAACCCAGTTGATGTATGAAACGGGGTTGGCGTAAGACTGGGGTGGTGAAAATGATTAGCTCTCTATGCCCCACCGATTTAGGATTTAGGATTTAGGATTTAATATTATGTAATTCAAATACTTACATAATGAACAAAAACGGGATCAACTTTGGTACCCAAACAGCGAGATTTTCATAACGAAAGCATAAGACCACTCGGAATAAGTTTTTTAAAGCAAAAACTTATTCCGAGTGCGGGGTTTTAAAATGGGAGCAGGTATCGCTCGCGATGCCTTAGTAGCCGCGCAAAAGTTCATATTCATTCCAACCTTTCACCCCGGTTTTTAATGACTTCGCTGATTGATAACCCATTAATTGCATCGTTTGAGCCGCCAAAACACTGCGATTACCAGAGCGGCAAATCACAATGATGTCTTTATCCCGCGTCTTGGCTAGCTCAGGCACTGTCTCATCATAACCATAGTCACAAGCCGATTCTAAAATGCCACGCGGCACATTCATAGAGCCTTTGATATGTAGCGTATCAAACTCATAAGGCTCACGTATGTCAAGCAGCAATAATGATGATTCTGCTTCCATAAGTTCTTGTAAATCCCACGGAAAAACTTCTGGGACGGTTTTTAGGCCGTCGGCAATTAATTTTTGGAAAGTTTTCATTGTTGTTTTACTTGATTTAATAACTAAACAAAGTACGATGTCATAATATTAAAGGCCATAAGCCGCCTAATGTCAAGACTTTAGAATATTATAATATTTATTTTATTTTTTGACCACATCATTGTATTTGATTTTGAAAAAATGGCCCAAGCTCGTCATTTATAATTGTAGTAACCCACCCGATAAAACGCACGCAGATTGCTACGCCTTCCAGCCAACGTTTTATGTTCAACCCCAAGGTTTTCAATCTGACAAGCAAATCGTGTTTGGAAATTTCGCGTCAATAGTATATTATGAAAACCTTAAATGCGATGCTTAGGATCGACCAAAAAATCACTTTTGAGGTAAAAATTGTGTGCAAAAACTGATCCTTAAAACCCAAACACAGTCTATCGAGGTGAGTTAAACCGAAGAAAGTCCCCTTCTATGCGGGGGTTTAGGCGTGTGTTATTTTATTTTCGTACCGATGCCGGTTAGCAACAACTGCATGATTTAACCATTATTATTAAGAGGTATTTCAATGGATCAAACCTATTACAAGACTGTCACTGAATTAGAGAAAATGTCGGTAGATCGCGACTATCTGGTTGGATGGATGGGAGGCTATTTGCAAAACCCACAGCGCGAAGAGCAACGTGTCACGTCGGCCTACGAAGCGGGCTATGCCGATGGTAGCAAGGGTAGCACCGACATGAAAGGGCAGTGGACAAAAAAATAAGCCGAGTCATCGAGTGCGAATATCTCGCGATTAAATAAACAGTTAGCATTAAACACCAAAACGACAAAATTAAAGCCAGTCAAAAAATGAAATCTTGACAGACAATAATTATTTGTCGTATTCTCTTTTCTCTTTAGACTGATATATAATTAATATAAGATTAGCCTCAAAATCTGTTTAAGTTTAATTATATATAATTAAAGGTGATAGATGGTTTATCACCCAAGGG
>NBMI01000116.1:0-26225 GCA_002085445.1 Candidatus Parabeggiatoa sp. nov. 2
ATGATTCTAGCATTTATTGTCAGAATCTCAAGCGATTTTTGGTGTATTTTTTTAACACTTTTGAACACGTTTGTCCCTATTTTTGACCACTAGAAATCAACTCTTCAATTTTCATCAGCACAAAACCGCGGCAAGTCCCTGGATCGAATGGGATGCAACCGGCGGCGGCCTATTATTTTTTTGGAAATGCGAATTAAGGGTTGAATTGAATCATAACAAAATCAATGAATTATAAAAACATCTTCTTGATAAGTGATTTTATCACTCTTTGTTCATTTTTCATTTCCAGGCAAAAGTTTTTCGGAGAAAAACTTTTGCCTGGAATTCATTTTTCATTCTCAATTCGCATTGGAAGTCCCTAACTATGGAGACTGCAAATGGCAACAATGACAGAAGCATTAACTCAAATCAAACAAGGTGCCCACGAAATACTACTCGAAAACGAATTACGCACAAAATTAGAAAGCGACAAACCGCTACGCATCAAAGCCGGTTTTGATCCAACCGCCCCCGATTTACATTTAGGCCACACGGTACTACTCAATAAACTACGCCAATTCCAAAACTTGGGGCACAAAATTTTCTTTCTAATCGGCGACTTTACCGGTATGATTGGCGATCCAACCGGCAAAAACGTCACCCGTCAACCGCTATCGCATGAACAAGTGTTAGAAAACGCCCGCACTTACCAAGAACAAATTTATAAAATCCTCGATCCCAACACCACCCAAATTTGTTTCAACTCCAAATGGATGAACAAAATGGACGCAACCGGCTTAATAAAACTAGCCGCCCAACACACCGTTGCGCGAATGTTGGAACGCGACGATTTTCACAAACGCTACACAAATGGACAAGCCATCGCCATCCATGAATTTCTATATCCATTAATACAAGGATACGACTCGGTAGAATTGCGAGCGGACATCGAATTGGGCGGCACAGATCAGAAATTTAACCTGTTAGTCGGACGTGAATTACAAAAACACTATGGACAAAAACCACAAGTCGTGCTAACCATGCCAATTTTGGAAGGCTTAGACGGCGTACAAAAAATGTCCAAATCCTTAGGAAATTATATTGGCATCGACGAAGCCCCGGACGAAATGTTTGGTAAACTCATGTCCACATCTGACGAATTGATGTGGCGCTACATCGACTTACTGAGTTTCAAAACGCCAGCGCAAATTCAACAATGGAAAAAATCGGTCGAACAAGGCGCAAACCCGCGCGATATTAAGATAGAATTTGCCCAAGAAATTGTCGAACGTTTTCATAGCCAAGCCGCTGCGAGGCAGGCTCATGAACAATTTGTTGCCCGCTTCAAGCAACACAAAATGCCCGACAACATGCCAGAAATCACTTTAACGACAGAAGCAACCCACATACCGATAGCCAATTTACTCAAAGAAGCCGGTTTAACGCCAAGCACATCAGAAGCGATACGCATGATCAAACAAGGTGCCGTCAAAATCGACGGTGAGCGCGTCACTGATCGCGCCCTATCCATTAAAGCCAGCTCAAACCACGTTTACCAAGTTGGCAAACGCCGTTTTGCCCGAGTCTTCGTCAGTGAACAGTGATCAGTGTTCAGTGATCATAAATCACTGAACACTGAAAAATGCTGGGCGCTGAAAAATACTGGGCGCCGAAAAACTGATAACTGAAGAAAACTGATCACTGAAGAAAATGATAACTGATAGACTGAAAGTACAACGGATTTGGGGACTAAAGGAAATTTTTAAATTTAATATTTAGCTGAAAATCATTCAGATTGCTAATTCCGATTCATTTATGCTAACAAATCCTAACGAATATTAACAAACGTTAACAATAGCTCCCGTTAGAGAGGGTGAATCTACCACTCCGTATCGAAAATGGGAGATAGCCGCTTTATACAATCTGAATTCGCTTGGCTCTCGCAAATTGATAGATTGTAAGTCGACGGTTTTGCCCGTACTCCAGGATGAGTACTGAACCAGATACCTGCCGCTTTATAACAATAAAGATTATAAAAAAAAACTCTCATAAAAGTAAATCATTTTTTCCAGCACCTGCACGATGAATTGGTATTGTTTGTGAAGATTTGTTAATAAATTGGGTCATAAGCATGAACCTTATTTCATTTTCACCTTTTTCAAATACGTTCCGTATAACTGAAAAACTGATCACAGAACACAGATAACTGATAAATAAATCATTCTGATAACTGATAACTGATTACTGACTACTGAAAAAACTATGCAAGCATTTACGACTTTAACGGGTTTAGTGGCACCACTAGATCGTGCCAACGTCGATACCGATGCCATCATTCCCAAACAATTTTTAAAATCCATCCACCGCACCGGCTTTGGGCCTAATTTATTTGACGAATGGCGCTACTTAGATCATGGCGAACCAGGGCAAGACTGCACAACTCGCCCCTTAAATCCAGACTTTGTACTCAATCAGCCCCGCTATCAAAGAGCCCAGATTCTACTAGCACGCCGCAATTTTGGCTGTGGCTCCAGCCGTGAACATGCGCCTTGGGCCTTACTTGACCATGGTTTTAGGGCCATTATCGCCCCCAGCTTCGCCGATATTTTTTACAATAACTGCTTTAAAAATGGAATATTACCAATAGTATTAAAGGAAGAAACCGTTGATACTCTATTTTTAGCCGTAGAAACAACCCCAGGTTACAGACTCACAATTGATTTAGAAACACAAACCCTCACCATCCCAACCGGAAAATATTTTACATTTTCCATAGATGCCTCCAGAAAACACCGCTTACTCAATGGCTTAGACGACATAGGCCAGACTTTACTCAAAGCCAACGACATTATTGCCTACGAAAATAGGCGCAAACAAAAAACGCCTTGGCTCTTTGCCAACTCAATTTGAGTTATACTCATCCAAACAGTCGTCCAAACTTTAGTTTGGCAGGAGTCCAAACTTTAGTTTGGCAAGAGTTTAGCAGGAGTCAGAATAGTGATACGCGGGCCCTGTTATTGACCTATTTTTTGGCATGTTTTTGGACTACCTTGTTTGAGGGCCATAAAATGAGGTTTTCAAATTAAGTTATGGCCCTCTATCGCGCTTCATTATTATACTTTTTGTAGGTGTTTTGTTGCTTAACTCAATGGCAGTGAAACTTTAACCAGGACGAAATAACCAAGATAACACAAAGATGCAACTATTTTTACAAATACTCGGAATCATATTTCTTATAATCCTTGCAGTACTTGGCCTCTATTTTTTCGTTTTCATGCGAGCCTTGCGGCGAATTAAAAAAGCCTCACAAATAAACTCGGTCTATGGCGGTATAGAAGGCATGGAAATCCCAGCGCGAATAGAATTAATTCGCCTCTCTGAACCCGAATGGACAAACCCAGTTCACATTGAATCCCTCTTCAACGAAATAACCCGTCAAGGATTCAAACCACTAGGCACTTACATAGTGCCAAACGCGCCAAGCTCTGAACAATACCAATTCTTACTACACCCCATCCTTGGTGGCACTCTCGCAGGATTCGTCAGTGACAAAGACGGCCTAACAGTCGTTTTACACGAACACCCCTCATTCGGCATTTGGGCAGAAACTTTTTGGAAATACACATATGGAAAATTATTTACGGCAAGCAACGCCAAGCACACAGAACATCTCGATGCACCCCCCAAACATCCAAAAATATTTCTAAAAGAAGCCTCCGTTTTCAAACTGATTGTATCCATTAGAAACCAACGAAAGGCCGAACCTTATGAAACAGTCACACAAGACTCTTTTCCAAAACTAATTCAATCGTTTTATGCCGAAGAAATGGATTGGCGCAACACTCGAGGATACTTAACAGAAAACGAACTTCAACGCCTAGCAACAGCCGCCGATATCCAATTAAGCCAGCAAGATTTAGAATTAGCCCACCTATTAGCACTAGAATCGGCAAACGAAGGACTCAGCGAAGCCTGTCGAGACACCTTTATCAAAACAACCACCCTATCAGTTGCCGAATGGGAAACGATCCGTGAACAATTGGTTATCATCCACGAGCGCATGTCAGGAGGAGAAGCCGCCATTTTTTTAGAACAATCCATTTGGGCTTGTGAAAATCTTGAAGACGACACACTTGAAAACGAAATTGAAACGCTTGAAGAGCTTGATGTGGAAACGACAGCCATTAGGCAAGCTTTTGCCGATATCAACCTCAAACTACCTCACGAGGTACAATTCAAAAAATTAGGAGAAGTTAACAAACCGGTTGGGGCTGATATTTACCTGAGCCCCCCAGAAATTTTGTGAACAGTGATCAGTTGTCAGTGATCAGTGTTCAATGATCACTGATATACTCAAGATGGGAACAAATTGGACTTTTTGAGAAACCAAAATTCTAGGTAGTTACACTAGCAAGCCCCAACGGGGCGATATTAATAAAGCCAGGGGCAGCGCCCTAGCAAGCAAGCCCCAACGGGGCGAGATTAATAAAGCCAAGGGCAGCGCCCTAGCAAGCAAGCCCCAACGGGGCGAGATTAATAAAGCCAGGGGCAGCGCCCCTGGCAAGCCCCAACGGGGCGAGATTAATAAAGCCAGGGGCAGCGCCCCTAGCAAGCAAGCCCCAACGGGGCGAGATTAATAAAGCCAGGGGCAACGCCCCTGGAAATCCAAGTTATGGCCACGTTGAGTCTAAAAACTGCTGTGTCCCAGTCTTTTTATAAGTTTTTAGGGAAAAGGGCCTGAAATAAAATAAAGTGAATCAATTCGCCAACATGGCCCTAAAAAACCGCCATGTTTTATAAAATTTCGTAAGACAGAAAAATTCGGCAGAAAGGCCGCTTTTCATAACTAAAAATCAATAACTTAGGTTCTATTACTGCTTTATTTTGCGCTATTGCCATTTTTCATTTTTCATTAGTATATGGTAAGCTATTAACAAAAGCTTACCAAATCAATTTTTCTTAATAAATTCCAAAGAAAGCTTACCAATTGAGCGGCAAGACAACTCTTTCGTTGAAAGGATAAGTGGGACACACCCATAAAAACTGATCACAGAGCATTGATAAAAACTGAACACTGATCAGTGATAAAAACTGATCACTAATGAACTGATAACTGATAAACTGCTCACTGATAAACTGATCACTAAAAAACGGATAACTGAAAAACTGAAAAACTGATAACTGATAACTGATAACTGATCACTGAAAAAAATATGGCTAAAACTATCGCAATCTTACCCGGCGACGGTATCGGCCCTGAAATTATCGCTGAAGCCGTTAAAGTACTGGAAACCCTACAAAAATCCGTTAACTTAGACGTACACCTACAACAAGCTTTAGTCGGCGGAGCCGCCATTGATGCCACCGGACACCCCTTGCCCACCGACACCTTGGAACTGGCTAAAAAAGCCGACGCCATCCTGTTGGGCGCCGTCGGTGGCCCCAAATGGGAATCGCTGGACATCGCCATTCGTCCCGAAAAAGGCCTGTTAGGTTTACGCTCCGAACTCAAGCTCTTTGCCAACTTAAGGCCCGCCCTACTCTTTCCTGAACTGGCTAACGCTTCAACGCTCAAACCCGAAGTCGTAGAAGGGCTAGACATTCTCATTGTGCGCGAACTAACCGGCGGCATTTACTTTGGACAACCGCGAGGCTTCCGCACCCTCGACAACGGCCAGCGGCAAGGCTTTAACACCCTCGTTTACACCGAAAGCGAAATTGAACGCATTGCACGAGTCGCGTTTGAAAGCGCCGAAAAACGACAACAACGCCTCTGTTCAGTCGATAAAGCCAACGTACTAGAAGCCACAGAATTTTGGCGAGAAATCGTCACGCAAATCAGCAAAGACTACCCCAACGTCCAACTAACACATATGTACGTGGACAACGCCGCCATGCAACTGGTACGCGCCCCGAAACAATTCGATGTCATCGTGACAACCAACATGTTTGGCGACATTCTATCGGACTTAGCCTCCCAACTAACAGGATCCATTGGCATGTTGCCCTCCGCCTCCCTAGACACCAACAACAAAGGCATGTATGAACCCATACACGGCTCCGCCCCCGACATTGCCGGACAAAACCTCGCCAATCCGCTCGCAACAATTCTATCGGTGGCAATGATGTTGCGTTACAGCCTAGATCAGCCTAAACTTGCCACTGCGGTTGAAAATGCCGTCAGTCAAGTCTTACGTGACGGCTTGCGTACCAAAGATATTCAAGAAGAAGGGCAAAAAGCAGTAACTACCCGCGAAATGGGCGACGCGGTAGCAGCCTACCTATAAATGGAGTCCAAGATTTATCTTGGACGTCTTCACAAAGAAATCCGATTTCTTCAATAAATAGGATTTCTTACACATTAACAATTAACAAAAGGACAAAAAAATGAGCAGAAAATTCGATGTCGCCGTCGTCGGTGCCACCGGTGCCGTCGGTGAAACCATGATATCCATACTCCAAGAACGTGATTTTCCCGTGAATAACCTATACCCATTAGCCAGCCACCGCTCCGCTGGCAAACGGATAGAATTTCAAGGCAAATTTATAATGGTTAGCGACTTAGAACAATTTGACTTTTCCAAAGCACAAATTGGATTATTTTCAGCCGGCGCCTCAGTCTCAGCCAAGTATGCCCCGCGCGCCGCACAAGCCGGCTGTATCGTAATAGACAATACTTCACAATTTCGCCGAGACAAAGATATTCCCCTCGTCGTGCCAGAAGTCAATCCTCACACCATAGCACAATACAAATCGCGCAACATCATCGCCAACCCCAACTGCTCCACCATACAAATGCTCGTCGCCCTCAAACCCATTTACGATGCAGTAGGGATTGAACGGATTAACGTCGCAACTTATCAGGCTGTCTCCGGCACCGGCAAAAATGCCATCGAAGAACTTGCCACCCAAACGATGGCGCTACTCAACGGCAAACCCATTACGCCCGAAGTCTATCCCAAACAAATCGCCTTTAACATCTTGCCACACATTGATATCTTCATGGAGAATGGCTACACCAAAGAAGAAATGAAAATGGTATGGGAAACCCAAAAGATTTTTGAAGACGACTCAATTTTAGTCAATCCCACCACAGCACGAGTTCCCGTCTTTTACGGACACTCCGAAGCGGTGCATATTGAAACCCGTGAAAAAATCAGCGTAGAACAAACACACGAACTCCTAAAAAATGCCCCCGGCGTCGTCTTGATGGACAAACGTGAACCCGGCGGTTACCCCACCGCTGTTACCGAAGCCTCCGACAAAGACCCCGTTTTTGTTGGGCGTATTCGCCAAGACATATCCCATCCGCGTGGACTCAACCTCTGGATAGTCTCCGACAACATCCGCAAAGGAGCGGCCCTAAACAGTATTCAAATCGCCGAAATATTGGTAAAAGACTATATCTAAGCTATACTTATTAATGTTCAGTGGAATCCCAAAGCTTCAATGGAGCTCCAAAGCTTCAATGGAGTCCCAAAGCTTCAATGGAGTCCCAAAGCTTCAGCTTTGGGCATTTATCATTTATCATTTATCATTTTTCATTTTAAATTGCGGCATATCCATCAATTAACCCTCACTGGTAAAGGGTAAGATATCCGGTAACAGGTCATTACCAATTACCAATTATCAATTACCAATTACCAAACCAAGGAGGAAAATCGTGATGATGCGTAAACTGACGATAACCTTGGCCTTGATAAGCACACTCTTTGTGCCAGAGGCAGAAGCACTTGGGCTAGGTCATATTCAAGTCTACTCAAAAATCAATGGCCCCTTCAAGGCCCAAATAAACGTGGTCTCATCCACTCCCAATGAGGTATCCAACCTCAAAGTGGGCCTTGCCTCGGCGAGTTCTTTTCGCCGAGCCGGAATAGAACGGCCGTATGTGCTGACGAATTTACGGTTTAAGGTTCAAACGACCAGCAAAACCACGGCCATTATTCACATTACCACCCAAGAGTCTTTAAAAGAACCGTTTATCAACTTTTTAGTTGAAGTGAGTTGGCCAAGCGGAACAATTCGACGCGAATTTACGGCATTGTTGGATCCCCCTTTGTATAAACCGAAATTGCTCACCGCCTCGACCAAATCTTACCGTCGTACCGCCACAGGGCGGACAGGTGTCTCCAGCAAATCTCCCAGAAAAAGAACAAGAAGATCTACCTCTCGAAAGAAAACCGGCAAGAAGCGGCGGAGAACCTCACGTACCCGTACCCGTTATGCCAGCCACACAATTCGTCGAGGGGAGACCTTATGGGGAATCGCCAAACGCACCCTCCCAACAGGTGCGAGCATGAAACAACACATGCTCAATATTTACAACGCCAACCAAAATGCCTTTATCAGAAGAAACCGGAATTTGCTCAAGATGGGCAAGGTATTACGCATACCTGGCGGCAAACAAGCGAGACCTGTCAAACCAAGACCGACTGTATATGCCGAAGCACCACGTCGTCCTCGTCGTGACAGACGAACAAGGAAACGCACACCCACCGCTCCTGTAACCGCCTCTGCTAGGAGAGAAGCGCCAACAAGAGTGGCGACGGGAAAACCAACCATGAGGCTTCGTACGCCTTCCTCGCTTGAACAACACGCCGGCCAAGTGAAGCAGCCGCAAGCGAGTGGGAAAGACACAGCCGAGCTTAAAAGGTTGCGTAAACAACTCAAAGGTATCAAGGAAGATAATGCGAAGATTGATTCTGAAAACAAGCAGTTAAAAAAGGATATGGCCGCGACTAAGAAAATGGTCGCTGACATGAAAAAGAGCCTGAAAAAACAGTTGGATACCATGCTAAAGCTTCAAAACCAGCAACTGGCAACGTTACAAGCCCAACTGAAAACACAGGCGCAACAACTGAAAAAACAACAGCAAAAAAACCGGCAATTGGACAAGCAACTCGCCGAGTTACGAGCACAGAAGCCGACTAAAATTGCACAAACCCCTACACCCCAACCCCCGGTTAAAAAACGAGAAGAACCTAAAGAGGAAACCCCACCCGAACCTATAACTGTTGCCACAGGTGGAGAAAACACCACCGGATCTGGCGGTTCAACGGCGGGTTCCGGCCCCACGACTGGGCCGGTAGACATTAGGCCGCCAGATCCATCTGGAATTGAAACACCCCAAGGGCCTGAAACACCTCAAGGACCTGATGGCACCACTCAACCCACCACCATCGCCTCCTTGGTGGAACAAGTGCCGGGCGGTTGGATGACCGTAAGTGGTGTCGGGGGTGGCACTTTCTTGTTATTCCTCATGGGAGGTTTTTTGATACGGCAACGTAAATCGCCTGGCGAATGGAAAGGCGCTGGCGACTTGACAGAGGAAGAAAAACTAGAAGAATTGAAACGTTTAGAGGAAGAAGGACAACCATCCCTAGGTACCATAGACTCGCTACAACCAATCAAGGCGGGTGAAGAGCCTCCGGCGGTCGTGAGTCGTTCTGAGGTCGATCCTGATTTTGATCAAGAATTACGCGAAGAAATTGATGTGTACATGGCTTATGAGCGTTTCGATCAAGCCGAAGATTTGGTGAAATCGGCTCTTGATAAATACCCGCATCACCAAGAATACCGCTTGAAATTGCTAGAAATTCATGCAGCCGCCAAGCAAGCCGACCAATTCGAGGCACAAGCCAAGTTGTTGCATGATGCCGTAGGTGGGCAAGGGCCTTTATGGGATAAAACCCAAGAACTCTGGAAAGAGTTATCCCCTGATCGTGAATTGTCAGTGGCAGGAACACCCTCGCCAGAGAGCAAGGACAGCGGAATTTCTGGGGCCGCTGTGGCCGGTGGTGTTGTGGGTGCCGGCGCTGCGGGTGTGGCCGCTGCTACTCTGCTAGGAGACGACGAAACCGACGAGTCAATTGAGACAGACACGGGCGACTTCAGCTTGGACTTAGAAGGCGATGACTTGGGAGTTGATCTCGATACAGAGACGGCTATTGAAGATGAGGACACTGAGGACAGCAGTTTATCTTTAGATTTAGAAGGCGACTTGTCCCTAGACTTAGAAGAGGATGCGGAAGAAACGGAGCCTGAACTCAGCACGGTGGAAGAGGACTTATCTATAGAACTAGGTGACGAAGATGAAGGTATCTCCCTGGACTTAGACGAGGCGGGTGAATCTTCGCTGAGCACCGATGACAGTGACGACTTAGGGTTGTCCCTAGGCGACGGTGATGATACCTCCGCAGCCGACGAGTTGTCTTTAGACGACGACTTGTCATTAGATGAGCTTGGCAGTGATGATGGCGCGAAGGCCGAAGGCGAAGAAAGACTTGTCATTAGATGAGCTTGGCAGTGATGATGGAACTCAGGCCGAAGGCGAGGAATTGTCCTTAGACGACGACTTGTCATTAGATGAGCTTGGCAGTGATGATGGCGCGAAGGCCGAAAGCGAAGAAATGTCCTTAGACGACGACTTGTCGCTAGACGAGCTTGGCAGTGATGATGGCACTCCGGGCGAGGAATTGTCCTTAGACGACGACTTGTCATTAGATGAGCTTGGCAGTGATGAAGGCGCGATGGCCGAAGGCGAGGAATTGTCCTTAGACGACGACTTGTCGCTAGACAGTGGTGAAGAAACGGCAGCGGCTGGCACCTTGGACGACGACTTGTCCTTAGACGACTTATCGCTAGACAGCGGTGAAGAAACGGCAGCGGCTGGCACCTTGGACGACGACTTGTCCTTAGACGACTTATCGCTAGACAGTGGTGAAGAAACGGCAGCGGCTGGTGCCCTGGACGAAGACTTGTCCTTAGACGACTTGTCGCTAGACGAACTTGCCAATGGCGGAGAAACGGAAACAGCCCTCAGCAGCGACGACGACTTCTCGCTAGACGAACTTGCCACCGGTGACACAGACGGCCTACAAGACCTAACGACGGGAGATGATGACTTAGATTTAAGTGCCTTTGCCGACGGGTTAGACATGGATAACGCCGACGAGGCTGCTGAGACACCTTTGGAAACAGCAGACACTGATTTAGGCGCGGAAGATGAGTTGGAGGCTCTATTGAGTCAACTGGACACTGGAGAGATGCCTGATTTTGAGGACGAGAACGCAAACGCCACCCCCGGCGATGAAATCAGTGGACAATTCGATCTGGCGAAAATGTTTGTAGATATGGGTGATAATGACACGGCTCGCGGCTATCTTGAAGAAATTTTAGAAAAAGGGAGCGAAGAGCAAAAACAAAAAGCCCAAGAAATGATGGATGCCATGCCCTAATTTTCAGTTGTCAGTTGTCAGTGATCAGTTGTCAGTGATCTGCGATCACTTAACACACCCCTTGCATCAATGCCATATCGTACGGAAAAGGCCCGTTTGTAGTAGGCGATTTATCGCCTCACGCGCAGTCGTCCAGAAGGCAGCCGCCGCGGGAGTTAGTTTGGCCCCAGTAGTGATACGCGGGCCCCTGTTATTGACCTATTTTTTGGCAGGTTTTTGGACTATCGATTTTGAGGGCCATAAAATGAGGTTTTCAAATTAAGTTATGGCCCTCTGTTGCGCTTCATTATTATACTTTTTGTAGGTGTTTTGTTAAAACCATACATGTAATCACCCGCGTCGGCAAAGGTTTCGCTGAGCGAAACGTGTTTTTTCTTGCCGGCCCAAAAATACGACGAAAATACGACGATGGTGGGCAACAACGTTGCCCACCCTACAAAAGAACTGAAAAACGGATCACTGAAAACTGTGAACGATCACTGAAAAACTGATGCACCCTGTTATACGACTTGCCTGTTTTCTTTTACTGGTTACCGGATTGGCGGTAACCAGTCAAACGATGTTTATTGTCGTAGTGCCCTTATTTCTCTTGCTATTTAAGGCCCACTGCACATTCTCATCAGTCTTTCCTCTCTTAAAACGCTTGCGCTGGTTGTTTTTATCTCTACTGATTCTTTATCTATGGTTTAATTCCCCCACGCTCACTTGGCTACCTTCATTGCCTAGCCTATTGTTGGCACTGGAACGAATTGGGGCGCTCTTTCTCATCGTGCTCTCCGCACATCTACTCCTCACGACAACCCCAACTCAGGACATTATCGCTGCCTTGCAGTGGTGGTTTAGGCCATTTTCCAAAATAGGTTTTCCGACAGAAAGACTAACAGTGCGTATTGCCTTAGTGTTTGACACCGTCCAAGCAGTACAAAACCTTTACACAGACACACCACCCACCACTACCAAAAACCCCGTTAAAAAAATCAGCGAAAAAGTGGCTAGACTATTTGCACAAGTGCTTATTCACGCCGAAAGGACACCGTTACGCACACTGGAAATCCCCGAACTCACAAAACCACCCCTGTGGCAATGGGTTTATCCACTCTTTCTTTTGCTACTCATTGTGGGTAATGGGTAATTATGCGAATTAAGAATGAAAAATGAAAAATGAAAAATGAACAAAGAATTATAAAATCACTTATCTAAAAGACGTTTTTATAAGTCATTGATTTTTTATGATTCAATTCAACCCTTAATTCACATTAATTGGAGTAATTGGTTACCCCAAAATTCATTTTTCATCAATAGGAATTCCGCACTGACGCAATTAAAAACTTGATTTTATGGCAAAATATCTTATATAAAGGCCCCGGCCTTTTAGAAGTCACTGACTTTCGATGCAAAAGTTTTTTGCACACACCTCTTCCAAGCTAAGAGCGTGTTTTAAAAGTCAATGCCATTAAATTAAGAATAAATCCATACAACGTTTTTAGCGTAAGTCTTTGTTATTTTTCATCAAATGAGAATAGCTTTAGGTATAGAATATGTAGGAAGTGATTTTTTTGGCTGGCAGTTTCAACCTCACGCCCGTAGTGTACAAGGTTGTGTAGAAGCGGCGTTGTCCAAAGTAGCCAACCACCCCGTCAAAGTCGTCTGTGCGGGGCGCACTGATAGCGGTGTACATGCTGTAGGGCAAGTCATACATGCCGATGTCACTGTGCAACGTACCATGCGTGCTTATGTGTTGGGGACTAATGCGAATTTACCCCAAGATGTCAGCGTTTTGTGGGCGCTGCCAGTCGATGAGAATTTTCATGCCCGTTTTTCAGCACGGGCACGTCACTACCGCTATGTGATTTTAAACCGCCCAACTCGTCCGGCTTTATTAGCCAAAAGAGTCGTTTGGGAACGTAAACCACTGGATGCTGAACGGATGCAAGCGGCTGCTAATTATTTAATAGGCACTTATGATTTTTCATCCTATCGCGCTGTCGCTTGTCAAGCCAAAAATCCTATCCGCACCGTGTCGCGCCTGACGATTTCTCGTTTCGACGAACAAGTCATTATAGAAATTTCAGCCAATGCGTTTTTGCATCACATGGTACGCAATATTGCGGGAGTCTTGATAGCCATAGGCCGTGGTGAGCAACTGCCTGAGTGGGCGCGTACTGTCTTAGAGGCACGAGACAGAACAGTGGGCGGAGTAACGGCACCCGCTTCTGGGTTATATTTTTGTCAGGTGGATTACCCCGCGCCGTATATATTTCCAAAAAACATCTTGACAAACTAAATCACTTGAATATTCAGTGACTTGTATTTATTCCTTAATAAGACAAGATAATTCTTAAGGAGTGTGCATGAAATAATTTAGTCCGGAAAGTTTTTCGGGAATTCCTTTGGAATGAACGAAACATCCTGAAATTGAATAAGTTATTTCGTACACGTTCCTAATTTAAATCAAATTTATTGAGTCCCCCTTAGGGACAGTAGCTCTTCTTCAGACAAACGTAGCTCGTGTCGCTGTGCGAGATCACGGCTTGTGCGGTTGGCTGCCAAAGAAATTGCATTCCAAACCCTTGCTTTTTTTTTCAATATTGAATATCATACGCGCCTCCTTACCTCTACTGCCTTTTTCTCAAAGGGCTACCGAATTGCCCCCCTTCCATTTCAGCCGGCGTAGCTCAGTTGGTAGAGCACCTGATTTGTAATTAGGTTGTCACGGGTTCAAATCCTGTCGCCGGCTCCATTTATGCGAAATTTGACTGAAAAAACTTCCAAGATAAAAAATAACTCTCAAAAATAGCTCATTTATTTGACATTCTCTTCAGTCCGTTTTTTAGTTTAAGTCACGATCTATTTCGTGACCACAATAAACGCACTTAAAAATACGCTCATTCAAGCTTAGGTCTTGTTTCTTGTCACCACACTTCGAGCAAATTTTTGATGAAGGAAACCACCTATCAGCAATTAATAGGTAATTGCCGTTATATTTAGACTTATACTCAAGTTGCCGTCGAAACTCGTAAAAAAAACATCGCACGACAAAGCTTACGGTTTGATAACATGCCAGAAACATTCAAATCCTAAATCCTCCAATTCACCAAAATTATCTGTCAAATAACGGGTGACTTTATGAAGTGAATCCTGCCTAATATTGGTTATTTTTGCATGCGCCTCGGCTATTTTTTGCCTGAGTTTCTGTCGGTTATCTTTTACCATGCGCGACAAGGAACGCTGCATGCGTTTCAATTTTTTAAGGAATTTATTAAGAGGTTTAGGTACCTCAAAAGCGTCCCCGTTTGATGTCGTTCTAAGTGCCTAAATGCCTAGTCAACACCCACGCCAGCTTGGCTATCGCATGACTTAGGTAGTTGATCTAATTTAACATTAATACTTACAAACCACTTATTTGCTTGACGATAAATTGTGGCACTTATCACCTTCCCAGAAAAACCTAAGGTTTCGCGCATTCGCACCCAACCCAGTTTGGGTAACTTGATGTGTTTACCATCTAGCTTGATCTGATTATTACCCACATAAAAGCTATCATTGTGATTTTTCTTTTTAAACTGTGGATAACCTCCTAATCCTTGAAAAAAACGATTAAATGCGGTTTG
This sequence comes from Candidatus Parabeggiatoa sp. nov. 2, assembly GCA_002085445.1. GTDB lineage: Bacteria > Pseudomonadota > Gammaproteobacteria > Beggiatoales > Beggiatoaceae > Parabeggiatoa. Next base: position 14,828 of record NBMI01000116.1, read on the forward strand.
TATATGGAGAAACGGCTGTTGACTGGCATATTTAGTCACATCGTACATCCAAGGAAAATCAACGGGTTTTATCGCGTTAAATTGTTTTTTTAGTGCGAAAGCCGTTGGTTTTAAACCGTTTGAAGATTGACGTTTCCACTCTTCCAAAGCCCAATTCCAACTGAAACGTGCAATACCGCAAGCTTGTATGAAATAGATTTCGTGTTTGTAGCTTGGTTCTAAACCAATTTTATGACTAAGTGTTATTTCCATTTTCGTTATTTTACCTAACAAACACTTAAAAGTGTCAAGGCATGTTACTAAACCCAAAATCGTTTGTCAAGTCAGTCGGAATTGTTCAGAAAATAAAGATCATATTTGTCAATATTTGTCCATATCATGATGAGCGGTTTCCAACTCCATCTGAGTCGCCATCCATCCGTTTGCCAATGCCGGCAATTCATATCGCTATTCGCATCACATAAACACTCCACCTTCCATAACACTTTGAAACAGATTTCTTGAGAGCGGCATTTAAGTCGCCATCCGCCCGTTTGCCAATGGCGGCGATTGAGACTCTCAAAATAAAAAGGGCTATTTCATGACAGAAAAGGCACCAAGGCAGGCGATTTAATGAATATCGAAATTAAAAATTAACAGATGCATAAAAAATCACTCTAACAGCTCCAAGGGCACCGCCCTTGGCAACGCCCCAGGAAAGCCCCAACGGGGCGATATTAATACAGCCAGGGGCACCGCCCCTGGCAACGCCCCTGGCACCGCCCCTGGCTTTGGGCGAAATTACCAATTACCCCTCACCAACCCCGTCAATCTGACGAATTAAAGCATCCGCAAAGCCACTGGTAGACACTTCAGTGGCATTTTCCATTTGGCGAGCAAAATCATAAGTAACGATTTTTTGCCTAATCACCTCAGGATATGCCGCCGTGATTAAATCTGCCGCCTCCTTCCACCCAATATATTCCAACATATTCACGCCACTAAATAGCAATGAGCCTGGATTTACCTTATCTAAGTTGGCATACTTAGGCGCGGTACCATGAGTCGCTTCAAACACCGCAACATGATCACTCATATTGGCACCCGGAGCGATACCAATACCGCCAACTTCCGCGGCAATCGCATCAGAGAGGTAATCGCCATTGAGATTCGTGGTAGCAATCACATCAAATTCGCTAGGGCGCAGCAGCATTAATTGGAACATAATGTCAGCAATGCGATCCTTGATAACCACTTTGCCTTCAGGCTGTTTGCCGTCATACTTGCTGTACAACTCATCTTCCGTGATAGTAGAGTCACCGAAATCCTCACGAGCAACCTCATAGCCCCAGTTACGAAAAGCGCCCTCGGTGTACTTCATAATGTTACCCTTATGCACCAAGGTAACACTTTTCCTTTGATTATCAATCGCATACTTAATGGCCTTTCGCACCAAGCGTTTGCTACCAAACGGACTGATAGGCTTGACACCAATCCCGCTATCCTCAAAAAAAGTCGCGCCCATTTCCTCTTTAAGAAACTTCTCGACTTTCCGCATTTCTGGCGAACCAGACTCATACTCAATCCCGGCGTAAACGTCTTCCGTATTTTCACGGAAAATCACCACATCAACCCGCTCAGGATGACGCAACGGTGAAGGTACGCCGCTATAATAACGAACCGGGCGCACACAAGCATATAAATCTAACATCTGACGCAACGTCACATTCAGCGAGCGAAAACCACCACCGATGGGCGTAGTCAACGGCCCCTTGATAGATACCATAAGTTCTTGCAAAGCTTGACGGGTTTCGTCTGGAAAAATATTGCCTTCATATTTCTCCGCCGCCTTCTCGCCCATAAACAATTCTGCCCAGTGGATTTTGCGTTTGCCGTTGTATGCCTTTTTAACGGCCGCATCCCAGACGCGCAGGGAAGCCCTCATAATATCAGGCCCAATCCCATCTCCCTCGACATATCCCAAAATGGGATTATCTGGGACAACTAATTGATTATTTTGGCTAGAAATCTTAGTACCACTTTCTGGAAATTTAAGATGTGTTATGGGCATAAATAATAAGTCTCCAATGTGATGTACAAATAAATAATGCGAATATCGAGATGAAAAATTAAAGTCATTTCGTTTCGACGATAGGAGAAACCTTGATAAACCTTATGAAATCACTTCTCAATAATACGTTTTTATAAGTCATTGATTTCATAAAATTCAATTCAATTCTTAATTCGCATAAAAAGAAATAATACAACGAAACGAAGTAAGCGGCGCTAATGACAGAAATATAGTACAACGAATTAGGAAATAAACGAATAGTACAACGAAACTGGCGTTTAGCTAACGCCAAACTTGCGTTTAGCGAACGCATAAGACGGAAATAAACGAATAGTACAAATGCGGATTAATGGTTGAATTAATTCTTATTAAATCAAGGATTTATAAAAACTTCTGATTGAGAAGTTATAGAAAAAATATAACGCAAAAGGCGCAAGTGACGCAAAAGGTGCAAGAATATTTGGATGTCTCTTGCGTCAAATTTTTCCACTTCAGTTGAATTTATAAGATTCAATTTAACCCTTAATTCGCATTACAACGGAACGAAGTAAGCGCCGCTAATGACGGAAATAAACGAATTCTTGCTATAATCCGTTTATTCCTAAAAGAAGTTGTACTCGTTGCACTTAATTTAATCGCCTCAAAAGCGCCGTTGCTATAATCCGTTTACTGTGAAAATACCCACAGCATCTAGTACAACGGATACGCGTTCCGAAACGGATTTTAAGAAAAGGGGGTGGCGAAATAATTTAGCCATGACGATTTATTCCTAAAAGAAGTTGTACTCGTTGTACTTAATTCAAAAACAAAAACACCATGTCATCAACACCGCTCCCACAAATTCTACTCAACTCATTACTGGACGGGCAAATTATCGCCAAGGCTGGCGAAAAAACCCTTGCCACTATCAAAGCGCATTTCACCTTCACCGCCCATGAGATTACTAAAGCATATCAAGACAGCTACGGCTACGCCCTCGCAGCGATAAGCACCGGCTTAGCAGCCCCAGACCAAAAATTAGCCTTCCTGCAAAAATATCTCCACACCAAAATCACTCGTGAATTTGCTGACCATATTGAAATCAACTACTTACAAAAATTCGCCCAAGAGCACGGCGGGCAAGGCAACCTTGCACTCCTACGCAAGCAACTCATTGAAGAACTTAAAAAAGCCGCCAAACTCAAAGACAAACTTTTTCAAATCGAACAAATCACTGAAGAGGACTTAGCCGCCTTAATCAACTACCAAGGCACCTTTGCTATCACAGATTTGATTTTAACACAAATGCAAAACAGCGCGCCGCTGGACGACACGCTGGCCGCCTTTCTCCGCCACAAAGACTTATTAGGCAACGCCATCCTCTTTTTCTTCCGCGAATTGCTCCGCAAAGATGAGCGGCTCGAAAAAACGCAGGCGGCTTTGCAACGGGAAGGCTTATGTGTTGATGTGCGAAATCTTCAAGGTGAACTCAAAACGGCTGAAGAAAATATCATCAAAGCCGTCAAAGAAAATTCGCCTAACCTGATTGAGCTCGCGCAACATTTGGACAAATTAAAACAAACTCAACGCGTTTGGCAAACCCGCCATGAACAATTGAGAGAGTTTAGTCGCCAATTTGAAACTTGGGCCGATTTATTAAACACCCAAGTTGACCAAGTATTGGCCGACATGGCGCAACTACACGGCAAATTGGATAACGTCCATAACGACGTAAAAATCATTCTGGTAAAGCAGGATGAACTTTTGGCTAAATTTGAACAAATGATGCAGCGCTATAATTTATCAACACGCATCAAACCCCGTGATGAATTAACCCAACACAATAGCACAAGCCTCAAAGAAATTGAACAAACCCTAAATGAATTAACGCAGTTACCCAGACGCACCCCGAAATATCATCGGCTCGCGTTTATGGCAGGCAGTGTGTTGTCTTCCACCGGCGATTTAGCACAGGCGGAGCAATGGTTGTTGCAAGTGCGAGACACGGCCCCAAATAGGGTTGATAAAGCCTTAGCGTCTTTTAACCTATTTCAAATTCGGGTGCGGCGTAAGGCCTACACAGAAGCGTTCAAAGATTTGCAAACCGCGATTGAGTTGGATCGTCAACAATATGCGCTGCATGACGTGGAAAAATACCCCATGTTGGAACTATTGGGTGCCGGTGGCATGGGCTGCGTGTTTTTATGTTGGAATCAATGGCGCGACAACAAAGTGGTCGTCAAATGTTTTTGGGAAGCACCAAAAGGCCCCCGAGAATCGGTTTTTAAAGAAGCGTTGACAATGTACGACGTGGCCGGAGAATACGTGCCTAAGCCATTGGATTATGGCTATGTCAATGCAGACAAAATGGAACGCTCTTATTTTGTAACGGAATATATTGAAGGCGCGTTAGATGGCGAAGCTTGGTTGGCTAGGCATGGCAAACTCGATTTAAATCTAGGCCTCATCGTCGGCTTGCAAGTAGCGCAAGGATTAGCGGTAGCGCATCAAAAAGGCATTTATCATCTTGATCTCAAGCCGGCTAACTTATTGTTTAAACAAACAGAGAGCGGCTTTAGCGTCAAAATCATTGACTTTGGATTAGCGCAAGTGGCCCCCAATCTAAAACAACAAGCGGCCTTGAGCCAACGCGGTTCTGGTAAAAGTTTGTTAATACAAGAGATTTTCGGTACATTAGACTATGCGCCGCCTGAACAATGGGGCGAAAAGCAGTATGGACAACCGGGTGCCAAAAGTGACGTGTTTGCGTTAGGAGCCACTTTATATCATTTATTCAGTGGCGAAAATCCCCGCTTTCTTCATCCCAGTGAATTGCCCGACGTGCCTGAATTACAAATTTTGCTATTAAATTGCTTAAAACGCTACCCTGAAAAGCGGCCTGGCATTCAAATAGTGATAATACAGTTAAAGCAAATTCCTCCTAACCCTCCTTTAGAAAAGGGAGGAACTCCCTCCTTTAGAAAAGAGGGGTCGGAAGGGATTTTCTTTTCCAATTCCCTAAAACCCAAAATAGCCCCGTCTGGCTCGGTAACGGTTGCGCCCGAAATAACTACGTCTGACAACTCGGCAACGATTGAGCCAAAAACCGCCACCTCTGACGACTCGGCTTTGATTGATCCCGAAATAACTACGTCTGACGACTCAGCTTTGATTCAACCAAAAACTGCCCCGTTTGACTCGGCAACGGTTGAGCCAGAAATCGCTACGTCTGACGACTCTGCAAGGATTGAAGCAAAAACCGCCACCTCTGACGACTCGGCTTTGATTCAACCAAAAACCGCTACTTCTCACTCGGCAACGATTTCAAAGAAAATCTGCACCTTGCAAGAACATTATCCAGCGGTAACTTCAGTCGCCTTCAGCCCGTTAGGACACCTCCTCGCTTCGGCTATAGAAGACGGAACGATTAAATTATGGGACGTGAAGACGGGAAAGGTGCAACGCACCTTAAAAATAAAAACTGGGATATTAGGATTCTTTCAAAAAGAGCCTACTCAAGGGCATCATTCAATCGCCTTCAGCCCCGACGGATACACCCTAGCCTCAGGAAGCGCAGACAAAACCATCAAAATGTGGAATGTGAATAATGGAAAGGTGCTTCGCACCCTAACAGGGCATAAGCTTTCAGTGCAATCAATCGCCTTCAGCCCCGATGGATATACCCTCGCTTCGGGAAGCAAAGACAAAACTATCAGACTGTGGGATGTGAGTACCGGAAAAATACGTCGTATCCTGCAATGTGATCGTAGCGTCTTGTCAATCGGCTTTAGCCTTGATGGACGCACCCTTGCCGCCGGGTGTGTGTGCTTTGACTATATAAATATCATACTATGGAACGTGAGTACCGGAAAAATGCACAAAGCGCTCTCGCATGCTAATAACACAGTCATATCAGTCGCGTTGAGCTACGATGGACGCATCCTCGCTTCGGGAAGCAAAGATCACAATCGGGGCGAAGTCTATTCACTCGCCTTCTGCCCTGATGAACGCCTTCTCGCCTCCGGGAGCGGTGATCACACCATAAAATTGTGGGACGTTTCGACGGGAGAGAGGCTAGGTACTCTGCAAGGGCATGAAGATTCAGTGACATCAATCGCTTTCAGCCCCGACGGAGACACCCTGGCTTCGGGGAGCAAAGATACAACGATTAAACTGTGGCGCTGAAAAACATCTGAAGGCGCGCCAACCCCGAAGGGGTTGAATATGAATAGCCACAGGTGCAACCTGTGGAAAAAGTCTCAAATCCGCGCCAACCCCGATAGGGGTTGAATGTGAATAGCCACAGGTGCAACCTGTGGGTTTTGCGTAAGAAGACGCACCAACCCCGAAGGGGTTGAATAGTTAGGCCGCTTTTTTTTCAGCTTCGGCTCTTGTCGCCGAACTAATCATAATATCATAACCATAATCCATCAAGATATCCGTCGATATTTCGCCCGCTAATTCAGTGAGAGCAATATCTCTATCATCATCTTCCTGCAAAATAATATTCACCCAGATGCTATCCCTCTGAAAAGGACTTTCCACAATGGAGACTAACTCGATTTCAGGAAACTGCGCCTTGAGTTTGTCAAATAGCAGAAGGCTTAATTCCATCTGTTTGAAATTGATAATTTTTATAACTCCTGCAATTTTTATAACTCCTGCGTTATAACGTTAAGAAATTCCTTTGCGTGTCTTAACGAATTACGCGGATAAACGAATTGGCTATCTATGGTGAGTACAACGAATTACGCGGATAAACGAATTGGCTCTGTCTGGTGAGTACAACGAATTACGCGGCTAAACGAATTGGCTATCTATGGTGAGTACAACGAATTACGCGGATAAACGAATTGGCTCTGTCTGGTGAGTACAACGAATGACGCGGATAAACGAATTGGCTCTGGTGAGTACAACCAATTACGCGGATAAACGAATTGGCTGTGGTGAGTACAACCAATTACGCGGATAAACGAATTGGCTATCTATGGTGAGTACAACGAATTACGCGGATAAACGAATTGGCTATGGTGAGTACAACGAATTACGCGGATAAACGAATTGGCTATCTATGGTGAGTACAACGAATTACGCGGATAAACGAATTGGCTATGGTAAGTAAGTACAACGACACAAGCGGGGATAAACGAATTGGCTATGGTAAGTACTCCCAGTAATTGGTTGCACTAACCGTCATTCGCTATAATACCCCGTCTGTACTGCACAATTTGTTGTACTAACCGCAATTAGTTGTACTAACCGTCATCAAAGTACACCCCATCATTCGCGGCACGGTACAATTCGTTTATCCGCGCAATTCGTTGTACTAACCGCAATTCGTTGTACTAACCGCAATTCGTTGTACTGCCCGTCATTCGTTGCACAATTCAATTCGGTTATCCGCGCAATTCGTTGTACTAACCGCAATTCGTTGTACTAACCATAATTAGTTGCACTAAGCACCATTCCCACTCTCCAGCCTATCTCGACGAATCAACGATTGTTGAAACAGCGGATACCAAACCCGCAACTCTTCAGGCGTTTTTGACAAAATCTCCTTATAATGTCGCAACGCAAACCACACGCCCCGGGTTGAGGGCAACCTCCAACGACGATCTAACACATCCTTAATCGTTTGAGTAAACAATCGCAGCCACAACAATTTCACAAAACGTTTTTTAAACCGCACAATATCACTACTGTGAAAACGATGCAAGACAGCTTGATTAAGCCCCCATAAAGCGGTTGTCGTAAAACGACTCAACCGCCCTTGCGAGTCTTGCACATGACAAATCCGCGCCTTCAAAGCATGTAACAACATACCAAGGCGCGAAGCGCGATAACAGACATCATTATCTTCATTAACCGCATAACGCTCCAACGCTTCTTCAAAACGCACTTGTGCTAAAATACCTCGTCGATAACTCATACGTGCCCCATGTATCATCGGCACCGGATGCGTTGCCATGTCTTTGAGCGCCTCTGGCAACGTGTATTTGGGAAAAGCAAAATCGTAAGGAATAAAAATATCATCGTCTCCAATCAATCGCTTAGCAAATGCTCGCAATTTGACTTGAATGATTTTGAATTGATCCGATAATTTGGACGAAGGCTTGTCGTTTACCTTGTCAGCATTTTCAAGCCGAGAAGCCGGCTCACTATCGGGCGGCAAAGCTTCCAACTTCGGCATAATGCCGGCAACTTGATGCGCTGTGTCTTGTGCATAAATACCTAGAACTTCTTCGGCACAGTCAGGAAACATAAACGAATCATCATCAATTAAAAACACAATCTCGGCGGAAGCAAGCTCAATACCTTGATTGCGCTGCGCCGCTGAAGAGGCACGCTTAGCTTGCACATATTGCCAATCAATCGCCGGGTATTTTGCCACCAACTCATGTATCATTTTATCTCGCGTTTTATCCCAATCAGGGCTGGCATCAACGACGATGATTTCTTTAGCGGGTAAGGTTTGTTGAGCTGCAAAGCGTAAGCAACGCAGTAATACCGCTTCACGTTTATAAGTGGGAATCACTAAAGCCCAGTTAAGTTTTTCGGTGGATTGATACATATTTAACAGGGATTGCATATAAGCAAGGATAAAAATCTACAAGGATTGTATATAAGCAAGGATTAAAACCTACAAGGATTGTATATAAGCAAGGATTAAAACCTACAAGGATTGTAATATAAGTAAGGATTAAAACCTACAGGGATTGCATATAAGCAAGGATAAAAATCTACAAGGATTGTATATAAGCAAGGATTAAAACCTACAAGGATTGTATATAAGCAAGGATTAAAGCCTACAAGGATTGTATATAAGTAAGGATTAAAACCTACAAGGATTGTATATAAGCAAGGATTAAAACCTACAAGGATTGCATATAAACAAGGATAAAACCGGATAATCTTTAATTGGAAGGGATATCCCGAACAATCACCTATCAATGCGGATTAAGGGTTGAATTAATTATTATGAAATCAAGGTTCTACATTTTTCATTTTTAGATCGATATTCGTACCAAAGGGGCTTTAGCCCCTTCGGTAAGTGTTATTAAAGCCTGGGGCATCGCCCCAGGTTTCAATGGATACACAATTCACAATTATGTTAACAATGCAAGGCATTTTCGGATTGTTTACCATTCTTCTGATAGCCTACGCTTTCAGTGAAGCCAGAAAAACGATCTCTTTAAAGCCCATTATCATCGGGGTTTTAATCCATTTCATTCTCGCCGTTATCTTCTTAAAACTGCCCGTTTCTCAACAGATATTTTTGTCACTGAACGAAGTGGTAGAGGCGATATACGCCGCTACCACAGATGGCACAAGCTTTGTTTTTGGCTACGTGGGCGGTGGCAAAGCACCTTTTGAAGTCAAAAACGAAAGCTTTGTGTTTATCTTTGCCTTCAAAGCCCTGCCGTTGGTTTTGGTGATAAGCGCGTTATCTTATCTCCTCTATTACTACCGCGTTTTGCCAACGGTTGTCAAAGTGTTTTCCTATTTATTGCAAAAGAGTTTGGGTGTCAGTGGCTCGGTTGGATTGAGTGCGGCAGCGAATGCGTTTGTCGGAATGGTAGAATCTCCTTTATTAATAAAGCCTTATCTCAAAAACATGACACGGGGAGAAATTTTCTCCGTCATGGTGGCTGGCATGTCAACCATTGCCGGCACCATGATGGTTTTATATGCCACGATTTTATCGTCCAAAATTCCTGACGCGATGGGGCATATTTTAACAGCCTCTCTGTTAAACGTGATCTCGGCTTTAATCATTTCCATGTTAATCATTCCCCATCAAAATGACGGAAAAACAGATCGGGTAGAATTACCCAAAATGGCTTACAGTGCAATGGATGCCATTGTCAAAGGCACAACCGATGGTGTCAAGTTATTAATTAATATCATTGCCATGCTAATAGTGTTGGTAGCACTGGTGAGCTTAGTCAATCAGATATTACAGTTTTTACCTCAACTCAATAATCAGCCTATCACGCTGCAAAGCATTTTGGGCGTGATTATGGCACCCCTGACGTTTTTAATTGGCATTCCGTACTCGGAAATCTTCACCACCGGCTCACTGATGGGCACAAAAATTATCTTAAATGAGTTTTTGGCTTATTTAGATTTGCTAAATTTACCAGCAGACGCGCTTTCTGAACGGAGCAAACTCATTATGGTTTATGCGATGTGCGGTTTTGCCAATATCGGTAGCCTTGGTATTATGATAGGAGGATTGACAGCCATGTCGCCAGAAAAAAGAGATGAAATCATTTCATTGGGCATGAAATCGATTTTAGCGGGCGTGTTAGCAACGTGTTTTACAGCGACGGTGGTAGGGTTAATTATATAGCAATAACGTGAGATCGACTTTTCAAATTGTGGGGCGGGGAGTCCAAGATTTATCTTGGACGTCGTATTTTCTCAACAAAAAACGGTACCACAAACCTCGGCTGGAAAAGCTTTCGCCAATGACTAAACTGGGGCGCAACTTGAGTCAATTTCGGGGGGAGTCCAAGATTTATCTTGGACGTCGTATTTTCTCAACAAAAAACGGTACCACAAATATCGGCTGGAAAAGCTTTCGACAAGGACTGGACTATCATCCTTAGGCATAAGTTTTTAACTAATTGATTTTAGAGATTTTAACCTGTAGGCCCCACGTAAGGGATTCATTAAAAATCAATGCTCTTTTATCCGAAAATTTCGCGTATCCGTTGTACTTTAAAGGAATGCACCCGGTATCCAAAAGACTTGTGTATAACGATGAGCGCCAATTGAGGGCCATGCTGACGCTTGTTCGCTATCACATTTTCCGTGACAGTACCACAAACCTCGGCCGGATAAGTTTCGACAAAGGACTAGATTGGGGAACAAACCTCGTCAATTGGGGGCCATGCTGACGCTTGTTCGCTATCACATTTTCCGTGACAGTGCCACAAATCTCGGCCGGATAAGCTTTCGCCAAGGACTAGACTGGGAGCAACTTGAGTCAATTGGGGGCCATGCTGACGCTTGTTCGCTATCACATTTTCCGTGACAGTGCCACAAATATCAACTGGAAAAGCTTTCGCCAATGACTAAACTAGGGCGCAACTTGAGTCAATTTCGGGGGGAGTCATCGATAAATCTTGGACGTCGTATTTTCTCGACAAAAACGGTACCACAAATATCAACTGATAAACTTTCGACAAGGACTAAGCTAGGGCGCAACTTGAGTCAATTTCGGGGGGAGTCATCGATAAATCTTGGACGTCGTATTTTTTTATCCGCGTAATTCGTTGTACCAAATTCGTTTATCTTATCCGCGTAATTCGTTGTACCAAATTCGTTTATCTTATCCGCGTAATTCGTTGTACCAAATTCGTT
>NBMI01000116.1:26245-68614 GCA_002085445.1 Candidatus Parabeggiatoa sp. nov. 2
TTCGTTGTACCAAATTCGTTTATCTTATCCGCGTAATTCGTTGTACCAAATTCGTTTATCTTATCCGCGTAATTCGTTGTACCAAATTCGTTTATCTTATCCGCATAATTCATTGTACCAAATTCGTTAATCCGCGTAATTCGCTGTACTACTGACTAATTTTCGTTAATCCGCGTAATTCGCTGTACTACTAACTAATTCGTTAATCCGCGTAATTCGCTGTACTACTAACTAATTCGTTAATCCGCGTAATTCGCTGTACTACAGGCCCTCCAAAGCCTCCATATAAATCAATTTATATTAAGTGTTGATATTTGCCAATAGAATTTTTCGCCAAGGACTAAACTAGGGCGCAACTTGAGTCAATTTCTGGGGGAGTCCAAGATTTATCTTGGACATCGTATTTTCTCGACAAAAAACCATGCTTTTTCAGCACCCTTCAAAAAGGCAAAAAGGCGAATGGCGAATAACGAGCACACTCATCAAAATTCTCTTAGGTTAAGGCAAAAGCCGAGGCCTTTTACCCGTAACTAACTGAATACATAATAAATTGATTTTGTCAAGGCAGAAATCCTAACAAATCACAAAAATTGACGACATGCGAACCAATATACTACCTGATAACTATTAACTGATAACAAAATTCAGGCTTTGGTACTTAAAAATCAATCTAGAAAAAAATTAATTGTTTTATAGACTTCCATAAAGATATCCTCACAGTAGATCAAATTGATACTAGGAGTGAGTGTCTTGCACATGCAGTTTAAATGATGAGCAGGAGCGCACCTACGCTTCTTGCTTTTTCATCAACTCAACCGTCTCTTTAAGATTAAACACCAAATTCAGGCGCTAAAATGAAACAAGTTACGCTACTCGCATTGCTCAATTTAATTCACTTCTGCGTATTTGCAGATGATGCGGAAACTTTCGGCAACCGATTAGAGATAGGTATTGGCGGCATGTTACAGGACACTGTTTATACCGGTGAGGAACCCAGTGCTTTAGTTTTTCCAATGTTTGTCGCTAAGTATAAAAATATTTATGTGAAAGGAGGGAAAGCTGGCTTTATTTTTTATGGACTTAAAAAAGGTAACACAACATTTTGGACTGAAGTTATCGCAAATGCCAGACTTCAAGGAATTACGAGTGCTTCAGGTTCTCTGGAAGGCCTCACAGATCGAAAAAATACATTAGACATGGGGCTGGAAGCCAGTATTGCCTCAGATGATTGGGGGATGATTAACTTCTCTATGGTTCATGACGTTCTGAATGTACACCAAGGTTATGAACTGGCTATTAAATACCAATATCCCATGAGTAACGGTCCATGGTTTTTGATGCCGTCAATAGGTATTCACTATATGAACCAAGACTTGGCTGATTACTATTTCGGCGTGGATATCAATGAAGTTAAACTCAACCGTTCTCAATATACTGTTAATGAAGCCATTAATTTGTCAGCCGGATATGAGTTACAGTATCGATTCAATGAGAAATGGAGTATTCTTAATACGTTAAACCTCATGAAATTAGATCGCAAAATTACTGATAGCCCTATTGTTTCCGACAATTTGGATATTATTGGTATAGTTGGCCTTGTATATTCTTTCTAGTCAAGTAAAAAGTGAAAAGTCACAGCGAGAACGAAGAGCAGTGGCTCACTTACCCGGATATCCTAAGCCGCGCACGCCAACGCCTCACAAGAATTAATGAGTTGGAATTAAAAAGGGACGTGCCAGTCATCTTGTGTTTTCGCCATCGCATCGATTTTGTGGTGTCATTCTGGGCCGGTGTTTTGGGTGGTTATGTGGTAGTCCCACTGGCCTACCCTGCTCTCTTCAATCTTCAATAAGCCGATGGACGTGAAAGGCACGGTCGTTCTTACCTTTTCCCACGGATTGAAACCCGATGAGCAGTGGATTTATCTACCTGCTTTAAAGCGCGTGAAGCGCATTTCTTCCAGCAACAAGTCAGGGCCGTTCATGGGTAGTGAGTTTGCTTACGAGGACATTGGTTCTTGGGAGGTGAAAAAATACACCTAATAGCATATTCATTACATCCAATTACAATGACAGTGGTGGAAGCACGCTCTCCGCACACTTGGGATACGCCAGGTTTATTTTTTTTCGGTAGTATTTTGTTATTGTTAATAAAGGAATTAGTATGAATAAAAAAATTATCCTTATCAGACACGCAAAACCCATAATTGATTATTACAGTAAGTGTAACTTTAGACAATGTAGAAAAATCATTTTCGATTACAACAGTTCGCCTAATTTAAGTTTTGATATAGACGAATCAACAATGAATTTTTTAACTTCTTTAAATGGCACAGTTTTTTCGTCAGACATGACTAGAACTAAATTAACGGCTAGTTTTTTATTCAAAGAAAAAAACCTAAAAGTCGATAAAGTGTTCAGAGAATTTGATCTTGATGTCCTTAATATCCCACTTGTAAAAATGAGATTTAATAATTGGCTGGCTGTATCTAGGATTTTTTGGTTTTGCAACTTGATAAAAAACACAAGGATGCCCAAAGACGAAATAAAAAGAGCCGCTGAAGCAACCTCTATATTAATAAACCATCAAAAGCAAGAGGATAACGTTATTCTAGTGGGACATGGAATGATCAACCATTATATATCTAAGAATCTAAAAAAAGATGGATGGAAATTACATAAAAAAATTGGGAAAGGATACCTAGGAATAAAAATTTATGAAAAATAAAAGACTTATCCCTATCAACACAACCAGAATACCGTCACAAATGGGATGATGGCTACCAAACATTCACCTTTGTCCCATTTGTACGCCTTGATCAACATGATCAAGAGCGCAGTCATTTTGATATTCGTGAACTCACTTGGCTCAAGGCGGCGCAAGATTGGGAATTGCGGGTTGGTATTCGCAAACTGTTCTGGGGTGTCACCGAATCTCAGCATTTAGTGGACATCATTAATCAAACTGACTTGGTGGAACATCCCGATACTGAGGATAAATTAGGCCAGCCCATGATCAATCTTGCCCTGATTCGTGATTGGGGAACGGTGGATTTTTTCATACTGCCCGGTTTTCGTGAAAGGACTTTTCCCGGCAGTGAAGGACGCTTGTTCGGCGGTGGCATTCCCATTGACACAGATCAGACGCGCTATGAATCTGGCGCTCAAGAAAAACATGTAGATTGGGCAGTGCGCTGGGAACACAGCCTCGGTGATTGGGATATTGGCTTATCCCACTTTTCGGGCACTAGCCGCGAACCACGTTTTCTCCCCGGTACTGATGGAGCGGGTAGGTTTGTCTTAATACCCTACTATGAACAAATTAACCAAACAGGCCTTGATCTACAGATAACCAAAGAGGATGTGTTGTGGAAGCTTGAAATGATTTCTCGTAAAGATCAAGAAGGCCGCTTTACAGCACTGACAGGCGGTTTGGAATATACCTTTGTAGGCGTTTTCGAGACGGATGCTGACGTAGGTGTGCTAACGGAATATCTATTTGATGATCGCCACGATAATGCCACCACCCCCTTTGAGAACGACATTATGCTAGGAATGCGTTTAGCCCTCAACGATGTCCAAAGCACCGAACTGTTAGCGGGGACTATTTTTGACATCGACAGCAGTGCCAGTTTCTATCTCATTGAAGCCAGTCGCCGCTTGGGTGATAACTGGAAGCTGAGTTTAGAAGCCTATATTTACGCTGATATGCCAAGAGATGATTTTGCTTATAGTTTCCGTCATGAAGATTTTTTACAATTAGAATTAGCATGGTATTTTTAGAACGGTGATATGGCAGTTTGAGTAACTGGCTGCTTCGATATCCAACGCTTTCTTTTAATACCCGATTTGAATGTTTTCAAATCAAATCATGGCCCACAACACAAAAGACGCACGCAAGAGACAAGCAGCGCCTTTATATTTAGACGACCTGACTTGGGGGCCATAAAACGATCACGTCGGCAAAAGTACAGCGAAGCGAAACTTTTGCCGATGTGAAGATTTTCAAATCAAATCATGGCCCACAACGCAAAAGACGCACGCAAGAGACAAGCAGCGCCTTTATATTTAGACGACCTGATTTGGGGGCCATAAAACGAGACCTGATTTGGGGGCCATAAAACGATTTGAAGATTTTCAAATCAAATCATGGCCCACAAAATAAACGCACGCACGCAAGAAACAAGCAGCGCCTTTATATTTAGACGACCTGATTTGGGGGCCATAAAACGATTTGAAGATTTTCAAATCAAATCATGGCCCACAAAATAAACGCACGCACGCAAAACTTGCGCATGCAAGCGCCACTAGCGCATGCAAGCGTTAGTTAAAATCCTTGATTTCATAATAATTAATTCAACCCTTAATCCGCATTATAAAACCCTTAACATTAATACCTCAAATAACGGGGAGTCATCGATAAATCTTGGACGTCGTATTTTTTTATCCGCGTAATTCGTTGTACTCAATTCGTTAATCCGCGTAATTCGTTGTACTCAATTCGTTAATCCGCGTAATTCGTTGTACTACTATACTAATTCGTTAATCCGCGTAATTCGCTGTACTACTACTATACTAATTCGTTAATCCGCGTAATTCGCTGTACTACTACTATACTAATTCGTTAATCCGCGTAATTCGTTGTACTCAATTCGTTAATCCGCGTAATTCGTTGTACTCTGTACTCAATTCGTTTATCCGCGTAATTCGTTGTACTCTGTACTCAATTCGTTAATCCGCGTAATTCGCTGTACTAACTAATTCGTTAATCCGCGTAATTCGCTGTACGACTACTAGACTAATTCGTTAATCCTCGTAATTCGTTGTACGACTACTAGACTAATTCGTTAATCCGCGTAATTCGCTGTACGACTACTAGACTAATTCGTTAATCCGCGTAATTCGCTGTACTACTAACTAATTCGTTAATCCGCGTAATTCGCTGTACTACTACTATACTAACTAATTCGTTAATCCGCGTAATTCGTTGTACTACTACTATACTAACTAATTCGTTAATCCGCGTAATTCGTTGTACTCAATTCGTTAATCCGCGTAATTCGCTGTACTACTATACTACTTAATCTATAGTTTGTAGTAGTCGCTTTAGCATCTATAATTGAATTCCACTTAGTGAAATTCAATGTAACTCATTGATTTCAAACACAGGCCCTCCAAAGCCTCCATATAAATCAATTTATATTAAGTGTTGATATTTGCCAATAGAATTTTTCGCCAAGGACTAGACTAAGGCGCAACTTGACTCAATTGAGGGCCACGCTGACGCTTGAAAGCGTGCGTATTTATTTGTAGTTTGTAGTAAGCGCTTCAGCACCTAAGACTATAACAAACGCCTCAAGTTTGTAGTTTGTAGTAGGCGCTTCAGCGCCTAAGACTATAACAAACGCCTCAGCACCTAAGTCTATAATAAACGCCTCAAGTTTGTAATAAGTTTGTAGTAAGCTTTTCATTCTTAATTCGCATTTATAGCCCATTCAATCGAGACATTATAAGGACTCGTTGTAATAAAACACCTATAAAAAGTATGGCTAATGAACTCCAATTGGGGGCCATAACTTAATTTGAAATTATGGCCCCTAAACCAAGTAATGCGAATTAAGGCTTGAATTAATTATTATGAAATCAAGGTTCTACATTTTTCATTTTTATATCAATATTCGTACCAAAGGGGCTTTAGCCCCTTCGGTAAGTGTTATTAAAGCCTTCTGATCGCCCCAGGAAACGCCTCAGCGCCTAAGGCAACTCCCAAATAATATACCAGTTTGACACCTTCAATTATCCAAGAAATGTGGTATATTATTTAGATTCGCCCTACTACAAACTTAGGCGCGCTCAGCGCCTACTACAAACGGTGCTTTTGATATTTTATAAATCTTTGTTCATTTTTCATTTTTCATTAATCGCGAGATATTCACTTAGGCTTAGATAAAGCTAATTATGCACACAACAGAAATCACCAGAAATCGACTCGTTTACGCCTTAATTATATTCATCGTCGTAGTACTTGGACTTGGCTCACGCGCTTACCCTGAACTATTGCCTGACTTTATAGCCAAGTACGCCGGTGACACACTATGGGCACTGATGGCCTTTCTTTTGATTGGCTTTACCTTCCCGCGACTTTCGACGGTAAAGGTAGCAACTATCGCGCTACTTTTTTCACTCTTTATTGAACTAAGTCAACTCTATCACGCGCCTTGGATTGACGAAATTCGTCGATATCGCCTCGTCGCTTTAGTCATTGGACGAGGTTTTTTGTGGAGCGACTTGGTGTGCTATAGTACTGGCGTTGCAATGGGTGCGTTAGGTGAAATAATGTGGACTAGACACGCTCGTGCCCAGTAATCTATTAGCCCTGAAGGGGCGTATTATTAAAGCCAGTGTAACTACCTGGAGGTTTTTCTTTGGACTCCATGGCTCAATGTTCGTTTTCATTTTATCATGTTACACATTCATAGCAGTAATCGCCTAGAAGAATTAGTTCAAGCACTCTCCACAGTCATTAAATCCAACCCACTACCCCCACTAACACAAGAAACCATCGTCGTACAAAGTCAAGGCATGGAACGATGGGTATCAATGAAGTTAGCGGAACAATTGGGCGTATTCGCTCATGGCTCTTTTCCATTTCCCGATGCCATGTTGTGGCGAATATTTAAAGAAACTTTAGGAACTTTGCCAGACATTTCTCCATTTGAGCCAGAAGTTATGGGATTAACTCTCATGGATATCTTGCCAGCGTTTTTTGAAAATAAAGAATTTACCGAATTAAGCGGCTACTTGCAAGGAGAAGAGCAAGAAATTAAACGCTATCAATTGGCTTCGCGAATTGCCGATATTTTTGACCAATATCTGGTGTATCGTCCAACGTGGCTTGCTAATTGGGAAAAAGGGCGACAGCCCCAAGAATTAAAAAATGATTCACAAGCCCAATGGCAAGCCATCCTGTGGCGAGCGTTAGTAGCGCGTCATGGTACCCAACATCGCGCAAAATTGCGCGCCGACTTTTTGAACAAAATACAACGTCTCGCCGATAATCCACGATTTAAACGTATCTCGGTGTTTGGCATCTCCGCCTTACCACCGTTTCATTTAGAAGCATTGGCTCAATTAGGGCAAGTGATAGATGTACACACATTCTTGCTCAATCCCTGTCAAGAATATTGGGGCGATATTGTTTCAGACACCGAAATAGCCCATCGAATCGCCCGAAAAACCAAACCCACCCCGCCGGAAGCTTTGTACTTTGAAAAAGGCAATAGCTTGTTAGCCTCTCTAGGCAAAATGGGGCGCGATTTTATTGACATGCTCAACGACTATCCGCACGCCACTTATGAATATTTTAGCAACCCCGGTGAAGCAACGCTGCTCAATTGCATACAATCGGATATTTTGCACTTGCGTGAGCACAACAACCGTGCGGACAAAACAACACCGATTGATGCTCACGACAAATCCATCCAAATTCACGCTTGCCACAGCAATAACCGTGAAGTAGAAGTCTTGCATGACCAACTGTTGGCACTATTTGAGGAAAACCCGGCCCTTATGCCCAAAGATGTACTGGTGATGATGCCAGACATTGAAACTTATGCGCCGTTTATTGAAGCCGTGTTTGACACAACGCAAGAACAAGCCAAACGAATTCCTTTTAGCATTGCAGACCGCAGTTTGCGTCGTGAAAGTGCTTTGATTGATACCTTTTTCGCCATTTTAGAACTCAGCAATAGCCGTTTTTCAGTCACCCAAATATTGGCCGTGCTAGAAGCCGAAGCCGTACAAAAACGCTTTGGACTTAACGAGCAAGATTTAGACTGGATTCGGCATTGGATCAACAAAACGGGAATACGTTGGGGCATGGACAAAGCTGATAGAGAACGCATGAATGTGCCGGCGTTTGAGGAAAATACTTGGCAAGCCGGTTTAAATCGTTTATTGCTCGGCTATGCCTTGCCCACTAAAGAAGAAAGGGACAAAGGAAAAAGCTTCTCGAACCTAGAAAACGAACCCGCGGTTGGGGGATATTTCTTGTTTCAAGGCATCTTGCCATTTGATGAAATTGAAGGCAGCGATACATTGATACTTGGCAAATTGGTCGAATTTATTGAAAGCTTGTTTGAATGTGTGCAAGCACTGGATCAGCCCCGCACTTTGCCAGAATGGGCCACCTTTCTAACAAACCTTTTAGAACGTTTTTTAAGTCCCGATGAAAACAGCGAATCGGAAGCCCAGCAAGTCCGTAACCTATTGAATACCCTAGTTGAAAACGGCAAATGTGCCGAATTTAACGCCAAAGTGAACCGTGAAGTGATACTGGCCTATTTGCGCCATCATCTGCAAAGCAAACCACTGCCTGCTCATTTTTTGACAGGTAACGTCTTATTTTGCACCATGCTACATCTACGGAGTATTCCGTTTAAAGTCGTTTGCTTGTTGGGCATGAATGACCAAACTTATCCGCGCCCTAGCAAACAACTCGGTTTTGATCTCATCGCCAAAAAACCTCAACTCGGTGATCGCTCACGTCGTCACAATGACCGTTATCTTTTCCTAGAATCATTGCTCTGTGCGCGAGAATATTTTTATCTCAGCTATGTCGGGCACAACATCCACGACAACACAGTAATGCCACCCTCAGTAGTCGTGAGCGAATTATTGGATTACATCAACAAAGGATTTATTCATTCGCCGCAAAACAATATTTTGAACCATTTAATCACCCAACATCCGCTGCAAGCCTTCAGCCCCCGTTATTTTAATGGCACGGAAAAACACCTGTTCAGCTTTTCTGGCGAATATTGCACTGCCAGCACGGCCTTGCTTTCAAAGTACCAAAGCGCAAAAGCCTTCATTATTGAAGCGCTGCCAGAACCTCAACCCATAGCCGAATGGAAAACGACAGATATCAACCGCCTTACTCGTTTTTTTAGAAATCCCACCGAATTTTTGTTAAGAGAACGCTTAGGAATAGAGTTACAAGCTGAAGAAGACTTACTTGAAGAAAGTGAACCTTTTGAAGTGCAGGGGCTTGAACGTTATACCCTCAATCAAACGTTGGTAGAAAAACGTTTAGAAGGAATCGATTTACAAGAATATCAAATGATTGCCAAAGCCACTGGACAATTACCACACGGCTCGATAGGCGATTATGTCTACACCAAAGTGGCTAAACAAGTACAACCCTTTGTCGAACGTGTCCAACTAGCGACAACCAAACAACAACAAAAGAAACTCGAATCCGTTGCAGTTAATTTGACGCTGGGAGATATGCGTATCAGAGGACACTTAGGCCGGCTGTGGCGCGACC
The DNA here is from genome assembly GCA_002085445.1 of Candidatus Parabeggiatoa sp. nov. 2. Classification (GTDB taxonomy): domain Bacteria; phylum Pseudomonadota; class Gammaproteobacteria; order Beggiatoales; family Beggiatoaceae; genus Parabeggiatoa. Next base: position 35,573 of record NBMI01000116.1, read on the forward strand.
ACTTAGTACACTACCGCTGTGCCAAACTCAAAGCGAAAGACTTTATTACACTTTGGCTCCATCATCTAATACTTAATAGCTTGCCTGACAAACATTTACCGCGTCACAGTCTTTTAATCGGCGAAAATGGCGGATGGGAATTTAAACCCGTGAGCAATAGTCTGGACATATTACAAACCCTGCTTGAGAACTACTATTGGCAAGGACTGACTCAACCACTGTATTTTTTTCCTCAATCCTCTTTGACTTTAGTGGAAAATCTGTTGAGTGGTAAAAGCGAACAAGAAGCCTTTTATCGCGCACAGAACACTTGGCAAGGCAGTGACTTTGGGCGGGGTGAGGCGGATGATGAATATTTCAAGTTATGTTTTGGGAGCCTCGAATTAAGCACACCGCCCGTTTGGGAACCGTTTAAAACGTTAGCAAGGCAATTTTTTGAGCCATTGTTAGCTCACAAACAGCCACTGACAGAATGAAAAATGAAAAATGAATGAAAAATGAAAAATGAAAAATGAACCCCGTCACAAAATGACTGAAAAATGAAAAATGAACCCCGTCACCTTCCGGAGCTTTTGGTAATGGCTCATTGGTAATGTTTTGATTAAACTCAACGTAGTCATAATACCATTTTTGAGTTGAAATTGCTTTTATGGTTTACTGTTTTTGCTTCATCAATTGGTGCATTGACGACTTTTTATAAAATGGGTTTCAACTCAAAATCGGTATAACTTGGATTTTTATGACGGGTTAATATATAAGGCGTATTATTAAAGCCTGTGTAACTAGACTTCGCACCGGCACAAATTGCGCTTTTGTCATTCCTCAAGGATGTGAGGAATCTTCTTGAAATTACTCAAGATTTCTCGCTTCGCTCAAAATGACAAAAAAACTCCGTTTATAACGGTGCCCAGTATACCTGGAACTAAGGGGCGTATTATTAGACGAAACGTACTTCAAAAGGGTGAAAATGAATTGTTGTTTGGGTTAAGTATTGAGAGCTTATAAATAAGCATTCTTCATTAGAGGCTGTTTTGGAAAAACAGCAGCCTATTGATTTAAAAAGATCATATTTATCCCGTTCCAATTATTATCAGTTATAAATCAATCAGTTATGAGTTTTCCAAAACGGCTTCTAATTCATTCACAATTCGTTTACGTCACAATTAGCAAAGCTTCCTTACGGTTCACAATTCACAATTATACTCAGCACCGGCATAATTTGCACTTTTTTCATTCAGAACCCAAAGCTAGGTAGTTACACTGGCTATATTAATCTCGTACCAAAGGGGCTGACTTTAAAACCTCTATGAGATCGGTCGGGGCGTATTATTAAAGCCAGTGTAACTACCTGGAGGTTTTTCAAAAAGTCCTTTTCAGGCTAAAGTTTTTCTCCGAAAAACTTTAGCCTGAAAGGCAAAAGTTTCGCTTCGCTGTACTTTTGCCTGAAAATTTGTTCCCATCTTGAGTATATATACCTCAAATTGAAGTAACACCCGCAATATTATTTTCGGCCCTTGAGCAGATAAGTCACCATATCCCCCTTGCCTTTGACATAAAATGGATCGCGCGGCTCAAAAATAAACTTATCTTTGATGTGTTCGTAGGTGGTTTCAGAAACCTGTATGCAATCTGGGACACCTTGCGATTCCATACGACTGGCAATATTCACCGTGTCACCCCATAAGTCATAGATAAACTTATTTTTACCAATCACACCCGCAACAACCGGGCCGGTATGAATCCCAACACGAATCTTGAATTTTTCGTGGTTTTCTTCATTCAACCTCTTGATTTCTTCAAGCATTTCTAAAGCCATATCGGCAACGATTTCAACATGATCAGCACGCCAGGTGGGCACCCCCCCCACAAGCATGTACGCATCACCAATCGTTTTAATTTTTTCTAAGCCATACTTTTCAGTTAACTCATCAAAAGCCAAAAAAATTTGGCTCAGTTTCTCCACCAATAGCGAGGCTGAAATACCCGTTGACAATTCCGTAAACCCGACTAAATCAGAAAATAAGACGGTAGCTTCGGGAAAGTTGTCAGCAATAATCGTGTTTTTGTCTTTTTTCAAACGATCAGCAATGGGCTTTGGCAAAATGTTCAGCAACAGATCGTCCGTTTTTTTTTGTTCTTCTTGTATGTTCAGCAACAGTTCTTCCGATCTTTTTTGTTCGTCTTGTAATTTTTGTCGTTCTATTTGTAATTTTTTGACATAATCACGCTCTCTATCGCGCAACCGCTTGCGTTCCAAGGAAGCAGAAATTTTTGCATTTAAAATCACTTGATTAAATGGTTTTTGCAGATAGTCTTCCGCCCCCATTTCTAGGCAACGCACCACGTTGTCAATTTCATCTAAGGCCGAAATCATAATAACCGGAATACGACGAAGTTCTTGGTCTTTTTTGAGTTTCTCCAAAACCTGAAAACCGTCCATTTCTGGCATAATGATGTCAAGTAGCACGAGTTCGAAATCGTTACTGCGAATCATTTGCAGAGCTTGCCGACCATTTTCAGCCACTTGAACATCAAACCCCTGTTTCTTTAAACGGCGCTGCAATAAATCGCGGTTATTTTCCCCGTCGTCTACCACCAACAGTAAGGCATCATGATCGGCTAAATATTCTTGTTCGCCAGAAGTTGTCGTGGGGGCCGCCGGGGAGACTGAAGGGGCGAACTGAGTCTGTTGCGCCGGGAGCCCAACGAGGGAATGCTTTTGGCGTACCTCCTCGTCCATCGAAGAAGAAACTGGCGGTGGCGGTTTTTTTTTGGGCGAGGCTTGCGACTTTTTGGAAAGGTAAGACAGATCGTCAATCAAAGTCAACAACCGTCGCGCAGAGGTGAGAATTTTTTGCAGATCGACACGGGCTTCTGGGTGAGCCTCATCATCTACATCGTCAAGCAGCATCTCACCGTAGCCAATAATTGCGTTGATAGGTGTGCGTAAATCATGACGGTTGGTGGGAGTTAATGCTTCAAAATAAATTTCACCTTGGCGAGAATTTTTCTTGGAAAACAACTGCGTGATTAAGGCCTCCAGTTGTTCACCCGCGGTTAATATTTTATTGAGGTCTGGAATAAAACTCTGACACTCGGCGTGAGTGCCGGCGTATTCTAAGAGCATCTCAGTATAGGCGATGATGGTACTGGTGGGGGTGAGCAAATCATGCCCCTTATCCACCAGTTCATTCTCTCTACTGAGGAAGCCTTCCCCTCCTAGTATTCCAGAACCGCCAGTTCCTACAACGCTCATAGCGAGTCTCTCAGCGTGTTGCCTTTATCGTGCGAGCAAGGTTTCGATTTTGCCAAGCAAGCGTGGCAATTCAATGGGTTTAGTATCATAGTCATCACAGCCGGCGGCCAATGCTTGCTCCCTATCTCCGGACATAGCATGAGCCGTCAGGGCAATGACCGGGATATTTTGAGTATCCGCTGCGACCTTAATCTCTTTGGTCGCCGTCCAGCCGTCTTTGACCGGTAAGCTCATATCCATCAGAATCAAATTGGGTTTCTCACTGTGCGCTTTGTCCACGCCTTCTCCCCCATCTACGGCAATAACGACATCAAAACCTTTACGTTTCAAACGTCTGGATAGCATGTCACGATTCATTTCATTGTCTTCTACCAGTAAAATTTTATGCATTCATAGTCTCCTTAAGTAATGGATCAGTACATATACACACGGTTATAGAGCAATACACTCAAAAAAATCAAGCACCGGCAAGTTGGCTAATAAATTAATTGGCATAAATGAGGCCACCTAAAAGCCCAAATTCCAATCTTTTTACACCTTCATTTCTAGCACACTCCTTTGGTCAACTCAAAAGGGCATGTAGGGCAGCGTGACAAGAGTGACAAAGAGCGACACTTTCATTCTCATCAATTCATTCGTTATGTATCTGTTGATATACCAAGCCAGTCACAAATGGCGCAGACAGATTCTCACAAATGATTTCGGTATGGGGGTGAGGGTTTTTAAAAGCGCCATTTGTGATGGTGCTTCCGTCTAATTGGCGGGAAGAGTCCAATGGTTTTGTTTTGCATCGGCACTGTCATCGTCAATAACCATACCACTAACCAGGGTTATGCTAAAAATAAAATAGTGCTTTAAATCAACAGCATACGGCTTAAAAAAGGCTTTTACTCTGGTTTGGATGCGGTTAAAAGAGGTATTTCTTTGACAATTCATGCGCTCCAATTCTGTTTGTTGGTGGGGAAAAGCCACGATTTAATAGGGTTTTCATCAAATGTTTTGCCTTTTGGTGACATCGATAAGTACCTTTGCTCCCTCACAAAAAGCATTTATTTAAATTCCTCAAAAAAAACATTAAAAGGGGGGAACACCGCCATCAGCATAAAGGCAAGACTTTTGCAGATAAACGCATCCAGTTGATTTATAGACGATATTATAAACTTTAAGTTCTGGCACAAAGATGCTTTTGTCCTTAATCGAAGTCACCGTGATAATTGATTTCAGGGAAAAAATGGCTGTTGAAATCGCTCCGGTTTGAGAGGAACTTAAGTACGATAAGCCATTAAAATAAATATAAAAATTTGCCTTGATGCAAATGGGGAACACCGCCCGCCAAATACCGGTTTATTTATGCGAAGAATCTTATTGAAAATTTCAATCACGGCACCACCAAAACCTCTTTTATTATATCTGACATTCCTTCGTTTTAAAAGTTAATAGATTCAATTTCAACCATTTAATTATTTGGTCCTTAAATCATAAGTTTGCCAATAGCGAATAGTTCATTTACCATAACAAATGGTCAAGGGTGACTAAAAATATATAATTAATTGAAATTTCAATGAGTTCTATCATTTTAGCCGCGACAAGAAATGACCAAAAGTGTTTAGGGGCTCAAAAGGAAAACACCTGATAATATTGAAAATTGAATTTTCAATATTCACCGCTCGCGGCTCAAAGCTCTAAGAAAAAACAATCAATTAAATAATGTAATAATTAATTGTTACATAAGCTAATTATTTTCACCACCCCAAACGTTCTTGCCCACCTTCGTCGTCGGCATGGTGGGCGTTTATGGCGAAGGGTGAATCACATTATTATATAATTTCAATATTTCAATAAATTATATAAGGCCGTCTAAAAAGACTACTTGTGTTGATGGGGCTGAAATATAAGTACCCGTGCAGGTATTAAAAAAATAAACCTAACAAAAACATCCATAAACCTTTCAAACTTTTGCACGGGTACTTAAATTATAATATTATTTTTAATATTCACACTTTTATATTCGCGCGTTTAATTCCATTTTCCAAGATATTAATGAGAGAGTTAATTACTAGTGGTAAAAAATAGACGCTTTTGTGTCAAAAAGTACACAAAACACTTGACATCCTTTGCCGTTTAAGTATTATATAAAAATAATACGGCAGGCTCCTTAGGATATTAAGCTCGTGGAGTACATCTGAGTCCTGGGGGACTATGGGTTGGCTCGCCACCGTAAAAATCTTAAGCGGCGGGGATATAGTGACGATCCCATCAAAAAGCAGCAACACGGTGTGGCATCATGCCACAGTGACACGTCAGCGTAGAGCAGAACTTAATCATCATCAGAGTATCTTACTGTGGTTTACGGGCTTATCAGGGGCGGGCAAATCGACACTGGCTCATGCCCTAGAAGAAAGACTTTACCAAATGGGCTATCATACTTTTGTTCTTGATGGCGATAATGTACGTCATGGCTTGTGTGGCGACTTGGGTTTTTCCAATGAGGCTCGGATAGAAAATATCCGCCGCATTGGTGAAATCGCTAAATTGTTCGTTGAAGCTGGCGTTATCGTCTTGACGGCGTTTATTTCTCCTTTTCGGGCCGATCGTCAGAAAGCGAGAAATTTGGTTGGCGAGGATTTTGTTGAAATTTACTGCAATTGTCCCCTGAGCGTGTGCGAAGACCGCGATGTCAAGGGCTTATACCGCCGTGCCAAAGCCGGCGAAATTAAAGAATTTACGGGTATTTCATCACCTTATGAAGAACCGGAACATCCTGAATTAGTGATAGATACCACTAAAAGCCTAGACGAGTGCGTTGATCAGATACTTACGTACTTGGTACAACGCGGTGTCTATGAGCGCAAGTCTTAAGCGTAGTACTTGTTATACTTAACACCATTAAAACAGTCGTTCTTGAGACACACCCCTACCCCGTCCAATCGGGGAATAAAACCGCGGAAATTCACATCTATAGAGGGGTGTGTGACGGAACGATAGCGGTGCTGAGTCTATATCTCTAAAAAGCACCATTGCCAGAGACGATGTTGACGAAATCATAAAGGCGCGTAAACACCCCAATCCAATGAAAAAAAAGTAGCGCGAGAGTTACACCAGAATAGACATTAATTAATCGAGCATGAGAAACGTCGGCTCGATGAGAAACTTGGTTTATAATCCGATTAATTGATGCTACAGCCCATGACACAAACATCTTGGCTTTCTACCGTTCCACCACAGGATTGGTAACAGTTCTTATAATGGATTAGGCACCGGTAATAATCTGCACGACAAAAAGGTCTGTAACCATAACAATCCGATCCTATTTTCCAAGTCCGTTCTGTTCGCAGCTCACAATACTCCTGTTTTATCTCCTCATTCTGTTCGCATAAGAGTCTGGTATTTTCACAGTGACTCACACAGATTTTTCCTTGAGAAACCTTTGGTGCAGTAAAGGAATAGCTTGTTTCATAAATGGGGCCACAACCTACACTTAAATAACACCCCAAAACCAGCACTAACCCATTCTGAAAAATCTCTGGATCATAAGAATTTCCTTTCACTTGAAGCTCAAGTTTTTCTCACCGATGTCGTGGCTATGAAATCGGGTGGCAAGGATAAAAGGGGAGAGCAGAGCGTAGGCATATTTTTGTCCGCGACAACTAGTCTGGCGATCTGAGAACTACCGCCCCAACTTTCTGGGCTTTAAAGCCTATCTCTCAACCCATTGACAAAAGGAAATCCAATTTCAATTCTGAGCCTTGGAAGGTAACCTTGGAAGGATTCAAGGGTTTTCATTTAATAATTGGTTAAACCAGAAAAAACACCAATGACAGCATAACGCAACCTTCGCTCCAATAATATTGTATTTAAAGACTTTTATACTGAAAAACGTAAAAAAATGATTTTTTCTGTCATTTATAGCGAAACGAGAACTCTTTACAATTATTACAATATTCCTCACCTCAAAGGAATGTAAGGGACTACCAAATAAATAACTTACCCAAACGTTCTAGCATCTTACCGGCGTTTTTTCAAAAAACGCCAAGATAGTGGATCTATTATTTTTTGGGAAGTCTCTACGAATTAAGGATTGAATCACTTGCACAAGTTTCGCTCTTGATAACTGATAACTGATAATTGATAACTGATAACTGATAACTGATAACTGATAACTGATAACTGCGATGAATTCTGTCATTTTACTCGTTCTGCTCGGCATCGTGGCGTGGTTTTGGTTTGATACGCTACGCAGTCAGGAAATCGCTAAAGCGATTTGCAAGCAGGTGTGTAAACAGTTACACCTGCAATTGCTAGATGACACCATTACTTTGGTGCGGGTGCGCTTAAGGCGTAACAATCGTGGCAGGTTCCGGGTGCAAAGGACTTATCAATTTGAATTTTCTGACGGCTCCAATAACCGTCAGCAAGGAATGATGATCATGCGTGGCACCGCCTTGGAAATCTTAGAGTTGCCCGGCTACACGAACAGAATTATTTCACCCGTCTAAGCACCGGTTTTTGACGGCGAGGGGGTTTGGGGGGAGATTCAGGCGGGGGCGGCGGCGTCTCATCAGTCTCTTCCTGTTGGAAAAACATCCCTTTGCCATTTTCTCTGGCGTAAATCGCCAGCACAGCGATTGTTGGGACAAACACAGAAAAAGGTCGGCCAGAAAATCGGGCAGTGAAACTCACCCACTCATTATCTAATGTCAAACCCTGCACCGCCCTTGGTGAAATATTCAGGATAATTTGGCCGTTTTCGACGTATTGGTGAGGCACTTCGACGTTATCATGGTCAGCATTTACTAACATGTAAGGGGTGAATCCGTTATCGACAATCCAGTCGTACAAGGCACGCAATAAGTAGGGCCGCATTGAAGTCATGTACGCATCTCCCGTTCAATTTTGGTCAAGCAGGTTTGAAAGGCCTCGCGATTGAATAAACGGTCAGCGTAACTGAATACCGGTTTCGCTTGCCGGGGCAATTCAATCCCGAATAGTGGCAGACGCCACAATAAGGGTACAAGGTAGCAATCCATCAGTGAGTATTCATTCGACATAAAATAGGGTTTTTGTGCGAAGATAGGAGCCAACGAAGTTAAATTTTCCCGTATTTTTCGCCGGGCTGTCGCCGCTTTTCTTTTGCTGCGGCCCCGTTGTAACACATCAGCGTGGCTGTACAAATCATGTTGGATGCGATAACGACAGAGGCGATTATTGGCACGGGAGACCGGATCGACCGGCATTAATGGCGGGTGTGGGAAGCGTTCATCTAAATATTCGATGACAATTTGTACTTCATACAAAATAACCTCACGATCCACAAAGGTGAGAATTTCGTTGTAAGGATTTAATTGTTGTAAATTTTCCGGTAGAATTTGGGATTGGGTGACTTGATGGTCGAAGTAAATATCTTTTTCGGCCAATACCAAGCGCACACAATGATTTTCCGGACAAATCCCGTCTGAATAAAGCGTCATCATATTCAGTTATCAGTTATCAGTTATCAGTTATCATGTCATGGCTAATTGGTAATCTCATATATTTTAGACTATATACTTGGCGCGGCAACAAACGAAGTAACGAGCTTCGCTACGATAATTTTGAACAAATACACCCCCCTCTATCGAGGTGACTTCCTCGGTTTTATTCCCCGGATTAAAGGGGTGTGTAAAAAGTTTCAAGTTATGCCCGTGTGCAGTATAGTCGGATACTAGGGTGGTGAAAATAAAGTTCCGATGGATCGATAACTTGATCCCACTTTTGTTCCTCTTCAGTCAAGAAATAATAAAAACAATCATTTAACATTAATCATTAATCATTAATTGTTAATTATTTTCACCACCCCAGTCGGATACCCATTACCCATTCTCGGAACGAGTTTTGTTTTGCCCATTACCCATTACCCATTACCCACCAATAACTGATGTGTCGAGTTGCTAGGTTAAGGACGGTTTAGTGCACATCCCGCCAGTATTCTTTCTTCAGGACATAAGCAAATCCCAAGAATATGACGAGGAAGAGTATCACTTTCCAACCTAAACGGTGCCGTTCCAGTTTGGCCGGTTCACCAATATATTCAAGGAAGTTGACCAAGTCACGCACGTCCTTTTTGTACTGATCGGCTTTTGCTTTTGCCTCGTCTGTCTTGTCTACCAAATCCACACCAATCACGACTTGATGGGTGTTCCCTTTATCGTCTGTGACAGTTTTGTAAACCGGCTTTTGCCAACCTTGCCGTTCCCACAAAACATGTGGCATCCCAACATCTTTGAACACAAGGTTGTTGACACCCATCGGACGCGATGGGTCCAAATAAAAGGTCAGCATGTAAGTGTATAACCAATCGGTGCCACGCGCACGGGCAATCACACTCAAGTCAGGTGGCATAACACCAAACCATCTTTCTGCATCATCATTGTCCATGGCAATGGTCATGGTTTCACCGACTTTTTCCGCGCTAAACATGAGGTTTTGTTTTAATTCCTCCTCGCTCAGGCCCAAGTCTTTGCCAATGCGTTGAAAGCGGACATATTGTGCCGAGTGACAACCCATACAGTAGTTGACAAACAGTTTGGCCCCCGCTTGTAATGAGGCCTTGTCCATGATGTCATTATCGGCTGAAAGCCGCTCAAGGCCACCACTGGCAGCAAAGGCCATACTGGGTAATAACAAGGTCAAAGCTAAAATCAATCTTCTCATTAGTCGGTCACCCTTTCTGGTACTGGTTTGGTCTTATCTATCTTGGAATACCAAGGCATTAACAAGAAAAATGCAAAGTAGATGACGGAAAACAGTTGTGTAAAAGCTGTTTTCGTCGGTGTGGGCGCTTGCATCCCTAAGTAGCACAACCCAAAAAAGCTAATGACGAATAAGGTCAAAGCCAATTTGAAAATCCAGCCCTTGTAGCGAATGGATTTGACTGGGCTACGATCCAGCCATGGCAGGAAAAACAACACGCCAATGGAGGCTCCCATCGCCACCACGCCGAGTAATTTATCCGGGACCGCACGCAAAATGGCATAAAACGGTGTGAAGTACCACAGTGGCGCAATATGCTCCGGTGTCTTCATCGGATCGGCCGGTAAAAAGTTGTTATCTTCAATGAAATATCCCCCCATTTTTGGTGCGTAGAATATCACCAAAGAAAAGATAATCAGAAACACGACAACTCCGACAATATCCTTGACAGTGTAGTAGGGATGAAAGGGAATGCCATCTTTTGGGATGCCCGTTTTTGGATCCTTGTTCTTCTTGATTTCAATACCATCAGGATTGTTAGAACCCACTTCGTGCAAGGCGATGATGTGTGCCGCCGCTAAAGCGAGTAAGATAAGCGGCACCAAAACCACATGGTAAACGAAGAAACGGTTTAAAGTGGCATCGGCAATCACATAATCACCACGTATCCACACCGCCAAGTCTTCACCAACATAAGGAATGGCTCCAAACAGGGAAATAATGACTTGTGCCCCCCAATAAGACATCTGTCCCCAAGGCAACAAATAGCCAAAAAAGGATTCGGCCATGAGTGCCAAGTAAATAAACATGCCGATAATCCAGAGGAGTTCTCGCGGTTTTCTATAAGAACCGTACATCAACGCTCTGAACATGTGCAGGTAGACGACGATAAAAAAGAACGAGCCACCGGTTGAGTGCATATAGCGGATTAACCAGCCATACTCAACATCACGCATGATGTATTCGACGGAGCCAAACGCCAATGCGGCATCGGGTTTGTAATTCACAGCGAGAAAAATGCCGGTGGCAATTTGTAACACCAGCATCAACAACGCCAACGAACCGAAGTAATACCACACATTAAAATTCTTCGGTGCATAATATTGCGCCATATGCTCGTTCCACAGTTTGGTTAAGGGAAAACGTGTATCCACCCACTCCAAACTGGCTGTCAATATTTTGTTCATTAAGCCACTCCTCCTTGATGATCAACACCCACCGATATCCGGGTATCACTGAGATAAGTATGGGGGGGAACGACCAGATTAGTCGGTGCCGGTACGCCTTGATACACCCGCCCCGCTAAGTCAAAAAATGACCCATGACAAGGACAGAAAAACCCGCCTTTCCAATCGCTACCCAAGTCATGTGCATCATCCTCTTTGACATAACTTGGCGAACAGCCTAAGTGTGTACAAATGCCTATAACCACCAAGTATTCCGGTTTAAGGGAGCGGTTTTTATTTTTGGCATAACTCGGTTGCTGATCAATGTTGTCTGAATCCGGATCACGCAATTTGGCTTTCAAAGCGGACGAGTTCAAATCGGCCAGAATTTTCTCGGTGCGCTTGACGATCCAAACCGGTTTACCGCGCCATTCGATGACCAATCTTTGACCATCTTCAATTTTACTAATATCGACTTCAACCGGGGCACCGGCGGCTTGAGTTTTGGCACTCGGTTGCATGGACATGATAAAGGGCACCGACGCAAAGCCTGCTCCTATGCCGCCGACTGCTGTTGTCGCCGCAATCAAGAAACGGCGTTTTTTCTTGTCTATATCTTCTGTCATGTCTTCTTTCCCTACGTTAATTACACCTGCTGTACTCATCTGAGTTATGATCTCCTTTTGGATGGATTAAATCCGCATTGAAAAAAATATCTCTAAAAATAGTCACTTAAATAACCCTATTTTCATTAACAATTAACAATTCACAATTAACAATTAACAAATTTCATCACCCCAGGGTTACCCCCCCCCTCAAAAAACGCTGTTCGCGTATCGATGGCGCGTCATTTGATTTATCGTAACAGTAATTATTAGACATTATACCGATTAAATGTAACTTATTGATTTATATGGAATAACTATTTTAGTGATTGTCATAAAATCAATGACTTAGTTTAAATCGGTATAAACTCTATTTATTAGACTTAACACCGCAACAATTGGCACCTCACCCCATCCCTTTCCCCTTAAGGGAAGAAGGTAGGGGTGATGAAAAGAAAATATCATTATGTTAATAATGAATTATTAATGACGGGTAGTCTATTTAAATGACTGTTTTTAGGCATCATTTTATTGAGCGAAATAATAATGGGATCAAGTTCAAGAATCCGTAGGAACTCCTTTTCACCACCCCAGCTAAGGGGGAGAAAAACTCAATATATGACGCTATGCCGTATCATTTCGGTTTTCCCAGAGGCCCCTTGATATCGATGGGCAAGAGTCAGTCATCTTTGGGGCGGCGATATTATAACCGATGTTGAAATTTTTAAGTGTCCATAATAGTCGTTTATTTTTTAAGGGTTATAGGGCTTGCGTGCCAGAAAAATTTTAAAACGGTGCGGTTAAAAGAAAAGTGTTGCCAGTGCCTCAACCTCAAATACCTCCCAAAAGACCCTTTTTCAAAGGGGGAACGCCTCGGCTATCTAACCGCACCGCTCGAAAAATGTCGATTTGTGCGAATAGCGAACAGCGAATAGCGTCTAAAAGACGGAAAAAAAAGGCCCTTAAACACGGCCGCTTTCTAAGGACTTTTTTGCCTTGAAAATACACAAGGGCGAATATTATTCATCTATTTATTTTAAAAACAAATAGTTATATAAAGTAAGACGGTTTCAATGACTTCTTCATTCGCCATTTAAATATCGCTATTCACCCACTGACATTGCGTAACCGCTAGTCAAAAATTAATAGACAGAATAAATTTTATATAATAATTTATTTAAGCGTCAATTTGCAAACCCTGTTAGACTTACATTGGTATAAATCTACTTCGGTTCACAATAAACTACGCAAAGCGTAGTTACATCGTTTCACAATTTTCATCACCACACCCCTACCCCCCAATGCTAAGCAAAAGCCAATGGCTCAAGCCCAAGGCATCGATATCAAAACTCGTTACAACCCGTTATGGTTTCGATATCGAGGCATGGGGGGGGCTTGAGCAACTTGCTTAAGCAGTGCCCCTACACCCCCAGAGGGACTTACCACGGTTTGACTTCCTAATCTGAAGGGTGGGGTGTGTAAAAAGTGATATCGCACAGCTTCGATACGAAATTTGTAACGGTGCTAAATATTATAAACATTCATTCATTTTATAACTAATCAGTGATAACTGATAACAGACAACTAATAACTGATAACTATCCAATTCGTCAATTGGGGGCCATGCTGACGCTTGTTCGTTAACTTATCACATTTTCAGTGAGAGTGCCAGAAGTGTCGGCCACTTTGCGATGGATTTAAGACAAAAAAAGGGACGGGATTGGGGTGCAACCCTCGTCAATTGGGGGCCATGCTGACGTTTGAAACAGTTTTTAATACCGGCACCGGTACCTATCCGTTTCGGAACGCGTATCCGTTGTACTTGTCAGTGGAAATCAAGATTAGTGCCAGAAGTCTCGGCCACAAAAGCGATGGATATCGACCAAAAAAAGGGACAGGATTGGGGAGCGGGGGCCATGCTGACGTTTGAAACAGAACGTATTTTCTCGACAAAAAACAGTGCCAGAAGTTTAACTTAATGGCATTGACACCTTCACTAAGGGAACGATAAAAATTTATTATTTTATTGACAATCAAAAGCACTGATGTCATTGGATGTGAGTCCTGTAAAATAAAATGGGTTCTAATAATGAAGAAATCTCATCGTCGTTCATTGATTATTAGCTAGTTGACGAATGGCCACTCCAAAACCTTGTGTTCCAGAAAAGCATTATATGATTACCACCGACTTCGGTCATCTCAAAAAAATGATTGATGACGAGCGCTATTTTGTTTTACATGCACCCCGTCAAACCGGAAAAACGACTCTGATGTTGCAATTGACGGAAAAGCTAAATCAGGAAGGCAAATACATTGCCTTATATGTCAATGTGGAAGCCGCTCAACCTCTTCGTAATAACATTGAGGCCATTAATGAGTTAATCATCAGTGAATTTGAATCCAATGCCAGGATTTATTTGGAGAAAAAATTTCAACCTCAAGAAGAATGCTTTCAAATTCGTTCTATGTCAAATGGGATAAACGAATTTTTAACTCGTTGGTGTTTAGAATTACCCAAACCGTTGGTTGTATTTATGGATGAAGTTGATAGCTTGATTGGAGATGGTTTGATTTCCGTGCTACGTCAACTACGCAGTGGTTATACCAAACGCCCACGCGCCTTTCCTCATGCGCTATGTCTAATTGGTTTACGTGATGTCCGTGATTATCGGATTTATTCCGATGCCTCAAAACGCTATATTGTCGGCGGTTCGGCATTTAACATCAAAGAGAAATCCATTCGTCTCGCGGATTTCACGTTAGCTCAGGTACAAGAATTATACGCTCAACATACAGAGGCAACAGGACAAACGTTTACCGAAGAAGCCTTACAAAAGATTTATGAATTGACGCAAGGACAACCTTGGCTGGTGAATGCGTTAGGCAGAGAATTATGTTTTGAAGAACAAGCCATAGCAATTGAACAACCCGTTACTGAAACAAATGTGGATAACGCCGCCGAAATCCTGATTAAAAGGCGCGATGTGCATTTAGATCAACTCGCCGATAAACTAACGGAGCCAAGAGTAGCTAAAATCATTGAAGCCATTTTGATTGGTGAAAACCAAGGGGAACTTCAAGACGAAGAAGTCCGCTTTGATTGGAATGAGAATAGGCAATACTTAGTCGATCTTGGATTAGTTCGTTCTGGCAAACGGGGACTAGAAATTGCTAACCCGATTTACCGTGAAATCATTCCAAGAGAATTAACCGCTTACCAGCAAGACATGTTAGGCATCGAACCCCAATGGTATATCAAACCATCTGGCAAACTGGATATCGACAAAGTCTTAGAAGCCTACATTGCGTTTTATAAAGAACACAGTGAATTGATAACCAACCGCAAAACCTACACCGAAGCCGCTCACCATCTATTATTCATGGCTTGGTTACAAAGAATCGTCAATAGTGGTGGGCACATTAGTCGGGAATATGCGGCCGGTTTGGGACGCTTAGATTTATGTATCGAATTTGCAGGGGAAAGATTCGCGTTGGAATTAAAGCGCAGTAGTAAAACGGCCTTAACTCAAGGTAAACAGCAATTAGCCGATTATTTAAATCGACTCAGTTTACCGAACGGTTGGTTGATTATTTTCCATCGCGGCAAAGTAACAAATTGGGATGCCGTTGGCAAACGAGAATTCGTCACCGAAGCTGGAAAACAGATTGAAGTGATTTGGTTATAAAAAAGTAACTACAAGGATTATTGATAAGAAAGGATAGGCGCATTCATTCCCAAAAACAACGGATACGCGAACCAAAGGTCAGCGGAGCTTTCAGAAACGGCTAAAAATAGTCACTTGAACGGTTTTAACTCAGAAAGGGCACACAACTTATCAAAGTCATGGCTATTGATAAGTTGGTGCCTCGTGAGATGTTAGGATAATTAATTGAACACTATCCGTTTTTTTCGCGTATCCGTTGTACTTAACAGGAGTCCAAACTTTAGTTTGGCAGGAGTCCAAACTTTAGTTTGGCAGGAGTCCAAACTTTAGTTTGGCAACGGAGTCCAAACTTTAGTTTGGCAGGACTCCAAACAGTCGTCCAAACGGAAGGCCGCAGCGGGAGTCCAAACGACCGTTTTTAGTTTGGCAGAGTAGTGATACGCAGGCTCCGGTTATTGACCTATTTTTTGGCAGGTTATTTGGACGCTCAATTTTGAGGGCCATAAAAGACTTTGGATGCTTTCAAATTAAGTTATGGCCCTCAGTCGCGCTTCATTATTGATACTTTTTGTAGGTGTTTTGTTGCTTAACTTAATCATCCTTATCGTTTTTTATCAGCAATAACTACAAGGATTGTATATAAGAAAGGATTTAACACCACAAGAGCTACAAAGATTGTATATAATAAAGGATAAAGAAACAACAATACCCAGCGAGAGAATTTCTTTCATAAGCCAATCCTTTCTTATATACAATCCCTGTAGTTATTATATTCATGAACCATTAAATGAAAAAACGACTAACACTGCCAGCCGCCATCTTAGCGATACTCGCTAATTCGAGTTACGCGGACGACACCTCAATGCCATTAAGTTAAGGAACGTAAGTCATTGTTTTTATTGAAAGTAAAAAATCGGGTACCCCACCCTAACACACACAAAAAATGATTAAAAATCAATAGGTTATATCTTAACTTAATGGCATTGGGACGACACCTGGGGTGATGAAAAGGAGGTTCCTTTGGTTCTAAAACTTGATCCCATTTTTATTCCGCTCCAGTTTGATTACTTTAAAAACAATCGCATCGGCAAAAGTTTCGCGGAGCGAAACTTTTGCCGATGCAAGTATTCTTTAATTCATTAATCATTAATCATTAATCATTAATCATTAATCATTAATCATTTTCATCACCCCAGACGACACCTGTTTACCCCCAGACGCGGGCAGCAAGTCCCCGCTATGGGTATTCCAGTGCTTTGAGGCGAAACTGAACAGCCAGCAAAATGATTGATATGGATAATCAGGCCGATAATGCAGCGAGCCGTCTTCCCAATCTGTCTGGTAAAACTAGAACGGAAGCGGTATAATATTTGAAGACTTCAGGATTTGAATATCGTGGTAAGACGGAAGGCGGATACGAAAAACATTATCATCTAGATGGGAGTCGTGTACATATTCGTCCTGATGGCGAGATTGTCAGGACGGGCCCCAAAATGACCCCTCAAGCGGGCGGAAAAAAATATCGTCCAAGAATTGGGCCAGATAGTAATCCTACCACATCTCATAATACGGGGGAAACACTCATTGATTGATGCAAATGAAATTAAAACGGAATTATTGCAAGAACTGTCTCATTATCAGGTAACGGGTATCTCATTAGAACCGAGTCAATTGTGGCTACGAGTTGACTTGACTTGTGGGCCTGATAAGCCTGATATAGCGATAGAGATGCACAACATCGCCCAAATTTCTCTGTCCAAAACGCCGGATGATGAAGATTCGTGTTACCTTATCGGAAAAGTGGCTATTACACCTTATCAAGATGGTGGAAAAGCCATCTTAACCAAACTCGGTTATGCTTTTTATGATGAGAGAGGAGAAGTGATGGCAAGCACAACTAAGGCTTTTCACATTCGTATAGAAGGTGATATGTGCTTGAATGTTGTTTGTCAGGCTACAAATTCTTCAAAGAGATTTAAACAAACTAGAACAAAGCTTGAACAGGTGATTAATTTAAAAATAATCACTGTTCAAACAAACAGTTATCCAACAACGTTAAATGAAAAAACGACTAACACTGCCAGCCGCCATCTTAGCGGCACTCGCCAGTTCGAGTTACGCAGACGACAACTGTTTTGATTACGAAAAATCACTGCCAGACGTGTTTAAGTGTTTTCAGAATAGACTTGACACTCAGCGGCTGCAACTCGACACCCAGCAAAAGCGAATTGCTAAACTGGAAAAGGAAAACCAACGCATGCGGCAAATCACGAAAGTCATCAGTGTTTCAAGCGATGGCAAAGCACAACGAATTTGTAGTGGAAGAACGACAGAAGGCAGTACGGCTTGGGTACAATTTACTTATGGAATTTATGTCGATATCAAAACCAATGGATGTGGATTCACTTCTACACCCATTTATATATCAAATTTAGCCGGAAATCATGTTGTCTGGGAAAGTACCGGTGGTAGTTCTCCATATTCAGGAACTGTCAATGGTTTTCGTCTCTATGTTCACCGCCTCACAATCACACCAGAAAAAGCAAATAAGTGGGGATGGCACATTAACTGGGTAGCCATCGGAAACTAGCTTTTATCACCAACACCCAGCATTGTGAAGGGTGCTTTGGTTGCACTATGATGGGTATTTTGGTTAGATTGAAATAACAGATGGTAGATAGACTGACTAATTAACGCGCGTGCGCGATTAGCAATAATTATGCCAATGTTTCAATTGTTTAGTGTGACTCACGCCGCGATAGCATCACGACTAACTACAAAGATTATTTATAATAAAGGATAAGAACATCAAATAGGCTTTATTAAAATCCTTTATTATATACAATCCCTGTAGTTATATTCAGGAGACATTAAATGAAAAAACGACTAACACTGCCAGCCGCCATCTTAGCGGCACTCGCCAGTTCGACTTACGCGGACGACAAGTGTTTTGATTACAACAAATCACTGCCAGACGTGTTTAAGTGTTTTCAGAATAGACTTGACACTCAGCGGCTGCAACTCGACACCCAGAAAAAGCGAATCGCTGAACTGGAAAAGGAAAATCAAGCGCAACAGGCAGAAATTCAAGCCTTGAAGCGGTGGGCTTTGACTGATGATGGGCTGGTGGCGTATTATCCGTTCAATGGCGCTGCCAATGATGCGAGTGGATATGGACATCATGGTACCGTCAAGGGAGCTACGTTGACTGCTGATCGGTTTGGGAGTGCGAATAGTGCGTATCGTTTTGATGGGAGTGATTATATACAATTCAATGCGCCAGTCGTTCACTATACTCCTCCTTATTCCGTTTCCTTATGGCTCAAATATGATGCTGTACCTCGTGTCAACAGCTATATCATTTCTAACGGAGGTCAGACTATTTCTTCACAAGGGTTCGCCTTTGCTGTGGTAGGTTCATCACATGTCTATTGCAATCATAGTTATCCAAAGGGGGCTATATTTTTTATGGCTGGATATCAAGACTCTGCCGTTAGAACGACGGTATTCGCGCCAATGACTTTTGGACAGTGGCATCATCTGATTGGTACTTGGGATGGACATCGTGTTGCATTGTATATTGATGGGCGATTGGCTCAAATTGATGTGTGTGAAAACCCTTATAAATTTGGGCCTCCAAATAATATGAGAATCGGGGCACCGAGTAATGTACTGAAATATTATTTGAGCGGACAAGTTGATGACATCCGCATCTACAACCGCGCCCTCACCGACGTTGAAATCCAAAGCCTCTACCAACAACGTTAAATGTGAGTACAACTTCTTTTAGGAATAAACGGATTGATCGGGGATGGATTGGGTTTATTCGTTTATTTCTGTCATTCGTTGTACGAATTCATTAGCCATTGAATGATGGGCAAAAGATGTTTTCCAACCATACCTATTTTAGGGTTATTTGGACTACATGGTTTGAGGGCCATAAATTAATAATTAACAATTAATTATTAATCATTAATTATTAGTAAGGGCCCTCTATCACGCTTCATTAGTTATACTTTTTGTAGGTGTTTTGTTGTTTAACTATTTTATTCAACCAATAACTACAAGGATTCTATATAATAAAGGACTTGTTTATGAAGGGATTGACTGCCTGAGCAATCTCAGTGATTGATAAATCCCTTTTTATAAATCCCTTCTTATATGCAATCCTTGTAGTTCATCACCACAAAATCATCTATGCGCTATTTATCAACTCTGTTACTCACAACCAGCCTAACAACGGCCCTGGCGCAACCCAGCCACGCCGACATCACCACTGATTTATGTGCCGCCCGGTTGTTTTCAAATCGGCAGTCCTCAAACTGAAGCCGGGCATCAACCCAATGAAACCCAAACTCGTTTGTATGTTGAAGGCTTTTGGATGGGCAAAACCGAAATCACCAACGCACAATACCAATATAAACAAAACCATAACAGCGGTAAAGGCTTTAATAAAGATAACCAACCCATCGTCAAAGTCAGCAGTTCACAAGCCCATGACTTTGCCCAATGGTTATCACAACAAACCGCTAAAACATTCCGCCTCCCCACCGAAGCTGAATGGGAATACAGTGCCCGCGCTGGAAAAATCACCGCCTACGCTTGGGGAAACGATCCAAGTGCCGCTTGCCAACACGCCAACATCGCTGATATCACCTAGCGCACCCACACCAAGGCTTCAAGCAGCGAAACCTGCAATGATCACCATGCGGTTACCGCACCGGTGGCCCAATTTCAAGCCAATGACTTTGGACTCCACGACATGATCGGCAATGTGAGCGAATGGACATGCTCCGCTATGCCTTTTGATAACAGCTACACGGGAGCCAATACCTGTAATTTAACCGGATTCATGCCCATCATTCGCGGCGGCAGCCCCCGACGTGCCAACCCTGAAGGATATGCCCCCGACGTGCCAACCCTGAAGGGGTTGAATATGAATAGCCACAGGTGCAACCTGTGGGAAATATGCCCCCGACGTGCCAACCCTGAAGGGGTTGAATGTGAATAAGCATAATATTGATATAATCAATAAAATTCAACAAGTTATACATTTAAACAAGTTATAATCAGGAAAAATAAAACGACAGGACTTTCCGCTATTTCAAAAAGCTTGTCAGTCGAAAATCATAAAGTATTATTATATCAGTCAAAAATTTTATCACTGACAAACAAAGTTAACTTTATCTGTAAATGGCGGAAAGTTATGTACTATAATAACTAAAATTTCACCTAGGCAAACACTTGAAAAAGCCCCGACAATTTTGTTGGGACGAACTGGTATGTTCGCCCGCTGGATGGTATGGAAACTTCCGCTCTCCGGCACTAGGAGTCCAAACTTTAGTTTGGCAGCCGCCGCGGGAGTCCAAACTTAAGTTTGGCAGAATAGTGATACGCGGGCCGGTTATTTACCTAAAAAAATTATGGCTATTTGGACTATCTGGTTTGAGGGCCATAAAAGACTTTGAAGGTTTTAAAATCAAGTTATGGCCCCCTATCACGCTTCATTAGCAGAAGTTCGGGCAACGGTAAAGGGTAAGGATTGGCCCCAACTCTCAGGGCAAGGAACTATCTGTGAAACGGGTTATCACCTGTGCCATTTTATGGAAGCTTTGGTCCTGAAATATGCCTATCCTCGTTCGCGTATTCCTTTTGAAGGAAACACCCATTTGAGAACGCTGGGAAATCATTCAGCCGCGGAACTCGCCGGGAGTACTCACCCGCATAATTCTTTACTTGGATATAAGGATGGTGGGAGCTGGAATGGCCCCAGTTTGCAATGTCCAGAAGGTTCTGGCCCTATAATCCAGTTCTATAATAGGGATTATCGAAACTTGGGTTACGAATGGGACGGTGCCTGCTACAAGGACGACAACAAACCCTGGCAACGTGGTTGCCCACCGCCCTTTGGTTATGTTTAGTGAGACATTCGCCAAAGCGATAGCATCACGTTATAGCAACGATATCAATTGTTACTTAGCCCCAAAGGGGCGTGTTATTAAAGCCTGGGGCATCGCCCCAGGTTTCAATGGATTTTTCAACCCTTAATTCGCATTAATATAACTAATATAACGTGCGCGTAAAAGCAATAATTCTGCCAATGTTGTTGATTGGCCTCGTTCCGACGCGCTGGCTCCGTAGAATGCGCCGAACTGGCCCACAAACACTGGCTGGCTGGTGCGTCCCGAATGAATTCTAACCAAGGCGCGTGGAAACCTGATAACCAGAAAAAAGCTGCTTCTATTCGCCAATTTGTTGTATTACCTAAATTGAGCGGTTTCATCGACGAAAATAGGGCGTAACCCAGATATCTTAATTGTCAGCAAGGAATTTTCTACGTTCACCCAATGGGTGAAAACCCTAAAAAAGCAATACCGCAAAACTCGGCAGAAAAGCCACTTTGCTGAACGAAAAATCAATGACTTAGAGTCAAATTCTGTTTTGCGCTATTGCGTTAAAATGCTTATAGCGTAATGAGTACGATATACCAAGGTCATTGTTGAACCTTGGTATATCTCACCAAACAAAACTCTCATAAGGAGTTTAGCGATGTCTAAATATTCTAACTCAAAACGGCAATTTGGAATAGAGATAGAATTTCTCTTACCACGTTGGGAAGAACTCGATCCAATTGCTGTTACCAGTCCCAAACTTGGACTTTCTCTGTGGATCGATCCACAAGAAATTCCCGATTGGGGCACAGAGCGCCCATACAATGAGGTTTCGGACTGGAAACTCACCACGGATTCGAGCGTGGAAAACGGCGACGGGTCGGTAGGATTCGAGATTAATTCTCGCATCCTCCAAGGCGAGTCTTCCTTATCGGAATTAGCCATCATCCTCGAACATCTCAACAAGTACAACGCACTTGTTGATGAGCAATGTGGATTACACGTCCACATTGAAATCAGAAACAACTTTTCCGAAACGCAAATCAAAAACCTCCTTAAGTTACAATTAAACTTAGAGGATGCGTTTGACAGCCTAATTAATCCGGAACGTCGCCGCGGCAACATCTACTGCAAATCCAATCTCAACCCGTTTTACTCAGAACTGTGTGAAGGTTCAACAATCAGCGTCGATCCTGCCATTTGGACTGACACCAGCCGAGCCTCTCTTGTTTCAAGAAGCTTCCAGTTTCTTGATGAAGCTGAACAACAAACCATGCAGATGATGGCAGCCGGTTCCATGTTCCACAAAATGAATTGTGGAACGGTCGAAATCAGAAGCCATCATGGGACTCTCGATTATGCCGAAATCGTCAACTGGATTGCACTCCAGATGGCCTTGGTGGAAACAGCTTATAGTGCGTCTCAAATCGAACCTGAAACGTTGTTCTTTGTTGGCACTCAAAAAGCCTTCACGGTTTTGGAGGCCAATCTAAACGAAAATGTCATCCAGTATTATCTGAATAGATAATGCTGCCAAAATAACTAACTGGTACTTATTTTTATTGATGAGTACCAGTAAAGGAGAAACATAATGTTACGCATCAAGGTTATAAACGGCACTTTGTTTGAAGGTGAAACCTTTGAGGCCATTTTTGGAAAATTGCAAGAAGGCTTTTTCGGTTCTTTCCAAGAAGGAGAAGACCTTCCAACCTTCGTTAAAAACTACGCTGACATGATCCGAAGAACGTTTGGTGATGATCTTGTTGTCGATGAGCCATTTAGTTACGAGCAGGTTGCCTCTGAACTCATTCGTGTAGGCATATTTATCGATATGCCCGCCTAAACACTTTCTTGCTGTAAAATATCCGGTGATGTACATTAATTATCAATCATAAATCATTGTTTTACATGAATTCAAGTAATTTTTAATCCTTTCGTAAGGAGACAAATCATGAGAACCGTAGCAATCATTGTAAGTGACGAATTTGGTAATGTCACTAATGACCCTCAAAAAAACACGTATCAGCTTGATTTAGAGACAGAAGGCTTTGATGGGATAGAGAAAGCTGTTATCAATCTCAAAAATTAGAGACTACCAGATTTACAGAAACAACTGCTAGAAGAAGAGATCGATGCGTTTATCAAACCGGATAGTTTAAGGTGTAATGGAACGGCCCCAGTTACAATCAAAACGTTAAATGGCTCGTTTAGTTTTAAAAATCAAAGGTTTTTGGAGGATAACTGCGATCAAACCTCTCACACATATTTAGGGTTAACTAACCAATTTGAAGATGGGTATTTTCGCTCCGGTTTGAAAGAATTCGGTGCGATTTACGCCAACCGTTTAAGCTATGAAGAAGTATTAGTAGAAAGAACCAGTGGCGAAAAACAATTGAGTGACCAATCAATTCAAAACACAGTTGTAGAGAAGGCTTTAGAAGTTAGCAAGCAAGTTCAATCTGATGCATTGAGCGTGTTAGAAAACGAAACTTTAGAACTTCCTGAGATAAATAAAGAAGTTGACATTTACGATGTTGACACAGTGTTTATTTTTGTAGATGGAATTGGTGTTAAAAAACAATCAGAATCACGTGTTTCAACGAAAAAAACTCGTGCAGAAAGTGATACTGAAAATGCTGGTAGTAGAGTAGTAAATAGTAACGTTGTGTTACTTGAGAAAAAAGCTGGGGATTTTGAGTACATAACATCAGCGATAGACAATGAAGGATAACAATTGTTATATCAATGTGACATCGTTAAAAATTTTACGAAATTATATTCAGTATTATCGGTATTACCCGAATTTTCACAAAGTTTTCTTTTGAAAGCCGCGACGGATTTTCGCCGGATGCCGTCCGGCTAGTGCAGGATCGCTCCCGTTTTCCAAAAGTTAAAGAAATCCGATTGGTTGGTTGCCAAAGTCTCCGCATTTTCTTCCGAAATCAGATAAAAAACATTAGGTATATCATATCTCCAAACGTAGGGAAGGAGTCCAAACTTTAGTTTGGCAGGAGTCCAAACTTTAGTTTGGCAGGACTCCAAACGTAGGGAAGGAGTCCAAACTTTAGTTTGGCTGGAGCCCAAACGTAGGGAAGGAGTCCAAACTTTAGTTTGGCAGGAGTCCAAACTTTAGTTTGGCAGGACTCCACCTACAAAAAGTATAACAATAAAGCGCGACAGAGGGCCATGACTTAATTTGACAACTTGAAAACGATTTTATGGCCCTCAAAATCGATACGCCAAATAACCCTCAAAATATAGGTAAATAACAGGTACCCCCGTATCACTACTCTGCCAAACTTAAGTTTGGACTCCGGTAAACGACGACTGCCAAACTAAAGTTTGGATTCCTGCCATCCGGTGGGCAATTTTGTTGCCCACCGCCCTTGAAATTTTCACTGGAAACCCTAACTATGTTAAAACGATATTTTACAATTTGCGCTTTTGTCAGTTCGAGTCCCGACTTAATTAATGATGCGAATTAAGGGTTGAATTAAATATTATGAAATAAATGAGTTATAAAAACTTCTGATTGAGACGTTATTTTAGAATTCTTTGTTCATTCTACATCATTCTACATTTTTCATTTTTATATCGATATTCGCATTAATGGCATTGATTGGCAACCTCCGTCCAAACTTTAGAGAAACACGCCTAGTTTGGGGAGGATTAATAATTCGTTTATCGGCCCGTCATTCGTTGTACTTAACCGTGAAAATGGATTTGTTTTCTCGAAAAAGTCTCTCCATGTTGTCGCGTTGGTGGGAATATTAACCCTAACGCCAGTGATGGCTTATGCAGTTGAAGGTTGCGGAACAACTGTCACCGAATGTCGGATAAAACAGAAAATTGAGGACTTGCAACGGCAAGTGAGAGAACAGCAAGCGGCCCTGTCTTCACTACAACAAGGGCATTGTCTTCGCAACATGACAATAACCGAGTGGGCTGATTGCGTGAATAAATCTCTTGGGGAGCAGCAAGTCAAAAATCAAGCCCTCAAAACCAAAGTTGACACCCAACAACAGCAAATGGGAGAAATCGCTGCGGAAAATAAAAAGCAGCAAGCCGAAAATCAGGCCCTCAAAACCCAAGTTGACACCCAACAACAGCAAATGGGAGAAATCGCTGCGGAAAATAAAAAGCAGCAAGCCGAAAACAAGGCCCTCAAAACCAAAGTTGACACCCAACAACAGCAAATGGGAGAACTCGCGGCGGAAAATAAAAAGCGGCAAACCGAAAACAAGGCCCTCAAAACCCAAGTTGAGCAACTCTCCCAACAACTGCACACGCTGCCGGCAACCACCGAAGATTGCACGAGCGCACAAACAGGGCAAATCCGTTTTGATGGCACTTATGCCCGACTATGCAATGGCACCCACTGGCAAGTCATGGATGCCCGCCACCCTAAACCGGTACTCAAGGCCACTGCAAAAAAATATACGATGGCAGAAGTTCGGGCAACGGCAAAGGAAAATAGTTATGGGCAAGGAACTATCTGTGAAACGGGTTATCACCTCTGCATATTTCTGGAAGCGTTAGTCCTGAAATATGCCTATCCTCGCTCGCGTATTCCTTTTGAAGGACAGGACTATCTTAGAACGCTGGGAAATCATTCAGGCGCGGTACTCGCCGGGAGTACTACCGCGCATAATTCTTTACTTGGACATAAGGAAGGTGGGAGCTGGAATGGCCCCAGTTTGCAATGTCCAAACGGTTCTGGCCCTATGCTCCATTTCCAAAACAAACACCACAGAAACCTAGGTTATGAATGGAAGGCAACGTGGTTGCCCACCGCCCTTTGGTTATGTTTAGTGAGACATTCGCCAAAGCGATAGCATCACGTTATAGCAACGATATCAATTGTTACTTAGCCCCAAACGGGGCGTATTATTAAAGCCAGGGGCAACGCCCCTGGCTGTTCTAATATAACGTGCGCGTTTAGCAAGAATTATGCCAATGTTGTTTGATTGGCATTGTTCCGACGCGCTGGCTCAGTGGAATGCGCCTGTGTCGCGGTTCGCTATACCATTTAGAAATCCGATTTTTTAAAAAAATCGGATTTCTTTGCAGAGTTTGAGAAATTTTTCAAAAATTTTTTTGATTTCTTTGCCATAGTTTGAGAAATCCGATTTTTCCAAAAAATCGGATTTCTTTGCAGAGTTTGAGAAATCCGATTTTTCCAAAAAATCGGATTTCTTTGCAGAGTTTAACGTTTAAGGAAAACACCTATGAACGCCGAGCAAAAACAATTATCAAAAGATAACATTGTTCAAGCGAATCCAACCAAGGATTTTTTCGTGTATATGCTAACACGAGATATTGAATTAGAAGACGCTATCTTAGAACTTTTGGATAACTGTGTAGACAGCATAGTGCGTCAAATTGGCAAAATCGACGGCGAAAAACCCTACGCCGGCTATCAGGCTGAAATCACTTTTAACAACAAACAGTTCTGTATAGAGGATAACTGTGGCGGAATACCGTTAGACGTTGCGAAAAATTACGCCTTTATGATGGGTGGCACTCTTTCTGAAAATGCCAATACTAACAGAGGGCTGCTAGGAGCGTATGGGATTGGGATGAAACGTGCCATCTTTAAGATAGGACAAACCGCTACTGTCGTTTCTAAGCATGGCGACACTGGTTTTCAAGTGAATATTAATGATAAATGGCTCAAAAAACGCAACTGGGATTTACGGCTCACCGTGTCTAATGAGGTAATGAGTCATTCGGGGACAAAGATAACGGTCAGTAATCTTTCTTCTAAGGCAAAAACCGCGTGTTATATGGGTGAACAAGGCGGATTCCCTAGACTTTGTGACAAAATATCCCGACATTTTGCCTATATTATTGCAAAAGGATTCCGTATTATTGTCAATAAGAGGGAAATAAAACCCAAACCCATATTGTTTCAATGGGTCAATCAAGCAACGGGCCGAAAAAAAACAGGGATAGCCCCCTACATTTTTCAAGCCAATTACGAGGATGTTGAAATTGAAGTCATAGTAGGACTTTACCGAGAACTTCCAAACACTGCCGAACTCGACCAAGAACTCAAGTATGGAACGATGTCTTTTGAAAATGCGGGATGCACGGTGATTTGTAATGATCGTGTGGTGCTTTATGCCGACAAGACGGCGGTGACTGGCTGGGGATTTGCGACGGCACCCTCATATCAACCTCTATTTGTGGCTATTGCCGGTGTCGTACATTTTAGAAGTCGTAATCCGTTATCTCTGCCGATGACGACTACCCACGGTGTTGATGTCAATTCGGCGGTTTATCAGCGTGCCATTGTGCATTTGCAAGAGGGATTGGACGTTTTTACTCGTTTTACTTATCAATGGCAAAATTATGCCATCCGAACAGAAATGGCTAAGGCAATAAAGACGGTCGATATTGCTGAGATCAAAAACTTAGCAAACGACAATGCCTTACTGGGAAAATGGATTAATATGCGAAACCATAAAGGAATGAGTGATGTCCACATTTTTTGGCCTAAACTGATTGAACCAAACCCCAATATCGATCCAACGGTGATTACTTTTGCCAAACCAGACTCGGAGATAGAGGAAATCACCGAATATTTATTTGAACAGCCCGATTATCTGTTAACACCTTCTGATATCGGTGATATCTGTTTTCGGGAGATTTTGAGTAAAGCGAGAAAAAATTATGAGTGGTAGTGAGGTTCCTTATCAGATTAGGCCCAATAAAACCGTCGATAGACAGATTTTTATTGACTTACTCTCTCGAATCAATACCTTTCGAGATATTCGACAATACACCTACGTCGGTTTTGGTGGGCCTACTCTGGAAGATTTTAAGCTAATGCATTCGCATTTCGGCAACGAAAGAATGATTTCACTAGAAGAGGATGAGACAACCTATCATCGTCAAAAATTTAATAATCCATTATCCTGCATAAAGTTACTCAACATAAGCAGTTATCATTTTATAGTAGGCTATGCTGATTACCTAAAAGGTAAGCCCGCCATCGTTTGGTTAGATTATGCGTCACCTAGGAATATTAAAGAGCAGTTACAAGAATTTCAGAAATTGTTATCAAAAACAGAATGTTACGACATCGTTAAACTGACTTTAAATGCCAATCCTCAGTATTGGGAAGACGTAGGACTGAGGGAATTTAAAGAAAGCCAACAAACCTTAACCCCTGAAGACCGGCAAGTGTTGCGCTTTTTAATGTTTGAGAAAAATTTACAACCTTTTATACCTGACTGGGTAGAATCTACCCACATGGGGAAAAACTACCCTTCCGTGTTAGTTGGCGTACTGTACAAGGCAGCGGTTTCAGATAATGATCAAAATGGATTTGTTTTTACGCCTTTAACCGCTTTTTATTATCAAGATTCATTGCATCAGATGTTGACCCTTACCGGCATTGTTCTTGATGAAGCCAATGAAGAATCTTTCTATCAACAAACCTCAATAAAAGAGTGGGATTTAGCAATGCAGGACTGGTATTCAAAACCAAAGAAGATTGCTTTACCTTCTTTATCAGTTAAGGATTTTACGAAATTATATTCAGTATTATCGGTATTACCCGAATTTTCACAAAGTTTTCTTTTGAAAGCCGCGACGGATTTTCGCCGGATGCCGTCCGGCTAGTGCTGGATCGCTCCCGTTTTCCAAAAGTTAAAGAAATCCGATTGGTTGGACTTGACTCGGATTTCATGGCGGGTTAAAGAAATCCGATTGGTTGGACTTAGAATTAATTTTGCCAAAGTATCCGCATTTTCTTCCGAAATCAGATAAAAAACATTAGGTATATCATATCTCCAGTGCAACACCTCAGAAAGGCTATCTAAATAATCCCGAACTTCCTCACGGGTGCCAAGGCTATTACTATAGAAGAGGATATAAACTTTCTTCATTTGGGCTTCTCCTTTCTCTCAGGAGTGTTTGGCAGGACTCCAAACGTAAGGAACAATGCCATTAAGTTAAGCAACAAAACACCTACAAAAAGTATAATAATGAAGCGCGACAGAGGGCCATGACTTAATTTGACAACTTGAAAACGATTTTATGGCCCTCAAAATCGATACGCCAAATAACCCTAAAAATATAGGTAAATAACAGGTACCCCCGTATCACTACTCTGCCAAACTAAAGTTTGGACTACTCTGCCAAACTAAAGTTTGGACTCCGGCCAATTTTAGACGCAGTACCGGAACAGGTGCTGGTTGGCTATATTAATCTCGCCCCTGGAAAAGCAAAATAATACCAAAGTCATTGGATTGTGTATAATGAAATGCTTTCTCAACGTTTCATCACGTCTTAAAAGAAAGGATTTGTGATATGAGTGCAGAAAAAGACAAGATAACGAATGACGTGCTGGCAAAGTTTAAGGCTCTAAATCTGGATGAACATCATGCGCTTCCGGCGAGATGGCTAAGTCTGATTTATTATCCCACCCTAACTCAGCAGGAAAAGGCGGTTTTTCAAGACACCGTTAGGGATCTCATAGCGGATGGCATTGTTAGACATGTTCGTAATACTATCATGCTGACTAAGAAAGGTGTAGAGACAATCTACTAAATTTATCCCACCCCGTTCACCCTGATATTTAGGTGTAACGTGGTGGACACATTTTTAACCTTGTCTGAGGACTTGACAATGTCTGAAAATAAAACAGCTTCTCCCATCGATTCCTACATGGAAAATATGGATGAGCTTTCTTCTTTAATGGCAATTTATTCTCATGTCTCTAATCACCCAGTGATGATGTCGACAGGTGAACCCTGTAAGACTGACATACTTCTCAAAAACGGCATCATCTTCATAGTGACATGCTGGGACGAATACATCAAACAATTAGTCACCAGTGGATTTGATTTTATGCTCGCTCATGCCTCAAGTCCTGATGTTTTTCCCACTCAAGTGAAAATTGTGACATCAGAAAAACTGCAGCCTCCTCATCCTGATAGTGACGATGACGAAGTGGTTAGAAAGCGAAAACAAAAAGCACGGCAAAATTGGGATAGCCATTAGACAATATGTCGCTCAGTTTCAATCTCCAATACCACACATCGTTGATAAATTATTTGAGCGTATCATTGGCTTAAGCGGCTTATCATCACACTGGACATGGCTGGGCATGAATGGCAATGCAAATAAGTGTCTTAATATCCTGTTAAACTTAAGAGGGGATATTGTCCACAAGAATCAATCACATCGGCCGCTGACAATAGACGATATAGATTATTTTTCGTTATTGGTTAATAAGTTAGCCGGTATTTCCGCCAATGTGGTTAGAGAACATGTTCATAAACAGACTGGAAAGTATCCATGGACAGACAATGGGATACTTGATGTGCCTTCTTACATAGAAGCACGTTGTAGTTAGGGTTCATCCTTCGTTCTAGGTTAATTTGCATGAGTCGTGCAAGCCATGAGCGGTTCCTCTGCGCTAAAAGCTCAAGTAGGCTAAAGCCTACCAACCGTTTCGTAGTGCCAGTGCTAAACCTCATGGTGCCAGTGCCCTTTAGGGCACTTGAGCTCTTAGACAACGGCTTTAGCTGTTGGCTAAACCTCATGGTGCCAGTGCCCTTTAGGGCACTTGATATCTTAGACAACTGCTTTAGCTGTTGGCTGGTGGTGGGTGGCGGTGTGAT
This sequence comes from Candidatus Parabeggiatoa sp. nov. 2, assembly GCA_002085445.1. GTDB lineage: Bacteria > Pseudomonadota > Gammaproteobacteria > Beggiatoales > Beggiatoaceae > Parabeggiatoa. The sequence continues at coordinate 66,520 of NBMI01000116.1, forward strand.
TTCCGCTTTCGTGTACTATAGATTTTCAGATAATTATTTTCTTTCGTGAATAGCCCTAGGTTTTGCCAAAGAGAAAAATATTTTCACATTCAACCCCTTCGGGGTTGGCGCATGCCCTTTACCTTTTCCACAGGTTGCACCTGTGGCTATTCATATTCAACCCCTTCGGGGTTGACACTATTCACTATTGGCTTTTTTGAAATTATTTTTCTGAACATCTATAGAACGAAGTCGTGCAAGTGCAGCGAAGCTCTACCCACCCTACACACTTTGCTAGCTCATAAACTCTCAACATCCATATTTAAAGTTTTAGCCATCTTCTGCAATACTTCTTGTGACACTTGATATTCACCGGTTTCGATTTGCGAAATCTCAGAACTTGTCACATTACAAGCCTGCGCCAATTTTTGTTGAGTAAAACCGCGATACTCACGCCAAACCCGCACGGGATGTTCACCATTAATGATGCGCCCCACCCATTCGATAGGAATTTTTTCCGGGGGATGCGCGATGGATTCATCAAAATCCTGAATATCCTCAAGTTCTTCTTTTGCGTCGAGCAACTCAAGATATTCCTCGTAAGGAATGAGTGCCCATTTAGGTTGACCCTCTTTTTCTATGATTTGTGTTCTCATTGATATGCACCCCCTCTCGGCGCGACTTTTATGACAACAATCTCCATTTCATTATTATTCAGTGTGTAAATAACCCGCCAATCCCCAACACGTAATCGATAACCCGGACGACCTTTAAGTTTTTTAACATTCTGATTAGGTTTGTAGGGATCTTGTGCCAACTCATTTAATTTTTCATAAATCAGAGCGGCGGTATTTCTAGGCATTTTGCTTAGCACCTTTGCCGCTTTTGGAGTGATTATTAACTCAAACATTATATATATTAACAACCCGTTCTCATAACACAACAAAAATGATTGATATATGAACACATTGCAACCATGCGCGCAACGTTTCATTGCCACACAAATCAAAACTTTTGGGAGCCGGTTGCAAACCTGCACCCGTGAGGATACGGATGGGTGCAAAGTGTGCTTGGAACAATTAGTCCACATCCACTCTCAACGATGCCATTGCCCAAAACACCACGCGCTGCAATGCTTTCATTATATCAGCCTCCTCCAACGTCTCCCACGCTATCGGTTCGGCCGTTACTATCGCGTTAAAATGTTGGTGCCCCGCCGTTAAAGGCCTTAGTCGTTGAACCGTTTTGACATTTTCCCAAGGTTGCAACGCGGTTTGGCCTGTAGGTAGTGAATACGCTTTTCCCAATACGCTTTTCCCGCTTCGACTGGTTCATTGCTTAAAATAATAAACCATTTATCGTCTGATGACACCTTGAATAAAGTAAAATAGGCCGCTAAAAATTTTTCCCTGTCCCCCGTCGCGGTTGGAGAAAAAGGGATTTGGTAAAGTATGGGGCGTGTCACCGATGCGAAATTGGGTTTTGCCGGGTGAATCCAGCCAGAATGTCACTGTCCAAGGGGCCTTTGGATTGTGTAGCTGTTTGAGTTGCGCGGTGGTATTTTCTGGTTTAGTGAGGGTGGGTGGCTCTGAAGTCGTGACGCTTGCTTCAGGATTGGGATGTGGTTGAGGCGGGGGCTGCGTTTCGGGCTGAGGCGAATCATCATATCCCACAACCATGTCCTCATAATGAACAATAATAATACCCGTCAGTATCGACACAATTATTGGTATAATAATAACAAGCAACAGCATTTCTTTAAAATTCATTTTGTCTACCAGAGAAAGCGGTTCATTTGATACATGTATATTATACTCGATGATCAAGTTTGGAACGAACGCCAGTAGCTCAACATCATGGCTCAAAGACTAACTTGCGTTCAAAGACTGTTATAATTACATAAGTCATTAAAAATGGTATAAATAGAATTCGGTTCACAATAAACGACGCAAAGCGTAGTTACATCGTTTCACAATTAGCTTCGCAAACCTTCGGATCACAATAAACGACTCCCCATAACCGCCCCATTGAAACCTCGCCAGCCTTGGCAGCCGACTTGTTGGCAAAAGGTCGTTATAAAGAGGCCATTGAGGCCTATAAACAATTAGTAAAAAAA
>NBMI01000370.1 GCA_002085445.1 Candidatus Parabeggiatoa sp. nov. 2
TGTCACGTTGAGCGAGAGTCTCCGTCAAGTGGTAAACGGATAGTTACTGTCGCGTTGAACGAGAGTCTTCGTCAAGTGCCTTTTTGGGGCCAGGTTTTCAGCCACCAAAACTCAGGTTTGTCGTCGAATCGCCTTTTTGGGGCCAGGTTTTCAGCCACCGGGACTCAGGTTTGTCGTCGGCTTATAATCGCCTTTTTGGGGCCAGGTTTTCAGCCGCCAAGACTCAGGTTTGTCGTCGAATCGCCTTTTTGGGGCCAGGTTTTCAGTCGCCAAGACTCAGGTTTATCGTCGAATCGCCTTTTTAGGGCCGTGTTTTCAGCCACCAAGGCTCAACTTTGTCGTCGAATCGCCTTTTTGGGGCTAGGTTTTCAGCCGCCAAGACTCAGCTTTGTCGTCGAATCGGTAAACGGATACTTGCTGTCGCGTTGAGCGAGAGTCTCCGTCAAGTGGTAAACGGATAGTTACTGTCGCGTTGAACTAGAGTCTTCGTCAAGTGGTAAACGGATACTTGCTGTCGCTTTGAGCGAGAGTCTCCGTCAAGTGGTAAACGGATAGTTACTGTCGCGTTGAACTAGAGTCTTCGTCAAGTGGTAAACGGATACTGTCGCGTTGAGCGAGAGTCTCCGTCAAGTGGTAAACGGATAGTTACTGTCGCGTTGAACGAGAGTCTCCGTCAAATCACTTCATTTCCTTTGAAGGGATAGTATCCGTTATTAGGCTCATTATCACTACCTAATAGAAGAATTCGTTGTACTTACCCGTAATTCGTTGGGTAGTGCCACACACCGGATGGTGGTAAACGGATACTCTCGCTTTGAGCGACAGTCTCCGTTAGGCTCATCATCACTACCTAATGGAGATTACCATTCGTTGTACTTACCAGACAGAATAATTCGTTTAGTAGCAATATTAGTTGTACTTATCATCCTCTTATGCGTTCCAGAACGAAGTTTGGCGTTCGCTAAACGCCTGTTTCGTTGTGCTCACCATCATCAAAGTACTTACCGTAATTTCTTGGCAACCGGCGCGTCAACAAAACACCGAAGCCGCTTACCAAGCCTATTTGGACGGCCAGACGCTCAAAAGACCAGCTGATGAAGCCAAACTTAGGCTCATAGAAAAAGCCCAAGCTGAAGACGAAAAGGCGTGGCAACCGGCGCGTCAACAAAACACCAAAGCCGCTTACCAAGCCTATTTGGACGGCCAGACGCTCAAAAGACATGCATAGAAGCCCAAAAGCAAATACAAAGTCTAGAACCAGCCGAACTGGCTAAGAAGCGTCAAGCAGAACAAGAACGAAACAGAAAAGCGGATGAAAACGCTTGGCAAACAGCCTGTCAACAAAACGCCCAATCTGCTTACCAAGCCTATCTTAAGCAAAAGCTAAGGACTTACAGCCCAAGGCGGATATAAAAAAACTAGAATAGTTACAATTATTTATTGTTTAGCTCTCTCAGCTTATGGCCCCCTGCAACTTGCTTAAACATTGATAAATCGCCTACTACAAACGAGTCTTGGCTGAAAACCTGGCTCCAAAAAGGCGATTCGACGACAAACCTGAGTCTTGCTGGCTGAAAACCTGACCCCATAAAGGCGATTCGACGACAAACCTGAGCCGTGGTGGCTGGAAACCTGGCCCCAAAAAGGCGATTACAAGCCGACTACAAAGCTGAGCCTTTATTTCTGAAAACACGGCCCCAAAAAGGCGATGGGCGCATTTATATTTTCCCGCACTTTACTTTACCACAGGTTTCACCTGTGGCTATTCACATTTTCAGGCTAAAGTTTCGCGGAGCGAAACTTTAGCCTGAAAACCCCTTTGGGGTTGGTGCTTTACTTTAGTAAGCGGGAAAATAGAAATGCACCCAAAGGCGAGTCGACGACAAACCTGAGCCTTGTGAGCCTTGGTGGCTGGAAACATGGCTCCATAAAGGCGAGTCGACGACAAAGTTGAGCCGTGGCGGCCGAAAACCTGGCCCCAAAAAGGCGAGTCGATGAAAAACATGAGCCTTGGTGGCTGAAAACCTGGCCCCAAAAAGGCGATTCGACGATAAACCTGAGCCTTGGTGGCTGAAAACCTGGCCCCAAAAAGGCGATTCGACGATAAACCTGAGTCTTGGTGGCTGAAAACCTGGCCCCAAAAAGGCGATTACAAGCCGACTACAAAGCTGAGCCTTTATTTCTGAAAACACGGCCCCAAAAAGGCGATGGGCGCATTTATATTTTCCCGCTTTCCCGCTTGACTAGAACCAACGATTCCAACCCCTTCGGGGTTGGTATTTTACTTTACCACAGGTTTCACCTGTGGCTATTCACATTTTCAGGCTAAAGTTTCGCTCCGCGAAACTTTAGCCTGAAAACCCCTTTGGGGTTGGTGCTTTACTTTAGTAAGCGGGAAAATAGAAATGCACCCAAAGGCGAGTCGACGACAAACCTGAGCCTTGCCTGAGTCTTGGCGGCGGCTGAAAACACTGCCCCAAAAAAAAGGCGATTAGGGAGGAGCGTGAAAAATAATATACCCATAGAGAAACAAAGTTTTTTTAACTTTGTTTTTTCATTTTGTGTGGGTATTTTATTTAGCCACAACTCCCTTAGTAGTGTTTGTAGTGTTTGTAGTGTTTGTAGTAGACTTGTAATCGCCTTAACGACCTTAATGAGATTAAGTCGCTAAAGCTACTACAAACAAGCCAGATTATACTGCAAACGGCTATAATTTGAACTTTTTTCAGTGCTAAAAATCCGATGTCTTTGAGACATCGGATTTTTTAAAAGTTAGTTAATTTTTTACCCGTGCGAAGTAGATATTAGCAATCTATTAGCAATTTATTCGCAACGTTTGCGAATAAAAAAGCGGGTAAATCAACAAACTATAAGTTTATATTAGCAATCTATTAGCAATTTGAACGCTCGGCATCTTGACTCAGCCTTGTTTGTAATTAATCGTGTTATTTTTAGCAAGTACCTTATATTACAGGTAGTTACGGAACCATTTTCGCCTTCTGGGCACGAGAATAGCCTAAATATAAGGCAACCATCCGGCAATGAAACAGACATTTTAATGGAAGTAAAAGCAATGTGTGTGATTATACGGCACACCGCGATGATTTGGACTTTTTCGGTTTAGCTTCGCTGACTTTCAGTTCGGGAATGAGCGAGGGCGATTTCCCGAAACAACGACTCCAAAAAGTTCAAATTTCACCTGTTTACACTATAAGTCGCTAAAGCGACTACTACAAACAAGTTTAAGTCGCTAAAGCGACTACTACAAACAAGCGACTACTACAAACAAGCGACTACTACAAACACTGACAGAAAAACATGAATCTTGACAAATTCAAACAATTTTATTTTGTACTCTCTCGTCTGCCGTTGTTGCGGAAAAGCTATGCCCTTAAAATCATGGTCATTGCTTGTCTTAGCCCGGCCGTTTCGCTGTTGACGTTAATTGTTTATACATTGTACAACGCAAGCGATAACCTCAACCTGATTGTTGTGATGTTAGTTGCAACACTGGTTGGATCGGCAATAACCCTGTTTTTGTTATATCTAGTCTTATATCCGATTACTTTGACTTCAACAGCACTCGAACAATATACCAATGAGCAAGAATCGCCTCAACTCGCTATTGGTTATGAGGATACCGTTGGTAAACTGATGACACACGTCCAATATACCGTTGAGAAACTGGATTTACTCAACAATTCGCACAAAAATTATCCGGCTATCGAGCCATTAACCGGCCTACCAAACCGTCTTCGAAGCATAGAACTCCTACGCCAAGATGTAGCGCGTGCCCGTCGTGAAGACAAGCCAATGTTAGTTGCCTTACTGGAAGTTGATCAATTTAAAAACCTCAAAAAAGCGTTTGGACATCATGTAGCTGATGACTGCTTAACACAGACAGTGGAAGTCATCTCCAAAAGTATCCGCAAAGGTGACTGGCTGGCACGTTGGGATGAAGACAAGTTTCTCATGGTGCTGTGGAACTTTAACAACACCACACCCACGGCCGTTTTGATGCGTATTCAACGGCAATCGCTTAAACTCTTTTCAACAGAATTACCAAAAATTCGCTTGAGCATAGGGGCTTGTGAGTATAGGGGGGATTTGGACTTGGACACCAACACAGACTTAGAAACGCTGCTTATTCGTGTTGAAGATACTTTGTCTCAAGTCAAAGAAGGCTGTCGTGGAAGTATTATACTTGGAGAAACTCGACGCTCAAGTTTTTTTATTTAACGGTAATTGGTCATTGGTAATTGGTCATTGGTAATTAGTACTGAGTATAACGGATTTTGTTGATAGCTTATTAACACGCCAACCCCGAAGGGGGAATAGCCACAGGTGCAACCTGTGGAAAAGGTATCAGATACGTGCCAACCCCGAAGGGGTTGAATGTGGGGTGGTGAAAATTGTGACGTAAACAACGTAAACGACGTAAACGAACCTTCGGTCTGCCTTGCTAATTGTTAATGAAAAGCTAATCAATAAGTTATTGTTTTTTAAGTCATTAAAAAAGGCGGAATAAAAATGGGTTCAAGTTTTAGAACCCGTAGGAACCTCCTTTTCACCACCCCAGGTTGAATGTGAATAGGTGCAACCTGTGGAAAAGGTATCGGATACGTGCCACGTTGTTTGAATGTGAATGCTAAGAGTATTGATATAATCTCTGAAAATTCATACCGTTAGAGTTTTCAACAAAATTATTAATTGTCATTTTCAACTAATTTGGTGGCAAACATAAGATTCATGCCATGAATATGATGTTTTCAATCCTTGTAGTTGTTTTTGGCGGAATAACCAAAAAGCTTAAGTACAAATAAACCAATTAATCAATCAGTCAAAAATGAACACTTTAAGCAAAGAATTGAGAAAGCTCGCCAAGGCATGGACAAAAGGTGGTTGGCCAAAACACTTAGAGTGGTTGGAAATTCAGGGTTTGCGTGGCTGGACTGGAGAACGAGTCGATTTTAAATTTCCATTTGTCGCTATTGTTGGTGAAAATGGCGTGGGCAAGAGTACCATTTTGCAGACGGCCGCTTCTCTTTACAAACACCAGGAAAAAACCTTTTACGCCTCGGATTTTTTTCCAAATACGCCTTGGGAACAAGTCACAAATGTCACCCTACGCGGTTCAATTCGAGAAGGGTTCATGCATAGTACCCAATTTATTAACAAACCGTAACGATGAGTACCAATTCTTCGGCAGGTGCTTTCTAAAATTATTGACTTTTATGAGAGTTTTTTTAGACAAACAATTTTTTGAAAGCGGCAGGTATCTGGTTCAGTACTCATCCTGGAGTACGGGTAAAACCGTCGACTTACAATCTATCAATTTGCTTTTCCCCAAGCGAATTAAGATTGTATAAAGCGGCTATCTCTCATTTTCGGTACGCGATTAGTAGATTCACCCACTCTTAGGAGTGCTATTGTTAACTTTTGTTAACCTAAATGAATCGGAATAATTCTAAGTACCGAAGCATAAATTTTAAGGTATTTTAACTTCAAGTTCAGGTTAGTAAGTACTGAAGCATAAATTTTCTGGTATTTATCGATAAGCCAATATCGAAGGGGCAACCATAAAGGA
>NBMI01000371.1 GCA_002085445.1 Candidatus Parabeggiatoa sp. nov. 2
GTTGTACTTAATTCGTTTATCCGCGTAATTCGTTGTACTTAATTCGTTTATCCGCGTAATTCGTTGTACTTAATTCGTTTATCCGCGTAATTCGTTGTACTTAACTTGGCCGTTTTTTTGAGCCAAATCTCTTTCCCTTATACCATTCCCCTAGTACCTTTCCCCTTGCACCTTTCCAGTTTGACCTATCCCCTTGCACTTATCCCCTTGCACCTAGAAGCAATCCCATCCAATGACCCCAGTGCCCCCAGGACTAGGAGTCCAAACTTTAGTTTGGCCGGAGTCCAAACTTTAGTTTGGCAGAGTAGTGATACGCGGGCTCCTGTTATTGACCTATATTTTGGCAGGTTTTTGGACGATCTGGTTTGAGGGCCATAAAATGCTTTGGATGCTTTCAAATTAGATTATGGCCCTCTGTCGCGCTTTATTATTATACTTTTTGTAGGTGTTTTGTTGCTTAACTTAATGGCATTCAGGTTAAGGGTCAATGCCATAAAGTAGTACAACGGATACTCGAAATAAACGGATAGTCAAAAACTAAAATGGTTACAAAAATTAGGAATTTCCCCAATCCGTTTCGGAAAGCGTATCCGTTGTACTTGGACAGCTTAACTTAATGGCATAGAGGTTAAGGGTGGGGTAGTGAAAAGGAGATTCCAACGGGTTCTAAAACGTGATCCCATTTTTACCGCAAGCCTTTTTTAATGACTTAAAAAACAATCACTTATTGATTAGCTTGTCATTCACAATTAGCTTCGCTGAGATTAGGTTAACAATTAACAATTACAAATTCACAATTCACAATTCACAATTAACAATTCACAATTCACAATTCACAATTCACAATTCACAATTTACAATTCGTTTACGTCACAACTTTCACCACCCCAAGTTAAGGGTGTGTAAAAATCCTAATTAAGAAACAAGGCGATAATCAATGAATATGCCTTACAAGCTTTACAAAACGACTGTCGCGGCCGCTATTGGTTTAGCTATCACAACCTCTAGCCATGCGGCTGTCTATACTTATGACAAACTTCACCGTCTCACCACGGTAACCTACGAATCGGGCTATCGCATTCGTTATAGTTACGATGCCACTGGTAACATCCTTCATATAGCCACCAGTCGTATCTCGACGGTTTATCGCATTATTATCGGTACGAGTCACAACGAAGTGCTAGTTCGCTCTCCCGACGGGGTTCTTGAATACCAATTCCCCATCACTCAGAGTGGCAACGGTATTGCCGTCGCGGCCCTTGATTCTGATCAAGATGACACGTCAGAAGTGGCCGTTGCCGGGGATAACACCGTAGCCATTTACAAACTGGATGGGACTGAGAAAAAGGCGTTTTCCATCGCAGAACAAAGTGCCACCCTCGCTGTTGGTGATGCGACTCAAGATGACAAACCAGACATTGCGGCCGCTTCCCAAATCTTTCCTAGCATCAGTGCTTCGTTGTACACCCTTGAAGGCAACTCGTTGGGTGCGATTCCGCTGTTCAATGCGGACACGCTCTTCAGTCTCGCCGCTGGAGATGTTGATAATGATGGCTTTGATGATCTCATCGCCGGCGAACGAAATGCCAACGAAGTGAGTGTGAATGGTTTGTTCAGTTTTACGGTTTTTGATTCCGTTGCTAAACCGCCTCATCAAGGGCAAACCCAACAGAATAACAAAGTGACTGTGTGCCATAATCCGCCTGGCAACCCGAGTGCCGCACAGACCATTAGCGTTTCAAAAAACGCACTTCAAACTCATCTGAATCACGGTGATAGCTTGGGAGAGTGTCCGCCTACCGTCTATGGTGTGAATGTCGCCGTCAGTGATCTTGATGGCGATGGGCAAGCGGAAATCATTGCCGCGATGGCCGACAAAGGTGGCCGTATAGAAATTTACAGCGGTGATGGCACTCTCATTAATGGATTTAATGCGTTTAACAACAGTCGCAATGGCCTCGTCGTCACGGCCGGTAACGTGGTGGGTGGCCCAGAGCCTGAAATTATCGTCAGTGAAGCCAATGGTACCAAAATTCGGGTTTTTGATGAAACGGGTCATCGGATTACCCATTTTCAAGGTACCGACACGGGCGGCATTGTCAGTTTAGCGGTGGGGCAAGAAATTGTTGAAATCCCCATAATACCTTACTGAGCCATTCTATAGATATTCAGATAATTAATTAATTTAGTCTCCTTTAGGAGACTTGAGCTTTCAGACAACTGCTTTAGCTGTTGGCTGCGAAAGTATTTTTCTGAAAATCTATATACGGAACGTACTTCACGTCCCTAATTTGGAATCTCAACGCGTTAGCTTTGAGCATACCGGCGTTTTTTCAAAAAACTTGGTGTCTCAAAACGACTATTGCGTAAGTTATTTGTTGCCACGTCCCTTATATACGGAACGTACTTCAAATTCGTGAAAATGACAAAATGAACTTATCATTAAATTCCTAGCCAAATTATCGGCTTATCATTAATTTTATCATTTTTCATTTTTCATTTTTCATTTTTCATTACCGAAACGACTCATCAACCTTAACAGGAAAATTCGATATGTCAGTAGTTAGACCACCCACTCAACCACCCAGTATGACCGGCGGCCTCAAAATGCTACGCCGGCTCATTTCACTGGTGTTTTTGATGGCGCTCTCTGTCCCTGCCAACAGTGAGCGTTTTGAATTCCCGGAGAATTTTGAACCCCCGGATAAGCGTGATCTGTTACCGCTTCCCCCGCTCGCCCCCCAAGCCATGGCCGCGGCCCCCGCTTCTGCGGCCGCCATCACTGAGGGTATTGAGATCCAAATGGTTTGGCATAGTTACTATGCTGATCTGGACTTGTACTTGTTCAATTCAGAAGAGCCAGGGATGTGTTATTACGCAAACACAACCACCTCGTGGGGATGTGTCTATAATTACGACAATCGGGGAGGCCGTCGTAGTAGTGATCCTTTTCCTTATGCTGAACAAATCACCGTTGATTTAGACAGCCTTAAAGAAAATAATGCATGCACTTACGCGATTTGGGTCAATTACTCTGACTGGTGGGATGGAATGAGTCCAAGCAACGTGCCGGCCTCTTTAGATCTCTATTTCTTTGGTGAACTGGCTAAGAGTTTCCCAATCACGTTCAGTGGGCCTCGAACGAAGAAGGTTTGGGAAGGATGCGTTGGCGAGTTGGAGTTATTGGTCATTATCTACGATGAAGATTTGGCTCAAGATAATGACTGCCCGGATGAAAATCGGCAAGGCCTTGACCCAATTGACATGGCTAATGGCGCACAGACGCTTGAACATAATTAAAGAGCCACTGGGCGCGGCTGGGAAGACCAACGTTTTAGTGCCAGCTTAGAAGAGTTGGACAATGGCGATGTCAAAGTCAATTGGACGACCAATCGTTATAACATCTTCACCCGAAACGCCGACGGACAATTTGAAAGTCCGCATTCCGCTTGCCAATTCGATACGCTGGTAAAAAATGCCGATGGCAGTTTTACCTTGGAGCGCAAAAAGCAGCAGGTGGTGTATCAATTCAATGCCAACGGCCAACTGGTGGCACAGGCCAATCGTCAGGGTCAGTTTTTAAATTTCTCTTATGACAATGCTGGCCGTTTGGCTCAAGTAACCGAACCGGTTTCTGGGGTGTTTCTGAATTATGCCTACAACAGCGCCGGCTTTTTGGAACGCGTCACGGACCCACTCGGCCGCCAAGTCACGCTCGGTTATGATGACAGAGGCCGTTTGACCACGGTCACGGATGCGGCCGGCCAAACCACCACCTATACTTATAATAACCGGGGCCAAATTTTGACCGGCACCAATGCGGACGGTGTGCAACGGTTTAGCAACACGTTTGATGACGACCACCGTGTCATTGCCCAAGCCGATAGTCTCGGCCAATTGTCCCAATTGTCCTACGACTTTGAGAGCCAACCGGGCAAACGTATCACCACGTTGACCAATCGGTTGGACGAGACTCGGGTTTACACCTTTGATGAGCATCACAAATTACTTAAGCTCACCAATGAGTTAGGCCACAGTGCCGTCTACACCTACAATGCCAAGGGTCAACGCACCAGTGCCACGGATGCCAAGGGTAATACTCATTCTTTTGACTATGATGCCAATGGCAACCTCACCACCATCACGGATGCGGCCCAACATCAAACGCAACTGGCTTATGACGACCATAACAATTTACGGTCTCACTGATCCCGAAGGTGTGGTTTATACCTTAGGCTATGATGCGGCCAGCCGTTTAACCAGCATCACTGATGCCGACAACAATACCACGACGCTCACCTACGATGGTGTGGATCGGCTAACGTCAGTAACCAATCCGTTAGGCCACCGCGTCAGTATGACATACAACAGCCGTGATAACTTGCTGACTTTCACCGATGCCAACGGTAATGTCACCACGCGCACTTATGATGGCAATGGCAACTTAATTAGCCAAATCAATGCGTTAGGCCAACAGACTCGTTATGAGTATGATGCTGAAGAACGCCTGACTCACGTCATTGATGCTTCCAACCGTATAACGCAACTGGGTTATGATGCTACCGGCCGTTTAATTAGCATCACCAATCCATTAGGGCAGACGCAGACGTTGGAATACGACGCGGCCGATAACCTGCTCAAACGCGTTGATGCTTTTGGCAAGCAGGTGATGTCTCTCAACTATGATGAGTTGAACAATCTCACCGAGGTGAGTGATGCGTTAGCTAATCGGAGCACCTTTGACTACGACGCACTGAGTCGGTTAGTTCAAAGCACCGATCCGGTTGAAGCGGCCACCCAATTCCGCTATGACGATCTCAATCGCTTGGCCGAAAGTGTAGATGCTTTAACCGGTGTGTCAAGCCAAGGCTTTGATGCCGATGGCAATAGAGACAGCCTCACCGATCCCAATAGCAACGAAACCCGGTTTGACTTCGACAAAAGCGGCCGCTTGGTTCAAGAGACTTTGGCGACGGCCGAGCAAGTCAATTACACCTACAATGCCAGAAACTTACTGGCCTCTGTTACCAATCGGCGCGGACAACAACGCCAGTTTGAATACGATGCGGGCGGCCGAATCACCCGGTCACCGACTGGGCCGGCCGTGAAACCCATTATGAGTACGACTTAAATGGTCGTTTAATCAAGACGTTGCGTCCAAACGGTACGCAGATGACTCGTGTCTATGATGATGCCGGACAACTGGTACAGCAAAAGGAAGTCATCATCAGCAGTGGCGAACTCATCAGCCAGTTTGATTTCGTCTATGATGCTGCCGGCGATATCGTTCAAGAGCAAATCGCGCCAGAACCCAACCTCGAAGTCAACCCACTATCGATGACTTACGCGGCGGCCAACCGTTTAGCCACTTATGACGGTTCTGCTGTACAATTTGATGCCGACGGTAATATGACAAAAGGGCCTCTGTCAGATAGCCTGGCCGATTTTGTCTTTGATTCGCGCAATCGCTTAGTGGCCGCTGGCAATACGGCCTATCGCTATGATGCCGAAAACCAACGCACGGCCGTCAGCGTAGATGGGCAAGAAACCCGCTATGTGATAAACTTCCTGCCCGTCTTGAGCCAAGTACTCGTCAGAACGCAACCCGACGGAACCCAGACTTACTATGTCTACGGCTTACTGTTGCTTTAACGGATGAAACAGGGCAAGTTACTGAGCGGTTTCAGTATTCGCCTTATGGCTTGTTGCGAAGTGGAGAGGCGTCGATAACGCCGTTCTTGTTTAATGGCATGTATGGCGTGATGACCGATAGCAATGGCCTGTACTACATGCGGGCCCGTTATTACCATCCAGAAATACGGCGGTTTGTCAATCAAGATATCCTGTTAGGGGATATCTTTGACGGGCAGACGTTGAATCGGTATGCGTTTGTGACTGGGAAGCCGGTGAGTTTTGTTGATCCGTTTGGGTTAAACAGCGAAAATGCTGATTCTTGGTTAAACACTGCTGTTAATATTACAATCACTACGCTGGAAATCTTTGACACGGCTAGCGATATAGCCTATGGATGTTCAGTTTTTGTTAGTGGAGGAGCGGCTTTAATAGCCGCTCCTGGTGAACTGGCTAAAAAAGCAGCCATCAAAGCACTAATAGAGGTATTAAAGGAATCCATCAAGAAAAAAGCCAAAGTAGCACTTGATACAAATGCGCTTGTTGCTGCACTTGAATACGGTGATCTGGCGAAGGTTGACGCTGCTCTAAAAGGGCGTATTCCTCTGGTCTCAAGACAAGCTGTCCGTGAGTTTCTTGAGAAAGGGGATATAGAAGGTTTAAGAAAATTCCTCTCTGAACGAGGCGGAAAAGTGGCATCGTCTGCTACAAAGGATGACTTAAAGGACTTGCAAGAATTAGTAGCGGCTTTGCCCGCCAAGCCTTGTCCACGTCAACTGAAAAAGGGAGATGCAAACGTTTTAGGTTCTGCTTTAAAAGAAGGAGTGCCCTTGATCACAAATGACAAAAAGTTTTGTAATTTGGTGAATGATCTTGGGTTTAAGGGAGAAAAATTCTGATGGGTGCTTATAACTGGATTCTCATAACTCACCGATGTCCGAATTGCTCTGAGCAAGTGGATATTCGTTGCCAAACTCATATCGCATCCAGTTACCAAGGAACAACCAAGCGATTTCACAATGAAATCTATCGCTTGGGAGAAAAATTGCGATGGTGGCCTACCGGACATCCTGATTTCGAGCAATGGAGAGTCAATGGATGCGTTAGTCCGTGTGAAGATGATCCTCTCTTTGATCGAGAATGTTGTTACTCAGAGTGTTTGTCCTGTGGTGCAGAATTATATATTGTCATCCGCTTCAAACAAAATTTACCACTAGAAGTTTTGCTAGTGAGTAAAGAATGGCCTGAAAACGACTATCAATAATTGTCTAAAAAACCAGTGTAGGATGGGTCAATCTAGCGAGCGTACGTAGGATGGGTTCTTTGTAGGGTGGGTAGAGCGACAGCAAACCGAAGGTCTTTGAGTTAAACCCACCTATTGGTGCGAAATAAGGATGTGTTTATCTGACTGTTGAGCCTCAGTTACAGAACATGGCCGAGTTTCGGTTTTATTTGCGTGCGTAACCGCCTCATCCAAGCAGACAACACGGTTTATCACTACAATGCTGAAAACCAGAATCTGGTTGAAGCAACCAATGCGCTGGGTCAGTCAATTCGCTTCAGTTATGATAGCAACAATAATGTGACTCGCATCACTTTACCGGATTCAAACGTCACTCGCATCACCTACAACGCGCATGCCCAAGTGCAGACCGTAACTCGGCCTCGTGGTGGCGTAACCCGTTATTACTACACCAATTTAGGGTGCGTTAAACGCACCCTTTTTTAGGTTTACTGCTTGGGTTTTATTGCTCAACAACAAGGCAACGAGTACCTGACTTATCAATTTCTCAATCGTTTGGTCGAAAGTGTCGATGCTTTAACCGGTGTGTCAAGCCAAGGCTTTGATGCCGATGGCAATAGAGACAGCATCACCGATCCCAATAGCAACGAAACCCGGTTTGACTTCGACAAAAGCGGCCGCTTGGTTCAAGAGACTTTGGCGACGGCCGATCAAGTCAGTTACACCTACAATGCCAGAAACTTACTGGCCTCTGTTACCAATCGGCGCGGACAACAACGCCAGTTTGAATACGATGCGGGCGGCCGAATCACCCGTTGGACAG
>NBMI01000372.1 GCA_002085445.1 Candidatus Parabeggiatoa sp. nov. 2
AGTTAAGGGCTTTGCACGTGGGATTGCCCCTACAAATCGTCATGTCGTGTAGGGGCAATCCTTTATGGTTGCCCTCACCGAAAAGCGGTACGATATGGCATTGATGTGAAACCTGGGGAAAAGGAAACCAATATCAGGCTTCAACCCTGAAGGGGTTGAATATGAATAGCTTAAGGAAAACCTGGGGAAAGCTGAAAGGTGAAAAATGCCAGTAATCGTCAAAGTATTAGGATTCAGCTTGGCGCTGACTTTTGGATTTACTTTAGTCGCCAACCTGTTGCCGCAAGTAGAAGGTGAAGCACCGGTGGAAATAACGCTAGAACCGGGAACATTCACCGAAGAATCATTTGTGGCGCTAGGCGAAGAATTATTTAAAGGTAAAGGCACTTGTACGCTATGCCACAACAACATGGGACGCGCTCCTGATATTCCCGTCATGAACATGGTAGAGACGGCCAAGAAACGATTGGCTGATAGTCGTCGCTATCAAGGCGAAGCGAAAGATGCCGAATCCTACTTGCGGGAATCTATGCTGCAACCGAGTCTCTATGTCGTCAAAGGCTATGGCAAAAAGGGCACGAATGACACACAATCGCCCATGCCAAATGTCAACAAGGCCCCCATTCAACTCTCTGAGATTGAAATAGATGCCGTCATTGCCTATATGCAAGCTAAGGGCGGCAATCCGGTAACGGTGGCTTTGCCTACGGCAAAAGCGGCGCCGCCGCTACCAAAGGCCCAAACCGCCCAAGCCGCCGCACCCGCAATCGCCCAAAATGCCGAAGCGGCCATGACACAATTCGGTTGCGCTGCCTGTCATTCCATCCTAGAAAGCGAATCATCAATAGGGCCTGATTTGCGAACGGTTGGCAAACGTCTCAGCGCCAAAGAAATTCGGCAAAGCATTATCGAACCCAACGCTGTGATTGCCGAAGGTTATTCTCCCATGATGCCCGGCGACTTTGCCGAAAAAATGAGAGTCAAAGAATTAGAAATGATTGTGCAATTTCTTGCCGAGCAAAAATAGTTTCAGGACTCAGGAGTCCAAACTTTAGTTAGTTTGGCAACACAACACGCACGCCAAAAAACCTCGTTGTAACGGATGAAAGTTTGGGGATACCAAAAATGATGGAGGTTTCTCTCCATATCAAAGGGCGAACATTTAGGAAAGCTCCTACCAAACAATTTTGGTATCCAATTGATATTTAACCTAATAACGTGAGTTCTACTTTAAATATCAAGGCCGGTTATAAAATTATGAGTTATCTCAATTATTTAGTTAGAATGGCTTAATTATCAATCAGTTAAAAACAAAACCCATAAGTTGTACTTACTTCTTCCAGTTGATGGCCCACAAATAAGGGTTATTAACATATTAATGCTAAGGGTTTAATATTAAAAAAAGCCTTTTTAATTAATTGTCATCTCATTAATTGTCATCAAATAATAGTTGTACTTACTTCTTCCAGTTGATGGCCCACAAATAAGGGTTATTAACATATTAATGCTAAGGGTTTAATATTAAAAAAAGCAAATAAGGGTTATTAACATATTAATGCTAAGGGTTTAATATTAAAAAAAGCCTTTTTAATTAATTGTCATCAAATAATTGATTAATAGATGATTTATATAACTTATTTAAAATAGAACTCACGTTAATAATGTAGGGGCTCTCTCTAGTGTTCGCCCTCTTCCCTTTCATCCGTTACAATCAGAAAAAAAACTAAGGAATATTTGAATGAAAGATTTCCGAATACCGGCATTCTGGCAAGCACTCTTAGTGATTGTCTGTGCCTATCTCATATTTGATAACGCATTTCCACCGGTGATGCCCAAATCATTAATGATCGAATTTATGATCATCACCATCATCGGTGTCTTACTCTATTTCTCATTTGACGATCAGCGTTGGGACAAATTTAAAGCACCCATCAGGGCCGTGTTGCGCGATGACAAAAAATGGGCCATTCGCTGGGTTTTCCTAATTGGCATACCGGCGCTAGTAGGTTATATCTACAATAAAACCTATAATCTGACTACCCTTGAAAACCCAATCAGGGCCGAAGTCTTAGCACAAACCGAAGCCCAGAAGGCTGAAGAAATTTATCAACAGGCCGTGCAAGCCGGTAGCCAAACTTATTTTAAAAACTGTTTTTACTGTCACGGCGATCTACTTGACGGAGACGGGCCCCTTGCCGCTGGCTTCAATCCACTGCCGGCCAATTTCCAAGACGTAGGCACTATCGCCCAATTACAAGAAGCCTTTCTATTTTGGCGTATCACCACCGGTGGGCCGGGCTTACCCAAAGAAGGCACCCCTTGGAATTCGGCCATGCCCGTCTGGCATGAGATGTTAAACGAAAAAGAAGTCTGGCAAGCAATCACATTCCTCTACGACTATGTTGGGCAAGTACCGCGTATATGGGATCAAAAAGTCTCCAAGGCGGTAACCGGCATGACGGATAAAATCCAGTCCCAACGTGCTAAAATGACTGGCAAAGAAATTTACCAATTTCGCTGTGCCGCATGTCACGGCAACAAGGGCAAGGGTGATGGGCCGGCGGCTGAATTTCTTTATCCGAAGCCTCGTGATTTTACGATGGGCACGTTCAAATATAAAACCTCTCTCGGCGACAAACCGGCGCGGGATGAAGATTTATTTAAGACTATCAAACATGGCTTGAACGGTACGAGTATGCCCGGCTGGGAGACTCTGCTCAGCGATGAACAAATTAAAAGCCTGATTCCCGTTCTCAAAGGTTTCGACATTTTAGGTACTTGGGTAGCTGAAGGTGAAGACGAAGAAGACGAAGAAGACGAAGAAGACGAAGGTGAAGACGACGATGACGACGATGACGACGACGAGGCAGAATCTAAAGACGACGAGGCTGACGATGACAGTGACGCGGCCGAATCTAAAGACGACAAGGCTGACGTAGAAAGCAATGAGGCCGGTTCTAAAGACGACGCGGCCGACGACGATGACGACGATGAGGCCGACGATGACAGTGACAAGGCCGAATCTAAAGACGACAAGGCTGACGACGAAGAGGCCGACGCGGCCGACGATGACAATGACGAGGCTGAGTCTGAAGACGACGCGGCTGACGACGATGACGACGATGAGGCCGACGATGACAGCGACAAGGCAGAATCTAAAGACGACAAGGCTGACGTAGAAAGCAATGAGGCCGGTTCTAAAGACGACGAGGCTGACGACGATGACGACGATGAGGCCGACGATGAGGCCGACGATGAGGCCGACGATGACAGCGACGCGGCTGAAGACGCGGCCGATGAGGACAGTGACAAGGCTGAAGACGCGGCCGACGATGACAGCGACAAGGCAGAATCTAAAGACGACGAGGCTGACGACGATGACGAAGCCGACGATGACAGCGACGAGGCTGACGATGACAGCGACGCGGCCGGCCCTAAAGACGACGAAGCCTGCGAGGACAGCGACAAGGCAGAATCTAAAGACGACAAGGCTGACGTAGAAAGCAACGAGGCCGGCCCTAAAGACGACGCGGCCGACGATGACAGCGACAAGGCAGAATCTAAAGACGACGAGGCTGACGACGATGACGAAGCCGACGATGACAGCGACGAGGCTGAAGACGACGATGACAGCGACGAGGCAGATGACGACGATGCCGACGATGAAGAGGCCGACGACGAGGCCGACAATGACAGTGACGAAGAAGACGAAAAGGCTGACGAAAATGGGCAAAAACCAACAAACTTCATAACTATTAAAGACATAGAACCCATTACCGGTCAAATACCCTACTCAGCGGACTCTATCGCCAAAGGCAAAATAGCCTTTGAAAAAACCTGTCAACAATGTCATGGACAAACCGGGCGCGGCAACATCACCTCCGGCAAACGCCTAACCGATGACTGGGAATACCGTATTTGGCCGCGTGATTTGACTAAACCGTGGACTTGGCGAATAAGCAATATACCCGGCAACGATGAAAACAGCCAACAACAAACGATCCGCCAAATTTACACCCGGCTATCTATAGGAATTCCCGGAACACCCATGCCGGCCCACCGTTCAACCAGCAAAGGAGATACCGATCCCGTCAGCCTAGAAGATCGCTGGCACATCGCCAATTACGTCTATTCGCTACGCAAAAACAACATACAGCCAGGTAAAAGCACCGTGATTAAAGCCCTAAGCGTTAAAGGCGCGTTACCAACAACAGTCGAAGACACCGCTTGGGACAACGCACCCGGCACAACCCTGCGCTTAGTACCTAATATCATCAAAGAAAAACGCCTATTTACACCCTTGGCAAATGCCATCACAACGCGAGTCCTATACAACGAACGAGAAATTGCCTTTCTCCTAGAAATCAATGACAGAACCGACAGCCGCCCCGGCGAACCCGTAGCGACGCAAATTGAAGACGAAAACCTAAAAATGCACTCCGACGCGTTCGCCATACAATTTCCAAAAGCCGGCGCTTTTAAAACCACGCCCATTGTCGAAAAACCCTTATACCGTCATGGCGATACGGCCCACCCCACCACCATTTGGTACTGGAATGCCGGCCGTATTGAACCAAAAGTAGCACCCAAGTCACTGATTTTTGACGGAAAAGGCCCTAACAAACCGCTAGAACCACGGCAAGAAGACAACACACTGACAGCCACTGGCAAATGGCAACACGGACGCTGGCGAGTGCTAATGAAACTGCCCAGAAAAAGCCGCGGCAAATCAGGCGATTTATCATTTACCGACGGCCAATTCATCCCAATATCCTTTGCCAACTGGGATGGCAACAACGGCGAAATCGGCTCCAAACACACACTAACCAGTTGGTACTGGCTACTACTGCCGCCCCAAATCGACTACAACAAACTTTATGGAATGCCGCTAGGGATTGGATTCTTAACATTCTTGCTAGGCATTATTTTAGTACACAATCAGCGGCGTCGTGAGCCGGAGTCCAAACTTTAGTTTGGCATTCAACCCCTTCGGGGTTGGCGCGTTGTGGGCACATTTCCCACAGGTTGCACCTGTGGCTATTCATATTCAACCCCTTCGGGGTTGGCGCGTTGGTGGCACATTTCCCACAGGTTGCACCTGTGGCTATTCAT
>NBMI01000373.1 GCA_002085445.1 Candidatus Parabeggiatoa sp. nov. 2
GCACATTTTGTCGTAATTCGCCCTTGATGCCTTTGCCTTCAATCTTTATCTGTACCGTGTTAGCGGCATACAGGTTTTGACAAAGGCTGAGCGATAATAGTGAAAGGATGCCGCATAATCGCCGGATAATAAAGAAAAACATTTTGCGCTTCATTGGTCATTGGTCATTGGTCATTGGTAATTGGTATTTGTTAATTGGTAATCAATTCTCTCTTACCAATTACTCATTACCAATTGCTCCTTCCACAACAACTGGTCGTTGGTTGTGGCAATTCTTATAGACTCAACGCGGGAATTACTTCGTTTCAAGTTGTATACGGAATGTACAGATGCGGGTGAAAATAAAAATTGACCCGTTTGGTATTTTTATTGACTTTCAATCCTTTCATTCAGCCGATAAAAAATCCGTTTCGGAAAGCGTATCCGTTGTACTATCAGTATAACCGTGTGCAGTATAGTATACTTTGCACGGCTGAAAATTGGACTATATAATTGTGAATTGTGAATTGTGAATTGTGAACCGTAGGGAAGCCTTGCTAATTGTGAACCGTAGGGAAGCCTTGCTTATTTAACGCTTCCGTCCAAACGTTAGTTTGGACGACTGTTTGGGCGGTTGCCAAACGTTAGTTTGGACGACTGAATTATTGGTCTTCTAATTCAAGGTGTTCAATTTCAACAACTTTTAGGATATTTCGTTTATTGATGATGTGGTGATTTTGTTCGTAATCAGATAATACGATAAAGTCTTTATCGCGTTTATTCAAGGTATCTGAGAGTCGAGAGGTACGCTCAATAACCATTGTACCTTTGAGGACTGAGCCATTAGTGAGGGTTAGTTCGACATGCACATCTTTCCGCGTTAGTGACATTGTTCTTACTCCAACTTTTCAGTGATCAGTTTTTCAGTGATCAGTTATCAGTTAGAGTTTTTCAGATAAATAATTTCAAAACAGCCAACAGCGTCTGAAAGCTCAAGTCCCCTAAAGGGGACTAAATAATTATCTGAATATCTATATCAATGATAAATTTTCAGTGCTCAGTTCTTTGTAACCGGACAATTTATTTAAATCATTGATTATGGAAAATTTCTTTAAGTCACAGTCAAAAAAATATCAGGTACTCACTGATAACTGATCACTGTTCACTGAAAAATCACTGATAACTGATCACTGTTCACTGATTACTGAAAGAGCTTGTTTGATACGTTCTACACTACGAGTTTGGCCTATCAAATAAACAGTGACATCAATCGGTGGGGACACGTTCCCACCCGTCACAGCTACCCGCAACGGTTGGGCAATTTTGCCCATTTTGAGTTCATACTGTTCAGCTACCGCATGAACAACCGCATGAATCGCTTCTGCATTCCACTGTTCAAGTCGCGCCAATCGTTCACACAAATCGGTCAGTGGTTCACGAATGGCCGGCTTGAGGTGTTTTCGCTTTGCCTTGTCATCAAATTGAACGGTGTCTGAAAAGAAATAGCGACTGTTTTGTGCCATTTCTTTTAAGGTTTTGGCCCGCTCGGCTTGTGCTTTGATGATTTCGGTTAATGCTGGGCCGTGCGTGGTGTCTATTTCTAACAGGTTGTGTTGGAAATGCAAATCTGTTGCCAATTCGTCAGGATTGCCCGTTTTAATGTAGTGCTGGTTTAACCATAATAATTTGTCACGGTCAAAACTCGCCGCAGAGCTATGTACTGCGCTGATGTCAAATAACTCTATCATCTCTTGCCGAGAAAAAATTTCCTGATCGCCGTGCGACCATCCTAGCCGCACCAGGTAATTGAGCAAGGCCTCTGGCAAATAACCCTCTTGTTTGTAATTCATGACACTGACGGCCCCATGTCGTTTAGATAGGCGTTGTCCATCTGGGCCTAAAATCATCGATACATGGGCATAGTGTGGCACTGTCGCGCCGAGTGCTTGTAAGATATTAATTTGACGCGGCGTATTATTCAAATGGTCATCCCCACGAATGACGTGGGTAATCCGCATGTCCCAATCATCCACGACCACTGTAAAATTATAAGTGGGTGTCTTGTCGGCGCGAGCAATAATCAAGTCATCAAGCTCTTTATTGTTAAATATCACTGTGCCTTTGATTAAATCGCGGACAACGATTTCTCCAACTTCAGGATTTTTAAAGCGAATGACCGGTTTGATATCGGTAGCGGGCGCTGTGGTGAGATGGCGACAATGGCCGTCATAGCGGGGTTTTTGTTTTTGCGCCTTTTGTTCGGCGCGTAGATTTTCCAATCGCTCTTTAGAACAGTAACAATAATAGGCTTTGCCCTCAGCCAATAATTGGTCAATAATTTGACGATAACGATCAAATCGCGCGGTTTGATAAAATGGCCCTTCGTCGGGCTGCAAACCGAGCCAAGCCATGCCTTCGAGAATGGCGTTGACGGAGGCTTCTGTGGAACGCTCACGATCGGTATCTTCGATGCGTAGGATAAATTGCCCACCTTGTTTGCGGGCATATAGCCATGAAAATAAGGCGGTGCGAACGCCACCGATGTGCAAATGCCCGGTTGGGCTGGGTGCAAAGCGAGTACGAATTGTCATTTTGTTCTCTACTGAAAGTACAACGGATTTGGGGAATAAATGGATGGTTATTAACATATCCGATGTTTAGCAAACGTCGGGTGTGTTTTCCTCAAAATAGCCTGGGGATAAATCCCCAGGCTAAAAGCTAAAGTCTGCTCTAGCCGCCTCAAACCATAAATAGTTTCCTTTCTTTCTTAATTAAAGATTTAGTCGGCTTTAGCCGACTTCGGCTGTTAGACTGGGGATTTATCCCCAGGCTTTGTTTCTTAATTAAAGATTTAGCGGAGCAAAACTTTAGCCTAAAATGTTCATTATACATTTTTCATTTGATCGCGAGATATTAAAAAGTGGGCCAGGTTTTGAAATGATAAGCCTTGGTTTTGTTAATGGCCCTCAATTCAAAGGCCATTTATTAGACATGCAGACGACTTTAGCTGGGCCGAAATTGGCAAAGCCATCGATCCGAAGTTCTTTGCATTCGCGTTCATTGTTACAGCAAACCGAGAGATTGATTACCACCGTTTAGTAAGTTCTTGCTGCTCAGGTATTTAACCTTTGGCAACTTGAATGAGGCCTTCTTGGTGATGGCAACGTTGCCTTTTGCGTTTAAAGGTGGCTTTTGGCTAATCTTCTTGTTAGGCGCAGGTGTGAAGTATAAAGTTTGGAGTCCTGCCAAGCTCTCCGGTTTGGAGTCCTGCCAAACTAAAGTTTGGTATTGACAAAATAAATTTATTGAGTATTCAATCAGTTACGTCTAAAAGGCCTAGGCCGTTATTTTGAAAGTTTTTTTATAAAATCAATTGGTTACTTTGCTGAGTGCGTCAGTCCTATAAAGTTTGGAGTCCTGCCAAACTAAAAACGTCGGCAAAAGTTTTTGCTCTGAAAAACGGGAGCAAAGTTTGGACTCCTGCCACCCCACCCATTACCCATTACAAAAAAAATTTGACTTTGCAGCGATGGTGCTTTAGAATGCCGCTCCATTCTCATCAGGGCGGTTAGCTCAGGGGTAGAGCACTGCTTTCACACGGCAGGGGTCACTGGTTCAAATCCAGTACCGCCCACCAATAATATAAGTTATTGATTCTATTGAGAAACAAGTCGCACAGGTTTTTAAAATCTGTCAATTTTGTCGTTTTCTTATGCAAAACCCGCTAAATTTTTGTATTTTACGTATCAAACACCAGTCTTCACTATTTCTGAATTTTAGATATGACAGGTTTTTAAAACCTGTCAGTTCTGTCGTTTCCAGCCTCCCTCAAAACCTGCC
The DNA here is from genome assembly GCA_002085445.1 of Candidatus Parabeggiatoa sp. nov. 2. Classification (GTDB taxonomy): domain Bacteria; phylum Pseudomonadota; class Gammaproteobacteria; order Beggiatoales; family Beggiatoaceae; genus Parabeggiatoa. Next base: position 3,820 of record NBMI01000373.1, read on the forward strand.
AAATTTCCCGCACAACCCCATCAAGCTTTTTCATTTTTCGCAATAGCGCAAAATCAGGCCGTAATCGTTCCTATAGGTTTTCAGAAAAATAGTTTCAAAAAAGCCAACAGTGAAATAAATAAATAGACGTCCAAGATAAATCTTGGACTCCGGACGTCTTGGATTCCGGACGAAATAGGGACGTCTTGGATTCCGGACGAAATAGACGTCCAAGATAAATCTTGGACTCCGGATGTTATTGGCGAATTTTGCGGCATTGCCATTTTTCATTACCTCAAAACCCGCCAAACTTCCCGCACTTTTCCATCAAGCGCCAACGCGGCCCAGTCTCCGCAACTCCATAACACACCCCTTGCCAACGTCCGTTGCCGCAGTGGTTGTCCACAATAGCTTGATAATTTATGGACGGTTCCCAAGTTGTCGCCTTTGAGCACTTGCATCTGCATAAATTCTTCCAATTCTAAAATTTCCACACCGCCATTTGGGCGTTGATAGATGTGGCCGCGTAATTTTTCGGACAAGTCTATGGGAATCGGCTCTTCCCAGTCACTAAGTCGATTCATCACTGCTTCTTGTTCCGATATTTTTTGCCACTTAAATGGAATCGGCCAATTCTTCTGCCAAGGTGGCGGTTGGTGCTGGATGAGCTTTGTATCACACACGGTATTCGGTTGGCGACAGACGAAGGCGCGAATCGGCTTAGGTAAAGTGTCGGCCATGCGAGCAAGTCGGTTCCAATAGCGTTTAGCGTCATCAGAAAAAGTTCTTGAGGCGCGAATGTCCAATAAACGCGCCAAATTATAAAGTAGAGAAGGAGGCGCATTCAATTTGGCGGCCCGCTTTTTCAATGGCTCTATCGCTGAAGACCAAATATCAAGGCCATTCCCACTCTGTTCATAAAAGATGATGGTTCGTAGTCCTTGAATTTCAAGGTTATCTGGGGCTAACCGGTAGGCTTGATCAATCAAAAAGCGAGCATTATAGGGTTGACCAAGATATAAATAGGTTATCGCCAAATTGAGTCGTGCTGGGAAATAGTCCAAATCGGCCTCAATAGCCTGTTTGAGAAATTCTTCGGCCTTCTCTAACAAATCCTTTGTTTCGTTTGAAAGGCGGCGGGCCGCTTGTTTGAGGGTTTTCACCGGTTCCATACCCATCACAATACGAGCGGCCAAGGTTTCCGCATCCAGTATCTGCGGCATCCAATAAAAATTGGCATGTTCGCTATCCATTTCTTGACGCGCCAGTTGCAAGTAGCAAAAACCCTGGTTATTAAACACTTCTCGTGCTGGAAAAACCTTTTCAAATTCCTGCAAAAAATACACCCCGTCGTCACAACGCTCAAAGTGACTCAGCCGCACTCCAAACTCAAAAAGGCTCAGTTTATATTCGAGTTTGTGCAGATAGTTCTGAAAGGCCGACACCGATATTTCAACCGGCGGATAAATTTCTCTAGGGCGTTTGAGCCACTCTTCTAAAAAGTAGTTGTTGTTTGAAGTTTTTTTCAACAAAAAATTAACCCTATATCCACTCAGAGCAGCGTAAGCATAGCCTTTTTTATCAGCGGCCAATTCTCTCTTCCGGCGTTTTTGCGTAACGTTTTTTCGAGAACGTTTCAAAAAACCGTAATCATCACTGGCTAAATGGCCTAGTTCATGCCCCAATATGAAAGCGAGACGCGCCTCAGCCTCAATTTCTTCATTCTGGGACTTGGCTTGGTAGCTCGCATCTATGGCTCTTGTCCAAAGCAAAATGTGACCATCTTCCAATGCCACCGCCCACTGCTTACTACCATTTTTTAAGCTTTTGAGAACCACTAATTGAGGATTAGGGAACTTGGGATGTTTATTAGCCACATCACGCACACGCTCAAAAATTTGACGTGCTTTTTCTACCCGACTATTGTTAGGGGCCCGAGGATGCAAACTATAATCATCTATCGTATTTCCATACGCAAAATAGGGCACACTGCAAACAGCATTGAGCAACAGTGATATTATAAAAAAATAGGGCTTATTTTTCATAATAATGAAATTCTCTTGGTTGCTGATTTCAGATGCTTACTCAACTGAGAAAGGATATCATGATCATCAGATTCCTTTTGCAATTGAGTTAAAAACACCACCACCGGTTTTAATCCATTTTCAAGTATGATTTCAGTGATTTCATACCTTGGTGAACGGTTACTCAGATTGGCCTGTAAAGTTTTCCCAATCGCCAGTTGTTGGTTCCAAAAATCGGTTGGCACCTTCTCTGGTGTTTGTGCCATGACCCAAAGTAACACAAACCAACGTCCAAGCTCATATTCCTCGGCCCATTGACTGTTAGCCCATCGCGCTAGTTCCTTTGGGCGTTGATTCTGAGTTAATGTTGCTTGCCCCATCTCTACCCCGGCACTGAATGCGAACACGACTGGTGAGAACTACCCTCTGTCTCAGTGGGTTTAATAGAAGCTAGGTAAGAAGCCACTTCTAACCAGTGATAGTAGCACGTTGAGCAACGGTTTAAGTGGGCCAACATCGTTTGGCGTGTTTTGCCTTTCAGTCCACCACTGATAAAAGCGGCCAGTTCCTCATCCGACGGACAAGGGCCAGGTTTTGATTTTCGTTGGTGGGCCGCTATGCCAAGTAAGGCAATGGCCCTATCTGAGTTAATAACGCCTTTGAATGCGTTAGGCGTTTGGGAAGTTGTTTGAGTGTTCATGTTGTCTCCTTTAATTATAAAACACCGCATTGTTTTAATGCTTGGGATAAAGCAGTCTCTGCCTTTTTGAAACGATAACGAACTTGCTTATTAGTCAGAGACAACAGTTGAGCGATTTTTTCGATGGTAAACCCATCTCGCTTATGTAGCCGGAAGATGAGGTA
>NBMI01000374.1 GCA_002085445.1 Candidatus Parabeggiatoa sp. nov. 2
GTAAATTCAGGATTTTTTCAGAAGCACACGATATGGCATTGAGTCTTCAGTGCCCTTTAGGGCACTTCAGCTATTAGACGACGGCTTTACCAAAGGCGGGGGGGTTATTTCTTTCTAATTCCTTAACTTAATGGCATTGACGTTGAGCCTACGTGGGAACTATAAACAGTGATTTAGTTGGAGGTATCTGTAGTTTCGTTAGCAGCAAGTCCTAAAATTAATACTGGAATATCAATATCAGATACGCCACGATGTTCCAAATCCCACACAAATTGCTCAAAATATGAAACTCCCGTGGACATTTGATTGGCAAAATCTTTAATGGGTACAATCTCAATTCCCACCTCAATAATAGACTGATTATGAAATATAGTCATTTTAGAGCAAACATTGTAAACCATGAATGCATATTTTCCGAATTGAACTTCAATGCCTACCGCGTTTTTTACAAAGTCCATTTCACGAAAAGCATTTTTAGGGGTTGCTGAGGGTGTATAACCTGAAACATAATATTGAGTTGGATAATCACAAATGATTTTATGACTGTTCCACCCCAATTTGATAAACTCACTTTTAAACGCTTTATTCAATCTGGGAGGACTATACAACAAGTTTCCCCGCATGGTTTTTTCTTTGCTCACCTTGGTTTTACAAGACTCACTATCCACTTGGTTAATCACTTGTACGACTTCTGCTAATTCATTGGAAAAATGAGAGTCAATGGTTTCCCTACCACCATTAAACGAGTACATACCTGCAATCATCATGTTCGTGTTTATCCTTTGTTTGAAAACAAGTCTTGTGCATCACTTTTCCATTCTTCAGGCATTTGCGCGACTTTTTCTTTTCCAGTGGGTTGGTGTATTGGTTTGCCAAGAGGCCTGAAACGTAGTGTACCATTAAAATAGGCTTGTAGTCTTTCTTTGGCAATGTCGATATATTGGGCTTCTTTTTCACTGCCGATGGTTCGTCGGTTGTGTTTGATGGCTGCGATTAAGGAGGTGCCTACGCCGGCATAAGGATCGAATACCCAATCTTCTTCATTGGTGAGCGCCAGTACGCATCTTTCAACGAGTTCAATGGGGTATTGGCAACTATGACTGGTTTTTTCGGGATGATTGGATTTGACGTTGGGTATTTCCCAAAAAGCGGTTTCCCAATCTTGTGCGACGATTTCCCATACGTCTGAGGGATTTTTTCCGAGTGGATTGCCTGACGGTTTGCCTTTGTTGATACCTTTGTAGTGGCGTTTGCCTGGATATTTTGAGGGTACGCGCACAGAGTCAAGGTTAAAGGTGTATTGGTTGGTTTTGGTAAACCATAATAGGGTTTCATATCGGCCAGAAAAGCGGTTTGAGGTGTGTAAACCATGCCCAAAGTGCCAAATGATTCGGTTGCGTAATTGTAAGTTAAGTTGTTTGAATATGCGATAATAAAATATATCAAGCGGATAAATTTCACCATTTTCGACAAAATTACCGACTTGCCAGCATAAGCTGCCGTTATCTTTAAGTACTCGGTAAAGTTGATGGATGACTTTGGTTTGTGTTTCTAAGTATTTTTCGATTGAAATACGTTTTTCATAGTCTTTGCCTAGATTGTAAGGCGGTGATGTCACAATCAGTGACATTGAGTTGTCAGGAAGAGTGGAGAGTAAGTTGTTGACATCGCCATGATAGAGTACGATTTCGGCGTTTGGGCTGAAATGGCTTTCAATGTTTTTAGGCGAAAATATCGTTTTAGAGTTCATTATTGAAATACGCTCTTTATCGTGGAAAAGTAAGGAGTTCCAAAACAAATAACACACCCAGCAATCCCCTTCGAGCCGGAGACTTAGCCGCATTTCCCTGAAGTCGAGGGGGGTAGTGGCAAACTTGGTATCTTTTTGTTTATATTAAAAAATAAATTGGCATCGTCGCAAAGCCGGCTGGCACAATAATGGCAAATAGCACCCCGAGTTTTTTGAGAAAGGGCGTATATTTTTTGTGATGGATGCCTAGCGTTTGAAAAGCACTTTCAAAGGCATGGGCTAGGTGAAAGCCAAGGAATACCATTGCTACAATGTACAGGATGGAAAACCACCATTCTTGTTGAAAAAACGTTTGGGCTAACCAATACATGTCTTTATAGTCTGTGCCAGCCGCCAGAGGGATATCGGCTTGAAACTTGTATTTAAACCAAAAGTGGTGCAGATGTGTTAGCAAAAATATGAGTACTACTGATCCGGTGATACCCATGTTGCGTGAAAACCACGAACTGTTGATATCCGGGCGACTATAGATATAGTCTTGTGGACGAGTTTGGCGGTTGTGGCGAGTTAGTCGCCAGGCTGTGTAGATATGCAGTACAAAGCCTAAGACTAAAATGAGTTCAGCGACGCGAATAATCCCAGCAGTGGACATAAAATGTGCGTAGGCATTAAACGCAACCCCGTTGTCATCTTTAAACAACATCAAATTGCCGGTTAAATGCACAACTAGAAACGAGATTAGAAATAATCCAGTCATTGACATCAGGACTTTTTGTCCAACGGTACTGGTGAGTGTTTTTGTTAACCAATTCATATCGCCTGTGTAATTGTGAATTGTGAATTGTGAATGGTGAATGATGAATGGTGAATGGTGAATGATGAATGGTGAATGGTGAATGATGAATGATGAATGATGAATGGTGAATGATGAATGATGAATGGTGAATGATGAATGATGAATGGTGAATGATGAATGGTGAATGATGAATGGTGATTTGTGAATTGTGATTTGTGATTTGTGATTTAGTGCGCTTTTCAATGCTTAACCTAAGCAACAATTCATTTTCATTCTTTTGAGGTACGTTCTGTATCTTATAAATAACAGGCTAAACTTTGTTTTTTGACAATAACAGATATTATCCCTTTGAAGGATAGATAGTATCTGTTGTTCCTAGCCGCACGTAATAGTTTTTTATAGTAACATACAAATGGCAAAGAGGATAATTACAAGTTCAACTGATTTCCAGTCTGAGTATAACCGATGAATACGACATTTATTTTAGAGAATTTGGCAATCGGCGATTTTCAAGAGGCCTTAAATCCTCCGTCAGAAATTTCTGCGCTCTTGTGTGTGGCACAAGAAAAGGAGATAGGTGAAACGCCGTTGTATTATCATAAAGTGCCCATCATTGATATGCAACCGATACCTGAGGCGCAGTTACAGGCGGCCGTTGAGTGGATTAAAGTTCATATCAATACTCATAAGATAATGGTATTTTGCAATGCGGGCATAGGCCGCTCACCCTCAGTAGTTGTTGGCTACCTGTGCTGTGTGTTGGGATATGGCTTTGGTGAAGCAGTGGAATTGGTGGCGAAAAAGAGGCCTTATATGTCAACGCTGCCTAATCTGATCAAGACGATTGAAGCGGTGACATTTTCTTAGTAACGTGAGCTCGACTTTTCAATAAGTTATATAAATCTTATGTGAATCAAGTTGTTGATTACAATTAATTGATTAAAAAAACATTTTTTTATATTAAACCCTTAACATTTATACGTGAATAACCCTTATTTGTGGGCCATCAACTGGAATGAAACAGTACAACTGATTGATAATTAAGTCATTATAACTAACTAATTGATATAAGTAATTAACCCATTGATATTTAAAGTCGAACTCACGTTAGTAGTCTGTCAATATTGTTTTGATGGGTAAAATACTCGGTTTATGTCGTCCAAACTAAAGTTTGGGCGACTGCCAAACTAAAGTTTGGACTCCTAACTCCTTCGGGGCAAATATATAAATCGGGTGACATGAAAATGAAATATACTATTATTGGACTGGGTGAAATCCTTTGGGATATGCTCCCTTCTGGCAAACAATTGGGCGGTGCGCCTGCTAACTTTGCACATCATGCTAATGCGCTTGGCAATCAAGGAGTCGTCGTTTCATCTGTCGGTGAGGACAAATTAGGACATGAGATACTGGTGCAACTAAAGAATCTTTGCTTGACTCGTCGCTATGTTGTTATAAATAAAACCAAACCCACTGGTACCGTATCCGTTACGTTAGACGATAAAGGTCATCCTTCCTATACCATTCATCAACAGGTTGCTTGGGATTTTATTGCAAAGATGCCTTCTTTGAAGAAGCTCGCGAAAAGAACGCATGCCGTTTGCTTTGGTTCATTGGCCCAGCGTTCACTTCTGTCTCGAAACACGATTCAAACCTTTCTCAAGGACACACCTTCTGAGGCCTTGCGTATTTTTGACATTAACCTACGACAATCTTTCTACTCTAAAGAAATCATCGATTCTTCCTTACAACTGGCTAATGTCTTTAAAATCAATGATGAAGAATTGCCAATCGTCGCCAATCTCTTACGTTTTGCTGTTCAATCTGAGCGAGCGACCCTAAAATTATTAGCTATTCGTTACAACCTCCGGCTGATTGCTCTTACTAAGGGAGACAAGGGAAGTCTTCTTTATTCAGAAGGACAATTCTCAACGCATCGTGGTTATCCTACCCAAGTGGTAGATACGGTGGGTGCCGGCGATTCTTTTACGGCCGCACTGACTGTCGGGATGTTAAAAACACACAAACTGGGCCGCATCAATGACAATGCCAATCGTCTCGCGGCCTTTGTCTGTTCACAAACCGGGGCAACGCCAAAGTATTGAAGCATCGAAGCATTCATTTCGTTCTTCTCGTGTTTTGTTGATAATATCTATTGCGGTTTTAGGTAATTTGATGGATTTATCGTAATGCTTGCATCGTCAGTTTTCCACAGATATCGATATCTGTATTATGCTTGTTTATGAACTAGTGCCGGAGAGCGGAAGTTTCCAGAGCATCTACAGCCAACAGCTAAAGCAGTTGTCTAAAAGCTTAAGTACCCTAAAGGGCACTGAGTTAGTAGGTTTTAACCTACCCCCGCTTTTAGCGCTGAGGGACCGCTCTTGGCTAAGAGCTGTTGGCTGAGAATGGAACGGGTTGGTTCAGAGGCTTTTTCATCTGGAATTAATGCCGCTGCTTGTGATTCATATTCAAGCGCTTGACGCGCCAACACAACCGCACGCTCTTCCGGATAACATCATTGCTTGTTCATGGCGTTCTTGGACTTTGCTTTTTATCACTTTTGCATAAGGGGTGTTAATTAAAGATTAAGTCGGTATTTGGTATTTTTCCAATGAGGTAATAATAATCAAGGTGTAGTTGTCTTACTATCGATAACAAAGTCTTGCCGCTCAAATTTCAATGTTTTTGGGGGCCATGTTTTCATTTTTGTTAATGTGCTTTCACCAAAAAACCAAGGTTTTATCGAACTGGCGGTTGGATCCATGTTGTGAAATTGATTCTGTTGAAATTAATCAATGATAAATCCGATTGAAAAAATAGGATTGATTTCTTTGACCGATTTTTGTTTAACAAAACCTCTAACTCGTCGTCATTTCCAAGTTCTACCCATTGCCCCGCCGCAAACTCTTGTCGTGCTTGCTCCAACTGCTTATCATCCGCCGCCAAGCGCAACCAACGTTCTGTCTGAGTTTCTGGCGGTTACCACCACAACATATTGTCTGTTGCCTTCGCTTGTCACCCGGCGGTTTTTTCAAAAAAATCGGGCGGCCAATTTTGGTTTGGAACACTCACTTGTGACGTGTTTTCATCCAAAGCCAACATAATAATTTCCACCGAGCGATTTTGAAAAGCCTCTGGTACGGAAATTATCAACGTATTTGATGTAATTTGATGGATTTCTCGTAATGCTTGCATAGTCAGTTACCTGTTATCAGTTACCACTTATGAATTATTTGTGAATAGCCCCAAGTTACACTAAAGGTAATTGAGAAGCCTAACCCCGAAGGGGAAATTAATAAATAATTAACAATTAATTGTTAATCATTAATTATTATTTTCCCCGAAGGGGTTGAATATGAAACGCAGTAATTCGCTACGTGAGATAAGAGCAACTGGTGCAATCAACCTGGGGTAAAGCCCTCGAAGGGAGGGTATCTATATTATGCTTGTTTACGAACCAGCGGTTGTACATATTCATTATTAAATGTCAGCTTTATCACTTTCTGTTGTAATTCAAGGTGAATCTTTTCAGACAAAGATTTTAAGGCTTGCTTAATATGTGGTGAAGGATAACCTGATAAACCTTCTACGATAAGTCAGAGGCTTTTTCATCTGGAATTAATGCCGCTGCTTGTGATTCATATTCAAGCGCTTGACGCGCCAACACAACCGCACGCTCTTCGTCACCATTGATACGTGCTACCATCGCTTGCTCGGATAACATCATTGCTTGTTCATGGAGTTCTTGGACTTTGTTCATTCTTTTACCACCTTTGCATAAGGGTTGCTAAATTCAACAATAACAATGAATGTTGGCAGGTCTTCTGGAGTAAGACGCTCTCGTTTTTCTTTAATCCGTGCCTTGACAGTGTTACCCGTTGTTTCGGAAAGTATTCCGGAAACTTCCAATCGTGCTTCGGCTTCATTAAAGATTAAGTCGGTATTTTGTATTTTTCCAATGAGGTAATAATCAACGGTTGTACCTATTCTAGCCTTTGATACTGCTGTGTATTCGGTCAATTCTCTTATTAAGAGCAACGCTATAGCACAAGCGGCATCATCAATGGTTCGAGTGGTTGGGGCATAATCATTAAGTTTTCGAGAAGTGCCAGCATATTGCCTCATCAACTCATCTGTGACTTCACCAGACCAACATACTTCAAAATAAGTCTCCTCGAATCCTTCACGCATGACTTTGAGTTTGACACCACTTGCATGTCCCTGAGTATGAAAACATACCATACAACTATGTTTGTAATAACCCACCATATCCTTATGTATAGCAGGTATTCCGTTTTCTAGTGATTCTAGTTTGAGTCTCATTGTATAAATTATTAGTTATCAGGTTGTTATTGATGATTAGCCAAGTGTGATCGCTTTTAATAGGTGAGTTAGCCAGCCTCGCCTTCAGATAAATCGGAAGGCGTATAGCTAAAGTTCCAGAAAGGGACTTAGTGGTCATAAATTAATCAATGAGAAATCCGATTGAAAAAATAGGATTGATTTCTTTGACCGATTTTTTTTTAACAAAACCTCCAACTCGTCGTCATCTCCAAGTTCTACCCATTGCCCCGCCGCAAACTCTTGTCGTGCTTGCTCCAACTGCTTATCATCCGCCGCCAAGCGCAACCAACGTTCTGTCTGAGTTTCTGGCG
>NBMI01000375.1 GCA_002085445.1 Candidatus Parabeggiatoa sp. nov. 2
AGGGGCGTTGCCCCTAGAAAAGAAAGATAAGTTTAACGGTAGGCAAGGCCCATGGCTTGTCGTACTTCGTCAAGTGTTTCACGGGCGGTGGCGCGAGCTTGTTCGCAACCTTCACTGACTATCGCTCGGACTGATTCAGGTTCTTCAATGTAACCTAAAGCGCGTTCTCGAATCGGGGCTAATTCGGCCAATATGCTCTCTATCACAGGTTGTTTGCACTCCAAACAGCCTATCCCAGCGCTGCTACAGCCATTTTGTACCCAAGTTTTGGTTTCCTCATTGGAATAGATTTTATGGAATTGCCACACTGGGCATTTTTCTGGATCGCCTGGATCAGTGCGCCGCATTCGTGCCGGATCAGTGGGCATGGTGCGTATTTTTTTGTCTATGGCAGCAGGAGGTTCACGCAGAGCAATGGTGTTTTTGTAGGATTTGGACATTTTTTGTCCATCGAGGCCAGGCATTTTGGCAGTTTGGGTTAGCAAGGGTTCAGGTTCTGGCAAAATGGTTTTGCTTGAGCCTTCTAAGTAACCCAACAGGCGTTTTTTGTCTCCAAGGGATATATTTTGTTGGTTGTCTACCAAGGCTTGGGCCGTTTCTAACGCTACGGGCACTAGCCCGGCTTTGTAAACCAAGATATCGGCGCTTTGCAGTAGCGGATAGCCCAAAAAACCGTAGGTGGACAAATCTTTGTCCTTGAGTTTCTGTTGTTGATCTTTGTAACTTGGGATACGTTCTAGCCAACTGAGCGGTGTCGACATCGACAACAGCAAGTGCAGTTCGGCATGTTCGGGCACTTTAGATTGAATAAATAAGGTAGCTTCACCGGGGTTAATGCCAACGGCTAACCAGTCTATTACCATATCCCAGACACTTTTAGCAATGACGCTAGTATTATCATACTCAGTGGTAAGGGCATGCCAATCGGCAACAAAAAAGTAACATCGGTGTTCATGTTGCAACTGAACCCAATTTTTTAGCACACCATGTAAATGTCCTAAATGTAATTGGCCCGTAGGCCGCATACCAGATAAAACCTGTTGCGAAATTGATGAATTCAAGTTTGTCTCCTTAATTAAGGTAAGAGCAGTTTTAGAATGTCGATAGAACCACCCGCTATGATATACGTCAAGAACACTGGGGTAAGTAAAATTTCTAATGCACCAGTCAGCAACAAAATGACCAGAATCGGCAAACCAAATGGTTCAAGCTTGCCAAATGAAGTTGCCCAACTGGGTGGCAAGAGACTGTGAAGCACTCGTCCGCCGTCCAGTGGCAATGGCATTGATAAAGATACCAGCACTACCTATGTAAACTAAAAAAATAGCCAAAGCAAAGGTGGAACTGGTTAGCCAGCCTATTTTAGCAATGAAGGCCCAAAAAAGGATCATCAGCAGGTTAGCCTAAAAAAATAGCCAAAGCAAAGGTGGAACTGGTTAGCCAGCCTATTTTAGCAATGAAGGCCCAAAAAAGGATCATCAGCAGGTTAGCGGTTGGCCCAGCGATAGCAACCAACCCCATATCGCGGCGAGGCTGTCTCAGTTGACGGAAATTGATAGGTACGGGTTTAGCCCAACCAAACACGACGCCGCTTAGTAAGAACATTCCTAGCGGTACTATCACAGTACCTATCGGATCGATGTGTTTTATCGGGTTGAGCGTGACACGGCCTAACCGTTGTGCGGTTTTATCACCGAGTTGCAATGCCACCCAGCCATGAGCAGCCTCATGCGCGGTGATAGCAAAGAGGATGGGCAATGCCCAGATAGTTATTTGTTGTAAAGTGCTTAATTCATCCATCAGTTGTCATTTGTACCAAGCTAGGGGCGATGCCCCTGGAACTTTTTAGTATTATTAAAGCCAGCCAGGGGCGACGCCCCTGGATTTTTATATTAATCTCGTACCAAGCCAGGGGCGATGCCCCAGGCTATATTAATATCGCCCCGTTGGGGCTGATTTTAAAACCTCTATTAGCCCCAAAGGGGCGTATTATTAAAGCCAGGGGCGACGCCCCAGGAACTTTTTAGTATTATTAAAGCCAGCCAGGGGCGATGCCCCAATGCCATTAAGTTAAGCTTTTTCGTGAGGGCTTTGCACGTGGGATTGCCCCTACGAACCGTCATGTTATGTAGGGGCAATCCTTTATGGTTGCCCTTAACTTGGCGTTGCCCCTGGCTATATTAATGTCGCCCCGCTGGGGCTTCTTCCAGGGGCGATGCCCCTGGATATTAAAGCCTATAAATCCGTTTTAAACACATCAACCGGCCCTTTACCATGCCGGAGAATTTGGGGTGGCTCAGTCATCATATCAACCACAGTGGTGGGTTCAAAGCCACAAAGGCCGCCGTCTATGATCAGATTGACATGTTTTTCCAACAGTTCTCTTATCGTGTTAGGCTCAGTTTCTGGCATATCTTTGTCCGGCATGATCAACGTAGAACTCATAATCGGTTCGCCCAAAAGTTCTAAAATGGCTTGAACAATGGCATGATTCGGCACACGCAAGCCAATGGTTTTGCGTTTAGGGTTTTGCAAACGGCGCGGCACTTCATGGGTGGCTTTGAGTATAAACGTATAAGGGCCGGGCGTTAGGGATTTCATCAAGCGAAACGCGGCATTCTCGACTTTGGCATACGTGCCAATTTCGGAGAGATCGCGGCATACCAAGGTGAAATTATGGTTTTTGTCCGTTTGGCGAATGCGACTAATCCGTTCCATGGCGGCTTTATCGCCGATTTGGCAGCCAAGTGCATAACAAGAATCGGTGGGGTACATAATCAAGCCGCCGGCACGTATGATAGCAACGGCTTGGCTGACTAGCCGTCGTTGCGGATTTTGTGGGTGGATAGTAAAAAATTGGCTCATTTCAGTGATCATTTCTTCAGTGATCATTTCTTCAATGATCAGTTATCAGTTTTTTCAGTGTTCAGTTTTTTCAGTGTTCAGTTACCCGTTATAAGTTATACTTTGCACAAATTGCGCTTTTGGAATGAAGACAGATACGAAATCTGGTTTTCATGGCTGAGCGTGTTCTAGCTGCGTGAGACATGACAAAAAACTTAAGGATGACTGTGCCTAGTACAGTAAGGCGGAAGTTTCCATACCACCCCAACGCCAACGGCTAAAGCCGTTGTCTGAAAACTCAAGTACGTGTCAGGGCACTGCAAGAGGAACGTAACGTGAGTTCGACTTTATTTTTCAATAAGTTATATAAATATTATGTTAATCAAATAGTTGATTACAATTAATTGATTAAAAAGACATTTTTATTATATGGGATACCCTTAGCATTAATACGTGAATAACCCTTATTTGTGGGCCATCAACTGGAATGAACCAGTACAACTGATTGATAATTAAGTCATTATAACTAAATAATTGATATAACTAATAAATTTATAACCGGCCTTGATATTTAAAGTCGAACTCACGTTAGTAGGCTTTAGCCTACTTTAGCTTTTAGACGGCTGTTGGTACGGGAATTTCCGCTCTCCTGCACTAGTATATCTCTTAACACTGATCGCTGACATTGGTTGCCGAAGTGTTCCTCGGTGTTACTTTGTACTTTTTTTCATTATATCAGTTATCAGTCGCCTTGGTGTTGATTCCTCCAATGCCAACCGTATCAGTTATCAGTAATAAGTTAAGTAGGTCAACAAAAGTTTATTAACATTTATCTGGGAACGGTGGGCTACATAAAATTTTTCACTGATCACTGTTCACTGAATAAAGTAAATCCCATACGCCATGTCCCAAACGCAGTCCTCGCTGCTCAAATTTAGTCAGCGGACGTTCAGGCGAACGGGGGGCAAATCCGCCCCCGGCGCGATTAACAAACTCTGGGGCGGCCTCTAATACTTGTAACATTTGTTGGGCATAGTCTTCCCAATCGGTGGCTAAATGCAGATAAGCGCCTGATTTCATGCGTTTAGCTAATAAGGTGACAAAATCGGGTTGCACCAATCGCCGTTTGTGATGACGCTTTTTGGACCAAGGATCGGGAAAAAATAGGTAAACAGCATCCAAACTGTGCGAAGGGAGATAGTCTTGTAAAACCTCTACCACATCGGCATCTATCACCCGTACATTGGTTAATTGGGCCGCCTCTATTTGCAACAATAGATGACCGATGCCGGGGTTATAAACATCAATGCCCAGATAATCATGCTCAGGATGCGTCTTTGCCATCGTCACCAACGCATCGCCCATTCCAAAACCAATTTCTAAGTGTTTTTCGGCTGGCCTAGCAAATAATTCTTCTAAATTTAATGGCTTATCAAGTTCTACGCCGTAACGGGGCCACAATGTGAAAAGTGCGCGTTTTTGGGATGAAGTGATACGCCCACCACGGCGAGCAAAACTACGGTTCATATCAGTTGTCCGTTGTCAAGAAACCTGAGAAATCCGATTTTTTGGAAAAATAGGATTTCTTTGGTTGAAAAACAGATCATTGAAAAAACAGATCATTGAAAACTGCATTTATTTTATGGTAATAGCAAAGCTTTCGCCCTCTGGGCTGGGAGACTTCCACAGTTTAACTAACTTGCCGCCGGCTTCATAAGAATGCATTATTCCATGTTGTTCAATTAATTGTGTTATTCTGCCTCGCTTCCACAGCTTTTTAAAATGCACAATATCATCATCGTCAGACAACCATAATGCAGCAATATGCCCCTGTAACACGACATTCAAGCCTCTACGCAATCTCGCGCCTACCGAGTTAGCACTACGCAAGTCAGTCGAACAGGCCGATTCCGTCAGCGAGAGGGTTTCTAAGTGCATATCGTTTTCGATAGGATCATTTGGGATGCCAAACACGATATGCACTTTTTTAAAGTGCATTCCTAACAACTGATACAATCTTTTGCTTGGATTCAAGTGCCACTGGACAGTTTGGTAGTCTTCTTCTGTACTGGCAACCATCGTCAATTCTCGCAATTCGGCGTTCACACGCAAAGGCAGTCCTCTCAGTCTTAAGAGTGCCAGTTTTCTGAAAGAAAATGTTTCGGTATCTGCACAAAAATCATTGAGCAGATGAATGCAGCTTTGCAAATTCCCGTAGGTATCCATGACTATTGATTAACTAATACCAATTCTTATAGGACTTACGCATTGAAAAATAAAATTAATTTAATATTCAGTTAGTTACATAGCCGTTTCGCTTATCCGATGGAAAACCACCAAGGTTTATACTAAGCACCGCCATAAACTGAACTTTTTTGTCATTTCGACAATAGGAGAAATAACAACGCAAATCGGTGTAAAGTCTATCTGCGGAAGCGGAAGTTACTGTGTTTGGTAAACCTCGGAGGTTTTCAACCACCAAAATATTTATTTGAAAAAC
>NBMI01000117.1 GCA_002085445.1 Candidatus Parabeggiatoa sp. nov. 2
GTTAAGGGCTTTGCACGTGGGATTGCCCCTACAAACCGTTATGTAATGTAGGGGCAATCCTTTATGGTTGCCCTCACCCAAAAGCGGTACGATATGGCATTGAGTTTGTAGCCTAGGGAATAAAAACGCCCCAACCCCAAAGGGGTTGAATGTGAATAGCCCCAGGTGAAACCTCAATGCCATTAAGTTAAGAAATAAACGAGAAAGAGCCTTTGGTAAAGCCGTTGTCTCAAAGCTAAAGTCCCCTAAAGGGGACTGCAAAGGGGTTGAATGTGAATAGCGTGAAACCTGGGGGTTTTGGTATCAAACACGCGCCAACCCCAACGGGGTTGAATGTGAAAGAGCAACTGGTGAAACCTGGGGAATAAAAAACGCCCACGCTTTCACCCAAAATGCAAAGAAGAAAATGAACGAACAACATCCCAACCTTAACTACGAATTTTACTTTCTATTTCAAGTTGAATTTGACTCCGCCAATGAACATTGGCAGGAACCCCCGTCTTTACCCACTGATTTTGCTAAAGAAAATCTCAACAGCATCAAAGTTGATAAAGACAAACGCCTATTTCGCTACGCTCCGCCACCGTCAGAAACCGGTACACTACCGCCGCTAGACGAATGGGAAAAGCATATGCAACAAGGCTGGGCGCAAATTCTCGCCTGTTACACTGACGCTTTTCAGCAAATCACTGACACGCATACTTTTGAGAAACCCAGTTACTTTAAGAAAAAAACGGGTTTTTTTCAACCACTGGAAGCGTTTATGGGTGTCGCAGTGCTCATCATGGACGAAACCATAGAGGCTCACCAAATTTCGCTCAGCACCACCGACGGCAAAGTCACTTTTAAGCCGTCTACGCAAAAAACGCCCTCGGAAAAAATACTGCTCAACGTCACGGAACCCGTTGGCATCATCGACACCATGAAAGTGCCTGCCACGCTTGAAGAGTTTGAGCCAGAGCATCGCCCGGCGACTACCTTGGACAGTTGGCAAATTCAACTTGATACAACGCAACCGCCCTTCTTAACCTCAATGCAACCGGGAGAAACTTACCCCAATCCGGTGTTTGCCGTCTACGGTTTAGCGCATGGCGAGTTACCCGATGAAGCGGCCGATTGGCCTCACCAATTGCAGGCCTTTTTGTGCAGTGGCAAAGCGGCCGTTTTTGCACGAGTGCTGCCGCGCTTGATTATGCAAAAATGGCAATTTAAACGCCTAGACATTGCCGCCCGGCAATAAACAATTAGAAAAAGACTTGCGCGACATGAACCGAATCAGCGCCGATGCTAAACAAGTCTTAGCACGACTGGATGCCGGTACTAAAACCTTACAAATCAATCAACATAATTTAGACAGACACTTGCAGCGCAGTGGGCAAGTTTGGCGAACCTTGGATGACAGCACGCCATCGGATGACAAATATGATTGGCAATTGCAGTGGCAATCTGAGACAGACACGCCGTTATTAGACGGCTTTGATTTGTCTATCCGCAACTTGCAAAATCATGCCACTTACATTCAAGATGCGTTAACTTATTTAGATAGTATTCGCACTCGTTGGCAACTGCATTTAGATGGGCGGCGTTTAAGGTATGAATTTAACATCCAAATCACGCTGGTGGTTTTAACGTTTATTGCCGCTTTTGCTGGTGTTATTGCGTTTATCACGCAAAAGCCCGAAGACGTTGCCTTCCTGATTAAAGGATTAAGCGATAATCCAGAACAGATTATTCAAATCGGGCACCTTTTGCTGATTGCGATTTGTCTCCTGATTTTGATACCTTTCGTGTTGTGGTTTTCTTATCTCGGCTTGAAGTTTCTGTGGAATAAGTCTCGCTGTTTACTGCGACAATTGTGGGCGCGTTTCAAATGAAGTGTTTCTAGTAGTTAGTTTCTAGTAGTTAGTTTCTAGTAATTAGTTTGTAGTAATTAGTTTGTAGTAATTAGTTTGTAGTAGTCGCTTTAGCGACTTAAACGCAAGTACAACGAATTACGCGGATAAACGAATTAAGTAAGTACAACGAATTACGCGGATAAACGAATTAAGTAAGTACAACGAATTACGCGGATAAACGAATTAAGGATTGTCATGTCGATAGGCGGGAGAAATCGGTTGAGTGGCTTAAAGTCCGGCCATCTCAATAAACGCTTCATTCGCTTAACGACGACATTCACTGTACTTATGTTGTACCCAATAACTATAGAATAGGAGTCATCTCATCATGAAAGACTTTAAAGAACAAATAAAACACGCTAACGCTTTGTTTAATAAGGGACTTGATGCCTCTAATCGGGGCGACTTTCGGAAGGCCCGTGATGCTTGGGCGGCGTATTTGAAAGAGCTTGAGCAGTTGGCGGCCGAGGGTTATAGCGATTTACGGGATAAAATTGCCAGTACACGCATGAACTATGGGAGTTGCCTTTTGAACCTCGGCGACCTCCCAACCGCCCGCTGCGCTTATGAACAGTGCCTCAACGAGTTTGACACGTTGATTGCCGAGGGCCGCGCCGAGTTGCGGCCGGATTTGGCCCGAACGCGGATGAACTATGGGAGTTGCCTTTTGAACCTCGGCGACCTCCCAACCGCCCGCCGCGCTTATGAACAGTGCCTCAATGACTATGAAACCTTGATTGCCGAGGGCCGCGCCGAGTTGCGGCCGGATTTGGCCCGAACGCGGATGAACTATGGGCTGTGTCTTTGGAACCTCGGCGACCTCCCAACTGCCCGCAGCGCTTATGAACAGAGCCTCAACGAGTATGAAACCTTGATTGCCGAGGGCCGTGCCGAGTTGCGGCCGGATTTGGCCCGAACGCGGATGAACTATGGGAGTTGCCTTTTGAACCTCGGCGACCTCCCAACCGCCCGCTGTGCTTATGAACAGTGCCTCAATGAGTTTGACACGTTGATTGCCGAGGGCCGCGCCGAGTTGCGGTATGAACTGGCTGCAACGCGGATGAACTATGGGATTTGCGTTGCTGACCTCGGCGACCTCCCAACCGCCCGCCGCGCTTTTGAACAGTGCATCAATGACCATGAAACCTTGATTGCCGAGGGCCGCGCCGAGTTGCGGCCGAAATTGGCAGGAACGCGGATGAACTATGGGATTTGCCTAAGTAACCTCGGCGACCTCCCAACCGCCCGCTGTGCTTATGAACAGTGCCTCAACGAGTATCAGAGCTTGATTGCCGAGGGCCGCGCCGAGTTGCGGCCGGAGTTGGCAAAAACGCGGATGAACTATGGGAGTTGCCTTTTGAACCTCGGCGACCTCCCAACCGCTCGCCGCGCTTATGAACAGTGCCTCAACGAGTATCAGAGCTTGATTGCCGAGGGCCGCGCCGAGTTGCGGCCGGAGTTGGCAAAAACGCGGATGAACTATGGGAATTGCCTTTTGAACCTCGGCGACCTCCCAACCGCTCGCCGCGCTTATGAACACTGCCTCAATGACTATGAAACCTTGATTGCCGAGGGCCGTGCCGAGTTGCGGCCGGATTTGGCCAGAACGCGGGTGGGCTATGGGAGTTGCCTTTTGAACCTCGGCGACCTCCCAACCGCCCGCTGTGCTTATGAACAGTGCCTCAACGAGTTTGACACGTTGATTGCCGAGGGCCGCGCCGAGTTGCGGCCGGATTTGGCCCGAACGCGGATGAATACAGCACTCCTTCTCAAAAACAGCGAAGACTACGCGACAACCGAAATCCAGTACCAGACTTCACGCTCTGACTTAGAAACCCTACAAAAAGCCGGGCAGTTATTTCCCGATGCCATCGGAATGGTGCGAGTTATTGCCAACTGGTATCGCCACCCTCAGCGGCCTCAAGGTGCGGATAAACCGGCGGCCTTCAAGTTAGCCAAACAAGGGTTAGACTGGTTAGATATCTTATTAAACCGTATTTCCGATGATGCCAAAAATTTGCTGTTAGAACAACAGCTACCGTTATTCCACCTCGCGGCCGATTTAGCCCTAGAACTGAACCAACCCACCGCGGCCTACCAGATGCTGGAACGCAGTAAATCTCGCGTCTTGGTTGAACAAATGCTCCGAGAAATGGCCGAACCTGGCCCACAAGTGGCCTTCGATTTACGTCAGCGATACCGGCAACTTCGGCAAGATTTACGTCAACTGGTTCAGACACTTGGTACTCCGACGGCCAGCGATACTGCCACTAATGATGGCAAAACACGCTTCTTAGTTTCCAGCACACGTACTACTAATATAAGCCCGGAGCAGCAACACCAACTCCTCCAAGCCCAACAGGCCTTAGAACTCAAATTGCAACAAGTCCGCAGCGCGATTGCCGAACAAGACCCGGCCTTTGGTGAAGCGATACAACCAGTCATTGCGTTTGAACAACGCCCCGGCTTTTTGCGGCTCTACGCGATTACCGCGCAAGGCGTGCAACGTCACCTGACACTCGATAATCTATCGTTGCAACGGGTGACTGAGCGGGTGGAAGCGTTTAAAACCGAAATGACCAAGCCGATTAGGCTCAAAAGAAAAGAATTAACGCGAATCAGCCAATGGTTGAATACGCACTTAAAACCAGCCTTTACTGAGTTCACGGCGCAATTTCAGCCCAGCCAGCTTATCTTAATTCCGCACATGTCTTGGCATTTATTACCGATTCATTTAGTAACTATAGATGATGAACCGTTAGCGGTGCGTTACCCGTTACGGTATTTGCCCTCGTTGCAGATATTACACCTTATCACCCAACGGCCCCCGGCGGGGCAAGACAAAGGCTGTATTATCGCCAATCCTTGGAGTGAATGCTTAGAAAAGCTGTATGGCGAAAAAGCTGACTTAAAAAGTGGAGAACAAGAGGGCTATACCGTTCACAGATTGCTTCATCAGCAGTCAAACAAGCTTTAGACAAAGCACAACATGGTCATTTTTCTTGTCATGGTCATTTTGATGCGGATATAAACAAAGCCGGACTGACATTAGCAGATTGTAAAGACTTGGTTGCTAAAGAAATGTTTACCAGCATCCGCATGGACAACCCGCGCTTAGTGGTGATGAGTGCCTGTGAAACCGCCCAAATTCAACCCACCCTTGGCGATGAATATATGGGACTCAGCGCCAGCTTTTTATTTGCCGGCGCCCATAATGTATTAGCCACCCAATGGCGCGTCGATGATAATGCCTCCCGCTTGCTAATAGAAGATTTCTACCAAGGCCTCAACGACGGACTCTCACCGGTGCAGGCTTTACAACAAGCACAACATCAATTACGCGAAATGTCGGTTGAAACCCTCAAACAACGATCACCCAACACGGCAATTACACGCACCTATGACAATCCTTACTATTGGGCCGGATTTATAGTGATTGGCGATGGAAAATAAGTCCAGAATTTCAGGGTTCGGCAGTTTTCAACACAGAGACACAGAGTTACACAGAGTTTCACAGAGATTTCCGTTGGCTAAGTGGCTCTGTGTAACTCAGTGGTTCTCTGTGAACTCTGTGTTGAAGATTTGGCAAATTTCAAATTAAAGGCAAGCCCCGCCCCAAGCAAGCCCCAACGGGGCGACATTAATAAAGCCTGGGGCATCGCCCCAGGCAAGCGACATTAATAAAACCTGTGGCACCGCCCTAGGCAAGCGACATTAATAAAGCCTGGGGCATCGCCCCAGGCAAGCGACATTAATAAAACCTAGGGCACCGCCCAGGCAAGCGACATTTGTCTTTTTAGCCGTTTTTTTCGCGTATCCGTTGTACTATATCCGTGAAAATAGGAATGCGCCCATCCAAACTTTAGTTTGACAATCGCCACGAATTGGCAGTCGTCCAAAGTTCGGAATAAATTAAAACTTTAGTTTGGCAGTACCAAGCTAAATCAATCATATTTTAGGGCCATCAAACTATTTTGCAAGTTTAAAATTAAAGTATGGCCCTAAGTCGCACAATACCATAATAACTACTACAAGGATTCTATATAATAAGGGATTAATTTCTTTATTCCATTTCATTAGCGAAAAAATCCTTTTTTATATACAATCCTTGTAGTTACAGGACTCCAAACTAACGTTTGGCAATCGCCACGGAGTCCAAACGACGCAAAAGTTTTGAGTTTGGCAGTCGCCCAAAGTTCGGAAGAAGGAGGGAAAGGGCGTTTGAGAGGCCACAACCCCAAAGGGGTTAAACATTCGTTATACTTTTACACTACCGGAGAAAATCATGCCGCTACATGAGGAAATTCAAAAATATATCAATGACTTGCAAGAGTTATTGACTGAAACAACTGAACAAGCGTTAATAGATAAAGCGCGTACCCTGTGGAAAGAGGATGATGCCCGTTACGAGGTTTTGGAACAACTCCTAGACTCAGAGAAATTTAAGACACAAGCCGAGCCACCCGCTCCGGAATCGACTCAGGGTGAAAATCCCAATCTACAAAATAAACCTATTCGGTAAGCCTTCAATGATCCCGTTTAAGCTTTGCCGAGAACTATAATATTTCGGCAAGCTGATGGCGTACTGAAAAAAAGTGCTTTGCTGAGTAAAACGGAAGACAATCCCAACAATGTCCGGAGTCCAAGATTTATCTTGGACGAGCCAAACTAAAGTTTGGACTCCTGGAACGATAAACAAGAAATGGTTCAGATATCTTTAAATAAGGAGATTTTTAATATGTCCAAACAAGCAGTCACATTCCAAGAAGCTTTGGAATTTGTTGAATCATTACCCGAATATCAACAAGAAAATATGCTGGATATTATTCTACATCGGTTAATAGCCCATAGACGACAATCTCTGGCAAAACACATTGAACAAGCAAGACAAGAATATGCCAAAGGGCAGGTTAGAAAAGGTAGCGTAGCTGATCTGATGAAGGAGGTTTCTAATTGTGACGTAAACGAATTGTTAATTGTTAATTGTTAATTAAAATTTAATGATTTTTTATCAAAAAGTTTAATTGCTTGAAATTGACGGGTTAATATATAAGGCGTATTTATTATTAAAGCCAGGGGCGATGCCCCTGGCTATATTAATCTCGCCCCGTTGGGGCTTTTCGCCAGGGGCGATGCCCCTGGCTATATTAATCTCGCCCCGTTGGGGCTTTTCGCTGAAAGGAATTATGAGCAAAGTCATCGTTTTTAATGATCGGAAATACCATTTCAAAGAGTTGTTTGATACCCAAAGTGGTTTTTATGTCCGCAGTGGCATTTTACAGAACAGCACTGAAACCAATCAATCCATTGATACGGGCGTTGATCCGTTTATGATGAATTTGTGAAAGAGCATAGCTACGGTGTGGAGCATGGAAGCTACCAAGATATTCTTGGCAAGGGCTATTTCTTGTATGATGGTTACGTTCCAGATTATGGTTCTCCGGCTGATGGCTATTTGTTTAACATTTCTAAGTTGAACGTGCCTGAGGAAGAGTTCCAGCTGATCAATGACGGCAGTTATTAATGAGTCGTTTCTAGTTTCCACCGCACACAGCCAGCGTCAATGCCATACCGTACGGAAAAGGCCCGTTTGTAGTAGGCGATTTATCGCCTCACGCGAACAAGTCGTCGTCCAAACTTTTGGCAGTCCTCCAAAGTCCAAGCAGTCGTCCAAACCGTCGTCCAAACCTAAGCAAGGCAGAGTAGTGATACGCTGGCCCTGTTATTCACCTATTTTTTTAGGGTTATTTGGCGTATCGATTTTGAGGGCCATAAACTACTTTGGAGGTTTTCAAATTAAGTTATGGCCCTCTGTCGCGCTTACATTTTTAGACTTTTTGTAGGTGTTTTGTTGCTTAACTTAATGGCATTGAGGTTTCACCTGGGGCTATTATCTCGCTCCGCTCGTTACTGCGTTTCATATTCAACCCATTCGGGGTTGATGACTTTACCACAAAACATTCCACAGGTTTCACCTGGGGCTATTATCTCGCTACGCTCGTTACTGCGTTTCATATTCAACCCCTTCGGGGTTGGGGCGGGTTAATTACCTTTACCCCAGGTTTCACCTCACTGCCATTAAGTTAAGGGCTTTGCACGTGGGATTGCCCCTACAGAACCGTCCATAGTAGGGGTAATCCTTTATGGTTGCCCTCACAAAAAAGCTTAACTTAATGGCATTGAGGTTTCACCTGGGGCTATTATCTCGCTACGCTCGTTACTGCGTTTCATATTCAACCCCTTCGGGGTTGGGGCGGGTTAGCTTTAAATGATATAGCACGATGAAAATGATTACAACAGCCTTAAAAAGTAGGCTAAGGTTAGAAAGGAAGCGTTATGAAACTCCTTATATCAGCCATTATATTTGTTATATTGCTCCTCAGTACTGTTTTTCTTGCTCGACGGAATGATAAGTCGCTTGACGAGGGCCATAAATTACTTGAGGAAGGCCGTTTTGAAGAAGTGATACGAATTTCTAACAAAGTGTTAGAAAACCGCGAGGATAACATCGAAGCTTTGACTTTGCGCGGCCGTGCGCTTTCTGAGTTAGGCTATTTTCAAAAATCTCTGGAAAGTTTTGATGAGGCTTTGCAAATAAAATCAGATTTATACCAAGCTTGGAATGCTCGCGGTGATGTGCTGATGTTGATGGATCGCGTTGATGAAGCGATACAAAGTTATGAGCGGACATTGCAAATCAAACCGGGTTACCCGTCGGCTTTGGACAATCGTGAAAAGGCCTTAAAACGGTTAGGCGACTGCAAGGAAAGGATGACAGCCTTTTTAATTGTTAATTCTCCCTTTTGGCTCGGTTAGAAATCCGATTTTTTGAAAAAATAGGATTTCTTTGGATTTCTTTGTTGTTTGGCTTGAGCTACTTCGGCGGTTTTCTAAGTTAAGTCGTTTTGTCGTTTTGGAGAAAAACTTATACCTATTAATCCGACAACATGGCCCACTTTTTAAGAAATCCGATTTTTTGAAAAAATCGGATTTCTTTGAAGCATGGATCAACCTACTTATGAGACTAACCCATTGTTCAATGAGGTTTTATATTCGGCCCGTTATTTGGTGAATAATGAGGGCGGTAAAACCGATGTGGTGTTGTCTTTAGCTGTTTGGAATAAGCTACTAACTTTGTTAGAAGAACTGGATGATCGAAATATTGTTCAAGCAGGGTTGCCTAAATTAAAGGCCGGGCCTGTTTCGTCAGGTGTTTTGCGTTGGGAGGAGGTGAGAGAAGGCTGGGAAGATGATACAAGCGTATGAGTTACTATAGATATTCAGATAATTATTTAGTCCCCTTTAGGGACTTGAGCTTTCAGTGTTGGCTGTGGGAGAAATTATTTATATGAAAAACTATAATTAAACCAACGGCTCATCAACAACGAAAACAATTACCTGGCCATGTTCGATAAAGAGTTGCAGAATTCTGGTGAAAGTCCAAATAAAGGCATTCGTTAACAAACCATTGTTCCCAATCGTTAGGAAAGGGAACGATAAATATTTTGGAGTGCTTGTCTAAAATTTTATTATTGAGTGATATTACAAATTGCCTCTTGGCCTTGAAACCGGATTACCTTTAACAAAACAATTTTTGGCTGTACCGGTAAAAGCATTCACTAAAGCTTGTTTAACCTTTACTTCATTTTTGAAGACTTCCATCCAAATTGAGAAGTGACCTTTTCCTTTCGCAGTATCAATAATTTGTTGTAGCATCAGTGGATGAGGTAATTTTTGCCATCTATCTAATGCTCTTACTGCATGTCCCCAGGTTTCATCTCTGGAACGCCAACGAGTATCGGCCTCGGTAGGCTTATTGATAGCACCTGGATAGCGATTGAGTCCCATCAAATCAATCGTCTCTTGAGCTATAGCTTTTTGGAGCGAAGTTAGCTGGTTATTGGGTTCAATCAGGTTAGCTTGACTGAATGCTAAAAAGGTATTGTCGGTATCAGGCCAGAAATAGCCTTTTCTTGAGGTATTTCTATCTAGTTTCACACCATTACAATATCTACAAGACAGCAAAAAATTTTTCCAATCCAGTTCGTTACCACCTTTGTTAGTTGGTATAACATGTTCTACCTCAATCATATTTTTAACAGGCATTTCACAGTAAGAACAATACCAACCGAGTTTTTCTGCTAAATCAGGACGAGCATCTTTATATTTTTTGTACTGTTTATGCGCTTTTCCTTTATTGACGGGCCTCATTGTTATTCCTATTTCAAGGTGGCATAAGAATCAGAAATTGTACCAAGTTCTGCTTCTTTAAATAACCGTTCTTGTTCTAAGAACGCATAGTAAGCCAAGTTATCGGCAAAAGGCTTACTTAATTCATCTAACTTGGCACGTAATATTCTGACTTCATCAACAGAAGTATCACCCTTCATTTTTTGTAAGGTTTGGTAATATTGTTTCGCCGCTTCATACATTTGTCGGCGTTTATGGCTCCATTGTGGATTTTCAACGCCTTGTACGTTCTCGGCAATGTCTTCAAGACTTTGATCGACGTATTGTCCAATCGTTTCTTCTTCCGAATCTAATTTAATCAATTCTCCTTCTTCTAATTCTTGAATGACAAAAGGTGAGTGCGTTGTGGTAATAAACTGTATTTGAGGAAATGTCCTTTTTAAATTATGAACGGCCTGTTTTTGCCAAGAAGGGTGGAGATGTAAATCTAATTCGTCAATTAACACCACCCCTGATGTTTTGGTAATCGTATTTTCTCCCAATTTTGGGTTTAACAAGGCGCAACGGAAGGCTATGTCGGCCACCATTGCCAGCATATTTCTGACTCCGTCACTTAATAACCTAAAGGGCAAGACTTTTCCGCCTTTCAATTCCATCATTAAAGTCTGCTCTTTATCGGGATTTAACTCGTAATAGATGTTGGTACAATCGGCAATACAGAGAGTAACGGCTTTTCTGACGACTTTAAGTGCCACATAATCTTTTTTATGTTGTATAGCCGCCATTTCTTTTTCCTTAAACCATTTCAGGAAAAATTTGAGGCTAGAAGTGGGCCTTAAGCCATTGTAATATCCACGAAATCGAGAAGGTAGATTGATTTTGCCGCTATCTAACCGTTCTTTCCAAAGTCTTTCTGTGGCATAGTAAACAATGATGGGCAATTCAATGTTTTCGCCATCGCGAACTTTTTGTTGGACATTTTTTGATAATTCTTTGATATTTCTCGCTTTTATAAAAGTGGTTTTATTGTGAGGGCCGCTTAATTCTCTTTGCCAACTTAAATGCTCACCCTGCACTTTTCCCCAACATTCAATTTGCACGGGGAATTGTTCCTGCATATCGTCTTCGTAATTCACTATGCGTATATCATCATTCTGGATATGCCGATTTTCAGCATAGTCATTTCCTAAAAAGAAAGAACCAACCGCCACGCAAAGGCCTTCAAGTATAGCGGTTTTCCCGGTTCCATTAACGCCAATAATGACATTAAAGTGAGGATGAAAGTTGAAGTTTTTTTCTTCAAAACCTCGGAAATTTTTTAATCGGAGTTTGTGAATTTTCATTGGTTTATTTGCAAAAAAAGGTTAACCGTGCAAACGGCTTTTTACACGTCCAAACTTTAGTTTGGCAGGAGTCTAAACTTTAGTTTAGCAGGAGTCCAAACGACGCAAAAGTTTTTAGTTTGGCAGGAGTCCAAACAGTCGTCCTTCCTTCCGTTTGGCAGAGTAGTGATACGCGGCCCCTGTTATTAACCTATCTTTTGGAAGGTTATTTGGACTACCGATTTTGAGGGCCATAAACGAGTTTTCAATTTAAGTTATGGCCCTCTGTCGCGCTTACAGTTTGAGACTTTTTGTAGGTTTATTGGGCGATATTAGAAAAATTCTAAGCGAAACCCTTCCACAACCTTGTCACCTTCAATAATTTTACTCATGTTTATCAATACCAGCTTAACGTGTACAGAGCCTTTTGGTCGCATTTGTTGGTTTTTGCCAAGCGGCCGTTGTAAGTATTCGGCTGGCTTAAAACTGCGTTGGGCAAGAGGATTACCGTTGTAGTCTTCAAATGTTAATTGTAACTCGGGGTAAGGTTGAGGAAACGCCGCATTATTAATAAAGGTGGCCTCAAATTTGAGCGCATCATCTCTATCGGAATGGACTTGGACAACTTTATCGAGCATCTCAAAACTTTCCAAATGTCGCGTTGGCGGCAAAGTGCATAAAAAGGTATAACAAAACCGATCTAGCCAAGGCCTGATGTCAGGATGTTGCAAAACCCTATCACGTTGAAAAAACCACATACCTTGCACCGTCAGCGTCGCAGCTAGGAATATCACCATGATTCCCAAAAAAAAGAATGATTTCCAAGGGCGGCCCCGAGGCGGCTCGTAAATATCTTCTTGGAGCAATTCGGGAATGTCGGCGTCTTGGAAATCTCTGGTAGGCTCCTCATCAACGGGTTGCTCATCAATGCGAAACGATGGCTCAGCCGGCAGCTCAGTGGGCCGTTTAGTGGGCCGTTCAGCGGGCCGCTCAGAGGTGCCTTGTTCAGGCAATTGTTTGAGTAAGTGATTGGTGGCATTAAAAATATGTCGGCAGTGACTGCAACGGACATGTCCCTGAGCAATGTTCAGGTGTGCTGCCGCGACACGAAAAATCGTTTGACAGTGAGGGCATTGTGTGTGCATATTTTGTCAGTGATCAGTTTTTCAGTTTATCAGTTATCAGTTTTTCATTTATAGATATTCAGATAATTATTTAGTCCCCTTTAGGGGACTTTCGCTTTCGGCTGCCAAAGAATTCTTTTTCTGAAAATCTATATCAGTTTTTCAGTTTATCAGTTTATCACTGAACAGTTTTTTAGTGATCAGTATAACAATGATCACAGATCACAGAATTGTTATCAATAATCTCTCCCCAGGTTTCACCTCTCATCCTTAGACATAAGTTTTTAAATACTTGATTTTAGTGATTTAAAAGGGTAGGGCCCACGTAAGATATTCATTAAAAATCAATGCTTTTTTATCCGTTTATTTCGAGTATCCGTTGTACTTATCAGGAATGCACCCGGTATCCAAAAGACTTGTGTATAACGATGAGGGTTTCATATTCAACCCCTTTCGGGGTTGGGGCCTAATTAATTATTAATGATTAATGATTAATGATTAATGATTAATTGTTAATTCCCCGTCGGGGTTGGGGCGTTGGTTCGGTTTTCACCCCCCTGATCACTGTTCACTGATCACTGTTCACTGTTCACTGTTCACTGAAGAAATACGCATCCAATTATCCCGTTCCATCACTTCCGTGATAGCAAAATAAGGCCGATAGGCGGCTATCACGTCGTCCGTTTGTTCTTTGAGAATGCCTGATAATACCAGTGGTGCGCCGTTTTTTAAATGCGCTGCAAAAGTGGCCGCTAATTCTATCAAGGGCGTTGCCAAGATATTGGCGAGCATGCCATCCGCCTTAATCGCTGGTAATTGTTGCGGTAAAACCGCACTAATCGCTGCTTCTACGTGATTTTTTTTAGCATTTTCCTTGGTAGCCAGCAAAGCTTGAGGATCATTATCCACTGCCCAAACATGAGCGGCTGCCAATTTGGCGGCGGTAATGGCTAAAATACCGGAACCGCAGCCATAATCAATGAAAGTTTTGCCCGATAAATCGGTTTGTTTGTCCAGCCATTCCAAGCATAAGGCGGTTGTCGTGTGTGTGCCGGTTCCGAACGCTAAGCCCGGATCAAGTAAAATATTAACGGCTTCTGGATTCGGTGGCGTTTGCCAACTGGGACAAATCCAAACGCGCTCCCCGAATCGCATGGGCCGAAAATCCTCCATCCAGACGCGACTCCATTCCTTATCTTCTAGCGTCTGTAGTTGATAAGGCGGTAGTGGCAAAGGCGCAAGCACCGCTTGCAACTGGCTTTGTAACTCGGCGCTATCGGTATCGTTTTCAAATAAACCGACTATTTGTGTCCGTTCCCAGATGGGCGTGGTATTTAAGGGCGGCTCATACAACGGCTGATTTTCAGCATCTTGCAAAGTGACGGAGATAGCCCCAATGGCGAACAGTCTATCAGAAATGAGTTCAACCGTTTGTGCGTCCGTGTCTAAGATAATTTGTAGCCAAGGCATTTGTGTATTGGTAATTGGTTATTGGTAATTGGTAATTGGTAATAGCGGAGAAATGGGCCCCGGTTTTTCCGTACAAACTTTAGTTTGTACGAGCCAAAGCTGAGGTTTTGGACGGAAAAAGCGCGTCGTCCAAAGCTAAAGCTTTGGACTCCAGCCGAATCTTTGGACTTCAACCGACTTGCCATTCGCTATAATCCAAATTATTTTCTAATATAGAAGATAAGATTTTTAAAAACAAGCAGGAGACATGATGAAAAAAGCACTGATAATGATGCTGTTATTGTCGGCAACCGGTTTTGCTTCGGCAAGTGACATTAAGTTTACGGATGTGATCACCCAGGGAGAATTCGAGGATTTTGTCAAAGAATTTGGAACGGCCCTCGTGTTTAATCCCATGGCACCGGCGGAAACTCTAGGTACTTTTGGGTTTGATGTGTCTGTCGAAACGGTATTCACCGACATCAGCGACGGCAAGGACTACTGGAAAAAGCTCGTTGACGATAACGATCCTTTTTCTTATCTTCCTGTACCACGGCTACACGTCCAAAAAGGTTTGCCGTTTGGGCTAGATGTGGGGGCGATGTATACGAGCGTGCCGGGGAGTAATATCAAATTGTGGGGGGTTGAAGCCAAATATGCCCTTCTTGAAGGCAGTACGCTAATGCCGGCGATTAGCGTCAGGGCGAGTTATAGTAAGCTTCAAGGTATTGACGATATTAACTTGGATACTCAGTCGCTTGATGTTCTTGCCAGTAAGGGTATTTTTATGTTTACGCCGTATGCTGGCGCGTCTGTTATTAGAGTTAACGGCAGTGAGAACTCCGCTCTGGTGGAACTGGATGATGTGAATGAAGTCGGTTATCGGGGATTGGCTGGTATCCAGATTTCGCCTTTGCCGCTATTGGTTATCAATGGCGAAGTTTCAATCGGTGAGACAACGCAAATTGGATTGAAAATAGGATTAAGGTTTTAAATTTGGAAAAAGCAACTACAGGGATTCGTTATAAGAAAGGATTTTAACAAACCGCAACTACAGGGATTCGTTATAAGAAAGGATTTTAACAAACCGCAACTACAGGCCGATTCGTTATAATAACGGATTAAAAGCAACTACAGGGATTCGTTATAAGTACTGAAGCATAAATTTTAGGGTATTTTAAGAGAAGCCAATATCGAAGGGGCAACCATAAAGGATTGCCCCTACATGACACGACGGTTCGTAGGGGCAATCCCACGTGCAAAGCCCCTTTTGATAGGCCGATTCGTTATAATAACAGATTAAAAAAAACCGCAACGACAGGCCGATTAGTTATGTTATAGTTATTGATGATTTATCATCCTTTTTTATAACGAATCCTTGTAGTTGTTGTTTTAATCCTTTCTTATAACGAATCCTTGTAGTAGTTGCTTTTAATCCTTTCTTATAACGAATCCTTGTAGTTGTTGCTTTTAATCCTTTCTTATAACGAATCCTTGTAGTAGTTGCTTTTAATCCTTTATTATAACGAATCCTTGTAGTTGTTGCTTTTAATCCTTTATTATAACGAATCCTTGTAGTTGCTTTTATAACGAATCCTAGTAGTTGTTGACGACTTCCCCCATTACCGAGGAACAAAAATGCCCATCAAGCGAGTACTCTCAACCGGCAAAGTCCCAGTCAAAATCTACACAGACGACATTGAACCAGAAGCCGAACAACAATTGCGCGAACTATCGACTTTGCCATTTATCCACAAATACGTCGCTGCCATGCCAGACGTACACGCTGGCATAGGCGCAACCATCGGCTCAGTTATTCCCACCAAAGGCGCAATCATCCCAGCCGCCGTCGGAGTCGATCTGGGCTGCGGCATGTCCGCCGTCCAATTATCGTTAAAGGCCTGCGATTTACCAGATAACTTATATAACATTAGGGATCAAATTGAACAAACCGTCCCAGTCGGCTTTGCTATGCACCAACAACCCACTATCGAGCCAACAGTCCTCAACAAAATGGGCGAACAATTGGAAATACTCCTGCAAAAACATCCTGCCCTGATCAAAATGAAAAAACATTTCGAGGAATGGCGATTACAAGTGGGCACCTTAGGCGGAGGCAACCATTTCATCGAAATGTGCCTTGATGAAACCCAAAATGTTTGGGTGATGTTACACTCAGGCAGCCGCGGCGTGGGCAACACCATCGGCCGTTATTTCATCGCACTGGCTAAAAAAGACATGGAAAAATGGTTTATCAATCTTCCAAACAACGACTTAGCTTATTTTCCACAAGGCACCGAACACTTTGACGATTACTGGCAAGCCGTCTTATGGGCCCAAGAATACGCCCTGATTAATCGCCAAGAAATGATGCGCTTGATTTTGGACACGCTCACTCGTGTTGATTTACCAGCCTTTGAAGTAGTGGGTGAAGCCATCAGTTGCCATCACAACTACGTCACGTTAGAAAATCACTACAAATCGAATATCTTTTTAACGAGAAAAGGCGCGATTAGTGCAAGAGAAGGACAATGGGGCATCATTCCCGGCAGCATGGGCACCAAATCTTATATTGTTAAAGGCAAAGGCAATCGGGAAAGCTTCTGCTCATGCAGCCACGGTGCTGGCCGTCGGATGGGCCGCAAAGAAGCTAAACGCCGCTTTAGCACCGAAGATATGATCGCGCAAACACAAGGAGTAGAATGTCGCAAAGATGAAAATGTGATTGATGAAATCCCTGCTGCTTACAAACCCATTGAAGAAGTTATGGAAAATCAAAATGACTTGGTAGAAATTGTCCACACCTTAAAACAAGTGGTTTGTATTAAAGGCTAATAGCGTTTTTCAGCGTTTGTAGTAGTCGCTTTAGCGACTGAGTTCGTCGTAGCCGCGAGATGAATTAAGGGCCATAAAATAATTTGAAAGCATCCAAAGTATTTTATGGCCCCCAAACAAGATTGCCTATAATTACCCTGTAAAATGTGAGTGTATAACCTCGTCACATTAAGTCATTCCGTTTGTAGTAGTCGTTTGTAGTAGTCGCTTTAGCGACTGAGTTTGTAGTAGCCGTTTGTAGTAGTCGCTTTAGCGACTGAGTTTGTAGTAGCCGCGAGATGAATTAAAGGCCTTATGTGAATTTGAAAGCATCTAAAGTATTTTATGGCCCCCAAACAAGATTACACGGAATTTGCATATTAAATGTAAGTAAATTAAGTCGCTAAAGCGACTACTACAAACTTACAAATTAAGTCGCTAAAGCGACTACTACAAACTTATAAATTAAGTCGCTAAAGCGACTACTACAAACAAGCAAGATTAAGTCGCTAAAGCGACTACTACAAACTTATAAATTAAGTCGCTAAAGCGACTACTACAAACACTACAAACGATTAAGTCGCTAAAGCGACTACTACAAACTTATAGTTTTGGACTCCAGTTAAAGTTATGTTTAACAATATATCAATATAGAAGTGTGATTTGTATGTTATTAGAGGTTGGATTTGTAGTTGGTGTCTATATTGGAGTAAGGCGGTTTGAGCATTGCCGTAAAAACGCAAACAGTATGGGTTCTCAATCCATAGCTCAAGCTTCTAGGAGAAAGGCCGTTGCCAAGGAAAGTAGAACAAGTAGAACTGTTAAACCCCTCAAAAAGCTTGAGGGTTTTCAACAAGGTGCGGGTGTTAATGAAACTAAACATAAGCACTATTTAAAACTGAGTACTGTTGCTATGGGTTTGGCTGCCATAAGACAAGTTAACACACCCTTATATTTTTTAAGTCTAGGTGCTATTACTTATATCACTCTACCGATTCTTAAACAATCAGAAAAATCGCTGATTAAAGAGCGAAGAATTGATGGGTATGTACTTGATTTGATAGTCATTATCATGGCATTGGGTACCGGACAACATTTTGCGGCCGCTGTCGGTGCTTGGTTTTATCACCTTGGTAAAACACTTCTGCAAAAAACCCAAAAGCACTCTGAACAAATGCTCGTCAATGTTTTTGATCAACAGCCCCATTTTGTATGGATTTTGAAAGATGAGGTTGAAATTGAAATGCCATTGGCGGAAGTCCATATTAACGATATCGTTGTTGTTAATACGGCCGAGGTGATTCCAATTGATGGTATTATTAATAAGGGCATAGCGACAATTGATCAACATGCTTTAACCGGAGAATTTCAGCCGGCCGAAAAAGGGGTAGGCGATCATGTGTTTGCTTCGACGATAGTGATTGCCGGAAAAATCTATGTGAGAGTTGAAAAAGCCGGAAGCGATACCACGATTTCTAAAATTGGTAATATTTTAAGCCGTTCGGCCAATTTTAAAACCCGCGTACAGTCAAGAGGAGAAGAATTGGCTGACAAGGCCGTTATGCCTTTATTATTTATGGGGATATTAGCACTACCTATATTAGGGCCAGTGGGTGCAACGGCCGTTATTAATAGTAGTTTTGGAGGCAGAATTAGAGTTCTTGCACCACTTGGGACGCTTAACCATATCAATTTAGCCTCTCATAAAGGTATTCTTATCAAAGATGGCCGCGCCATTGAATTTTTGAGTAAGGTAGATACGATACTCTTTGATAAAACGGGGACTCTGACTTCGGCCCAACCAGAAGTTGGACAAATCATTACTTGTAACGGATATCAGGAAGATGAGATACTCAGATACGCCGCCACTGCTGAACGTAAACTGGCACATCCTATCGCCAAAGCGATTGTTAACAAAGCCAAGGAATCTAATCTGAATTTGCTAAACATAGATGATTCCAAGTACCAGATAGGTTATGGTATTAAAGTCAATCTGGACAACAAGATTATTCGAGTGGGTAGTATTCGTTTTATGGCAATGGAAGGAATTGCCATCGAAAGGACAGAAGCCATGGAAAATTTCCATGCCGAAGGTCATTCTTTGGTGATGGTTGCTGTCAATCATCAACTGGGTGGAGTTATCAAAATACAGGCTTCTGTGCGTTCCGAAGTCAAAAACATTATAAATGGCTTACGCCAGCGCGGAATCAAGCAGCTCGCCATTGTGTCTGGCGATCATAAACAACCCACCCAGTCTTTGGCGGAATCTCTAGGTATGGATAGTTACTTTTATGATATTCTTCCTGAGGATAAAGCCAATATTGTTGAGCAGTTGCAGAAAGAAGGTAAGTCGGTGTGTTTTGTTGGGGACGGCATCAATGATGCTATTGCCATGAAAAAGGCTAATATTTCCATTTCCTTAGCGGGAGCCTCAAGCATTGCGACTGATATTGCACAAGTGATTTTAATGGACGGTAGCTTGTCCAACCTTTGTTATTTATTTGATATTTCAAAAAATTTGGATAGCAATTTGCACAACAGTTTTAATATTACGCTTTTGCCTGGAGTAATAAACATAGCAAGTGCTTTTTTGTTACATTCAGGGATCACTACTTCAATTATCATCAATAATGTTGCCTTTCTGGTGGGGATGGTTAATGTGATGCGCTCCTCGAAACAACTTAAAGATGAGAACTCTGAAGCTCGATAACGTTTTTTATAAACCTAAACAATAACTACAAGGATTGTATATAAAAAAGGATTTCTTTGCTTAGATAAGAGAATGAACTCATTCGATAATATTTTAGCTTTGTTGCATGAAATAAAATTGTTCCGAAGAAAGCATTGCGATATTGTGACAAATCGATAGTGATTTTATGTTCGTTTCTAAAATCCCTTCATAAGCATACAATCTTGTAGTTATTATTGTCAGACTAAAAATTTGCTCATCGACTGAATAGAGTGTGACTACAATTGAGCCATGAGGTTAGCTTGCGACAGCCCACTGGCGTTTCTGGAAGGAGATTGGTTAGTTTAGTTCACTTTGATTTGGAAATAAAATTATGAATTCTAGTTTGACTATTTTTTGTCATGCTTTAGGTGGTTCATATACTGATAAAGGACCACTTTATAACAACATAACTACCGAAAAATAGGGATATTATGCTTCGAGAGATTTTGTCATTTCAAAACGAGGTGATCTTGTTGTTTTACCGCCCAACGAAGATTCTCTTCAATCAACCCAAGTCTTATCCATTTTAAATGAAATCGGTTTAGGAATTCGCAAAGAAGATGTTTTATTTATCGAATATGGTTATGAAGGGATATATGATCCCAATCAGGATATCAAAACCTTAAAAAAAATTTCTGGTTTTAATAGCTATGCGGTTAATGCTTTTTCAGGAAGGGCACTTTTACCTCATTATATTTCCAATGTGACTCACTCATCGATCAATTCTCCTCATCCAAGGATAGTAGAAATTGCCGATAACAAAGTGTTCTTTCAAACGATAACTTCAAATTATATTGCTGAAGGTTTCGTGGTTAATCATTTTGAAGAAGCCGAACCTTTTTTTAGGAAATTAACTGAAAAGTCAATCATAAAAACGGCTAAAAGTGCTTCTGGCGTTTCAGCTTTTTTTATTTCTCCGGATGATTGTTCTGGAATGAATGAGGCTTTTAATTGTTTAACTGAAGGTAATATATTTGT
Organism: Candidatus Parabeggiatoa sp. nov. 2; assembly: GCA_002085445.1. GTDB lineage: Bacteria > Pseudomonadota > Gammaproteobacteria > Beggiatoales > Beggiatoaceae > Parabeggiatoa. Next base: position 20,504 of record NBMI01000117.1, read on the forward strand.
TTTGCAAAGATACTATCCTCATCAGTTGTCTCCTTCTGTCACGTTGGAAATCTCGGAAAATGGTCAAATTGTTCCGCTCTTTATTTCGGAACAATTGCTTTCAAACTCTTCGAGTGGCATTCCGGTTCACGAAGGCAATATTTATCCGGTTAATTTACCAGTTCTGATCAAAGATTTTTTGCTCAAAGCGTCTATTAAAATTGTGAAATCTATTTGTCTATTAGGTTATCATGGGTATATTGGCGTTGATTGGATTCTTTCCCTAAGCGGTGAATCTGGTTGGTATGGAAAAGCGGTGGAGGTGAATGCAAGAATAACTGCACCTACATATCCTTTTATCGCTATGAAAAGACTTGGTGCCAAATCTTTTTGCATAAAAAATAGTCGTTTGCCGAAAAAGATAACGGCTGACGAAGTCAGACATAAAATTGATCCCATTTTCTGGCATCCAGAAACGAAAGAAGGTGTTTTTTTCTATAATTTCAACCCGTTAACTGGGAAAATGATTATTGCTGGCTTTTCAAATCAGAGAGAAAAAACGCTTGAGTTGGTTGACGAAGTTGAAAAATGTTTCAGTTAATCTTAATTCTATCCCGCATCGGCTCACGAGTCGCCGCGGCCTTTATCAAGCTGGGCACATCACCACTTTAAGCAATTCCGTTTGAATTCCGTTTGTAGTAGTCGCTTTAGCGACTGAGTTTGTAGTCACTTTAGCCTAGCCGTTTGTAGTAGTCGCTTTAGCGACTGAGTTTGTAGTCACTTTAGCCTAGCCGTTTGTAGTAGTCGCTTTAGCGACTGAGTTCGTAGTAGCCGCGAGATGAATTAAAGGCCTTATGTGAATTTGAAAACATCCAAAGTATTTTATGGCCCCCAAACAAGATTACACGGAATTGGCATATTAAATGTCAGTCAATTAAGTCGCTAAAGCGACTACTACAAACCAGATTAAGTCGCTGAAGCGACTACTACAAACAAGCAAGATTAAGTCGCTAAAGCGACTACTACAAACTTATAACTTTAGCGATTGGCGTTTTGCTAGTTCTTCATCTTTACCCTATAATATTAATTTATGATTGATAGGAATTTTTATATCAATCAACTCAAATCAATAATTCGTTCTGAAGGCAAACGGATAGTTTTCCTGAGAAAGGGATAGTATCCGTCACGTCACTATTATGACTATCATGCACCCCTATCAACGAGATTTTTTAGATTTTGCCATTGCCCAAAATGTCTTACGTTTTGGCAACTTTACCTTGAAATCTGGGCGGCAAAGTCCGTATTTTTTTAACATTGGCTTATTTAATACCGGCAAAGCCCTCGCCCAGTTGGGGCGTTTTTACGCCAAAACCATACAACGCTCTGGAATAGACTTTAATGTGCTATTTGGGCCCGCCTACAAAGGTATTCCTATCGCAACGTCGGCCGCCATTGCCTTAGCGGATCATTATCATTGCCACATTCCCTACTGTTTCAATCGCAAGGAAGTTAAAGATCATGGTGAAGGTGGGGCCATTGTTGGCGCTGCTTTAAAAGGTAGAATTTTGTTGGTTGACGATGTGATCAGTGCCGGGACTGCGATACGCGAAACGGTACAGCTCATTGAGGAAGCGGGGGCACAACTGGTGGGCGTAGTGATAGCCCTTAACCGTCAAGAGCGTGGACAAACAGAACTTTCAGCGATTGAAGAAGTTGAACAAACTTATGGTATTCGGGTGGCAAGTATTGTTAATTTAGATAATTTAATCAGTTACCTCGAACAGCAGCCTGATAAACAAGAGACGTTGGCAGCTATTCAGGACTATCGTGGAAAATATGGCGTTAAGCCGAAAGAAATCAGAACCTAGAGGTTAGGAGACCGGTGCTAGGGAAAGCGGAATAAAACGAAAAAAGAAGGGCCGGGAACGCTCTAGCCTAACGTCCCCAGCCCGGGTGAGACACTGCTGTATTTTTCCGATTCATTTATGTTAACAAATCCTAACGAATACTAACAAACGTTAACAATAGCTCCCGTTAGAGAGGGTGAATCTACCAAAGACCTAATGAAGATTCCTCTAGCTCCATTGAGATCGCGGTCAAGTGTTATTCCACCTGAACTGATTACTCTTGATCCGCCTACGTTTTTGATTTCGCCGGTCCAACTGACTGTCTTGCTGGTATAGGCTTCGCAAACATCAATTACTTTTTTACCAAACTCAAGGGCTTTGTTTTTTAAGCGAACCTTGAATTGATAGTGTGCCCATGTCAGCATAGCTCTGACAGTCTTTGAACGGAGTTTGCGAGCGGATTTTCCAATCATTTGGCTAGTTTCAAACGTAGGTAACAGAATCACATCAAAGTTATCCACTAAAAAACGTGCGGTCTTAAAGTGGATTTCCTTGATAAGATTTTTGATTTTCTTTCTGATTTTAGCTTGGGCTCTTTTCATCTCCCGCTTAGCCTTACCTGTGGCCTTGCTGGTACGAGAAATCAAATTGTCCAAATGATAACAAAAACGTTGAATACGCCCAAAGTCGTCATAACCAATTTGCCCTGCTAGGTGTTCAGAATAAAATGATTGAAATGTTCGTACTCCCGGGCAACGGCTCGCTATAGCGTAAGCCTTGGCCTGATATGGTCGGGTAAATCCCCTCATCTTTATTAATAGCGGACTTAGGAATATAACAAGATTGCATTGGTGCTTTGCGACTTCTAAATCTCGGATTTCCTTTGGCTTTCCAATAGGCTTGGTGCGCTTCTCTCACTGCAATCGCTTTGATTTGGAAAGGCACCGGCCCACACCATTTAGGGAGTTGTTTCAACAAGTCCTTTTTTATGTCCATCCAAGATGGCGAGAAATTGATGCAAGAACGAAGGTAATCAATGGTTTGATTGAACACATAGCGACTGCAATCCTGCCATTTTTTAAATATCTGCCTCTGCTTTAGGGTTGGATAAAGCTTGATGGACTTGGTTCTTGTAATTTCATCGTGAGTGCATCCTTTATTTGAAAACATGGAGGATGCTGAGAAGATCATTGGTAAGCTCTTGCTCTGGGGAAAGATTAGTTTGCTTGAGAACCACGATTTTCCCAGCGTTTTGTTGGATAACCCATTCGATGAGCTCAAATCCAAAACGTGCGAGGCGGTCTTTATGGGCAACCACAACTTCGAGTTTATCTCCTCGCATTGCTCGTCCCAATAGGGATTTAAGCCCTTTACGCTTGTAGTTGAGGTAGCGAACAATGTTTTTGACGATTTCAGCTTCTGGGTATCTTGCCCGCATGAATTCAACTTGTCTGGCAAGGTCATCTCGCTGTTTTGGACTTGAGACACGACAATAACAGATGGTGTTTGTTTGTTTTTCCAAACCGAGGTAGGACTCAACGTTATATCGCCGGTATCCTGACTTGGTACGAAAAGACTCAATGTTAAACTCAGCCCCTTATGTCGCCATAAGGGACTGGTCTTCAGAACCGTGCGTGAAAGTTTCCCCTCACACGGCTC